>FO203512.1:629483-944224 GCA_000967895.1 Oleispira antarctica RB-8
TGGCGTAAGTCTTTCAGATAAACTCGATAAACTCGGTATGCGTTCTTCTGATACTGCACAGGTATTTTTCGACAATGTTCGAGTGCCGCAGAAAAACCTAATTGGTAGTGAAGGGGCTGGCTTCATGATGCAAATGATGCAGTTCCAAGAAGAACGTATGTACGTTGCAGCCATGTCATTAAAGTCGATGGAAATTTGTGTTGATACCACGATTGGCTATTGTCGTGAGCGTGAAACGTTTGGCCAGCCGCTGATTAATAATCAAGTAATTCATTTCCGTATGGCCGAACTGCAAACAGAAATTGAAGCACTGCGTTGCATGGTTTATCAAGCGTGTGAAGGGTATTTGAATAAAGAAGATATGACGCGCTTAGCCTCTATGGCGAAATTAAAATCAGGTCGCTTGGTGCGTGAAGTGGCCGATAGTTGTATTCAGTATTGGGGTGGTATGGGCTTTATGTGGGATAACGTGGTAGCGCGTTTCTACCGCGATAACCGTTTGGCTTCTATCGGTGGTGGTGCAGATGAAATTATGATCGGCATTATTTGTAAATACATGGATATTTTACCTAAAAAGCGCAAATAGTTTTTGTTCATGAAAATAATTTAGCCGATAGAAATTGAGATTTTAAAATGAGCCAACAAGAATTTGAAACACTGATAGTACAAGATCACAATCCGGTATTACGTGTCATTTTAAACCGCCCGAAACTGGCCAATGCCATGAATCTTGTCATGGTGAATGAACTCATGGCAGTAATGGAAAAAGTTGAACAAGAAAACTACCGCGTATTAATTATTAGTGGTGGTAATGGCAACTTTTGTGCGGGCGGAGATATTAAAGACATGCAATCAGCGGGTGCTGATAAGAAGGCTTTAATTGAACTCAATCGTGCCTTTGGTCACATGATCACTAAAGCTAATCACCTTCCTTGTGCTGTTATTTGTGCATTAGAAGGTGCCGTATTAGGTGGTGGTTTTGGTTTGGCTTGTGTTTCCGATTTAGCGATCGCCGTTGAGAAAACTCAATTTGGTTTACCAGAAACCTCGTTAGGCATTATTCCTGCACAAATTGCTCCGTTTGTCGTGCAGCGCATTGGCTTAACTCAAACCCGCCGCTTAGCCTTATTCGGCAATCGTATCAAAGCACAAGAAGCGTTGAACCTTGGCTTGATTCATCAGGTTGTAGAAAATAACGATCAGCTAGAAGACTCCGTTATGCAAGCCATTAAACTTGCACTTAAATGCGCACCACAAGCATCGCAAACTACTAAAGCTTTAATTCATAATGTCGGTGAGCAAGACCTTGATTCGTTATTAGATCAAGCGGCTAATAATTTTGCTGATGCCGTGATGGGTGAGGGGCGTGAAGGTGGTGCTGCGTTTATGCAAAAACGATCACCCGCTTGGGCAGATGTTGCATTGGTATCAGAGCACGCCATAAAGGAAAAAACATCATGAATTCTATTATTAAAAAAACGAAAGGCTTTACTAAAGTTCTCGTCGCTAACCGCGGCGAAATTGCAGTACGCGTTATTCGCTCTGCGCAATCGTTAGGTTATCGCACGGTTGCTGTATTTTCTGAAGCCGATGCAAATGCACCTCACGTTAGTATTGCCGATGAAGCCATTTGTATTGGTGCTTCTGCTGTTGGTGAAAGCTACTTAGTTGCAGAAAAATTAATTGCCGCAGCGAAGAAAACCGGTGCAGATGCAATTCACCCAGGTTACGGTTTCTTATCTGAAAACTCAGCTTTCGCCAAAGCTTGCGTGGATGCCGACATAGTATTCATTGGCCCGCGTCCCGATGCCATTGATTTAATGGGCAGCAAGCGTCATTCAAAAATAGCCATGATTGCGGCAGGTGTTCCTTGCATCCCTGGTTATGAAGGCGCTGATCAATCAGATGATGCATTAAGAAATGCTGCGATTGAAATCGGTATGCCTGTGATGCTAAAAGCCAGTGCAGGTGGTGGTGGCCGAGGCATGCGTCTAGTCACTGATGCGAATGACCTCGATGAATTGATTAAATCGGCACGTTCAGAAGCGTTGAATGCCTTTGGTAATGGTGAGCTAATTATTGAAAAAGCCGTGATGCAGCCGCGCCATATTGAGATTCAAGTCTTTGCCGATAGCTTTGGTAATACGGTTTATTTGGGCGAGCGTGATTGTTCAGTACAACGTCGTCATCAAAAAGTAGTGGAAGAAGCGCCATCGCCGTTTGTTAATCCTGCTATGCGTAAATCGATGGGAGAAGCAGCGGTTAATGCGGCTAAGTCTTGTAATTATGTCGGTGCAGGTACTGTTGAGTTTTTAGCGGATAGTGACGGTAACTTTTACTTTTTAGAGATGAATACGCGTTTGCAAGTTGAGCATCCGGTGACGGAATTAATCACGGGGTTAGATTTAGTGGCGATGCAGTTACGCGTTGCGGCGGGTGATAAATTATCGATCAGCCAAGAAGATGTGACGCTTACAGGTCATGCGATGGAAGTGCGTTTATACGCCGAAGATCCTGGCGCGAATTTTATCCCACAAACGGGTTTATTAAATCTGTGGCAACCGGCTTCTGGTGATGGTGTCCGCATCGACTCCGGTATTCAGCAAGGACAAACAATCAGTTCGTTTTATGATCCAATGCTGGCAAAAATTATTGCGTACGGTGAAAACCGAGAAGAAGCGCGTCGCCGTTTAGTGTGCGCCGTGGAAGACAGTAAGTTATTAGGTATTAAAGATAATCGTGCATTCTTAGCGTCTATTTTATGCAACGATACCTTTATTCAAGGTGAAGCAACGACCGCGTTTATCGGTGACGATTTTAGTCAAGATCCGAGCTTACAGCCGTTGGCCGCGCAGTATCGTGAAGTGGCGCTGGCCGCGAGTATTTTATCGGCAATCCAGTCAGGATCTTCTGGTTGGCAGAATAATAGAACGGGTAGCCGTATTATTAAATTGTCGTGTGAAGATCAAACCTTTGAACTTGCATTAACGGCGATTGAAAATACGATTACAGTTGATTTTGTTACTGAAGCTGCAGATACAAACAAAGAGTCGCAAGCTAAGGAAAAACAAACGATTAAGATAATTGAGCAATCTGAAGATATTTTAAAGTATGTGCAGGATGATGTCGTTCGCACGGTTACCTACAGTCAAACAAAAGGGGTAGGCGATGCGTTAGGTTGTAATCAAGTTCACTTAGCCGCGAGTTATGGAAATTTAACCTTTACCGATATTAGCTTGCAGTCGGCGAAGAAAAACAAAGGTGGATCAGATCAGGTATTAGCCTCGATGGATGGTGGTATGGTTGATGTCATGGTAAAGGTCGGTGATGTGGTAAACGTTGGCCAGACGTTAGCTGTTTTAGAAGCTATGAAAATGGAGCATCCGCTGAAAGCAGGCGTCGCTGGCACGATAGCCGAAGTATTAATAAAGGCAGGTGATCAAGTAAAAGGTCGACAGAAATTAATTCAGATTACAGCTTCAGCCGCTGAATAATTAATTGAAAAATATTTAAAGTAAGGAATTTATTATGAGTTCATTGAAAAATAAAACCATCATCATTACAGGCGCTAGCCGTGGAATCGGACGTGAAGTAGCTTTGGCGTGTGCGGCCGAAGGCGCAAACATTGTGATCGCGGCTAAGTCTGATCAGCCACATCCAAAATTGGACGGTACGATTCATTCGGTGGTGAAAGAAGTTGAAGAAGCGGGTGGTCAAGGTCTTGCCGTTAAAGTTGATGTGCGCAGTGAAGAAGACATTGATAACTTAATTAAGTTAACCGTAGAAAAATTTGGTGGCATCGATGCGATTATTAATAACGCAGGCGCGATCGCTTTATCTGGGGTTGAGTCAACGCCGTTAAAGAAACTTGATTTGATGATGCAAGTGAATTTTCGTGCGGTATTTTTATTAAGCCAGAAAGCATTACCGTATTTGAAAAAATCAGAAAATGGTCACATCTTAAGTTTCTCACCTCCGTTAGATTTAGATCGTCGTTGGATGCGTAATCACTCACCGTATACATTAACCAAATACGGCATGTCGATGTTGACGATGGGTATGTCGGATGAATTTAAGCGTTATGGCATTGCGGTAAACGCGCTATGGCCTCGCACAGTTATTCATACTGCCGCGACGTCTTTTGGTGGTAAGCAGTCCTTTGATCGCGCTCGTGGCCCTAAAATAATGGCGAATGCGGCGTTTGCATTATTAAAAACTGAAAACCGTGCAATCACGGGGCAGTTATTAATAGACGAAGATTTCTTACGTATTCAGGGGGTGGAAGATTTCGAACAATATCGTGCGAATCCTGAGAGTGATAAAACAGATCTGATGCCTGATTTGTTTGTACAAGACGCTGATGCTTATGTTCGTGGTACAGTGCCTCCTTTAGCGGGTTTGATTGGCGAATAAAAGCTTAAATAAAGTTAACTGAGTTTTATCTTTTCTGAAATTGTTTAAGAGAAAGTAACATGTCTTTAATGAGTTTACGCAACGAAGGTAAGGTTGCGATTATATCTATGGATAATGGCAAGAACGCCAATAACCTAGAATTTTCCCGTCAGCTTTTAAGCTTGTTAAAACAAGCGGAAGAAGAAAAAAGTAATAAAGCACTTATCCTTACTTCAAGTGACGAAAAAAATTGGAGTCAAGGAATTGATGTGCCTTGGATGATGGGCAGTATTCAAAGTGGAAATCATGATGACGTAAAAGAATTCCTACATACTATGGATGCGTGTTACACCGTGATGATGCAATATCCAATGCCGATTATTGCTGCGATTAATGGTCATACTTTTGGTAATGCGTGTGTTCTTGCTTGTGCTTGTGATTTTCGTTTTATGCGATCGGATCGTGGCTTTTTCTGTTTCCCAGAAGTTGATATGGGTGTTCCATTTCTGCCGGGTTTGATGGATGTGATTTTAAAAGCGATGCCGATATATCGCTTTAATGAAATGATACTCTCAGGACGACGACTGTCAGCAGAAGAATTAAAAGCAGATAAGGTCATCGATCAATCATTTGAAGGGGCTGATGCTTTGTTTGAAGGCGCTTTAGCGTATGCTAAAACCTTTACCAAGGGACGCGCTATTTTTTCTGAACATAAACGTCGGTTACATAAGTCTGCGATTGATGCTTTGGCAGAAAAAAATCCACCTATGATCGATGCGATGAAAGTACTGTTATAATTATATTTTTTATATCCGCACAATTATTCCGCTTTCTTCCTATGAAGAAAGTGGAATAATTATTTCATAGCGTACGCCAATCGGCGAATCCACTAGTTGTATTTGACCTTTGTAAGTATTGCTTATTGTATTATTTATAATATTTAAACCTAAGCCGACCTTGCCACTTTCTCTTTGTGTCGAAAAGAAGGGTTCAAAAACAGAGTTTCTTTCTTGTTCAGATATTCCAATACCATTGTCTTGGTAGTTTATAATCAGTGTTTCTTGATTTTGGCTGGCATGTATACCAATGGAGCCAGATGTTAAATCTTTGAATCCGTGCTCTATAGAATTGTCGACTAGCTGTGAGAGTACTTGCCAAAGTGCACTTTTAGAGTGGCAGTGTGTTTCTGGCTCTACTTCAAAGCTTAACGTATGCGCCCCTAGTTGAGGCTGAATACTATCGCTAAAATCTTGTAGCAGTTCATCAACCAAAAACTGACTTTTATTACTGTCTGAAAAGCATATATCGATTTCTCTAAATTGATCGATGAGCAAGGCCGTTTTCTTTAAGCTTTTTGCCGTCAATTCAAGAGATTCTTTCATGTCATTCAAGTCTTTGAGTGCTTGAGGTCTACTTAACTTATTGTTATTAATCGCGGCGATAACATTATCAACGATATCGAGTGTAAAACTGGTGGAGGTCATGGCAATACCAACAGGTGTATTTATTTCATGAGCAAACCCGACTAATAGCTTTTTGGTTGTTTTTAACTTTTCTTCTTTTAATGACTGCGAATTATCCAGTGCTTGCTGTACCAAAACACTAGAAAGCTCTGCGTTGGTTTGCATCAGCTGTTGATTACGCTCGTCCACGGTTTGGCTCAATAGCGTATTGGCGGTAATCAAGTTCTTACGAGTGAGGTTATTTTCAAAAACAATCGCCGCAAGGTTGGCATTGGTCTCGATAAATTGAATATCTTCTTCTATAGGACTTCTGGGTTGAGCGTAATACATAGCAAAGGTACCGAAAACTTTGCCAGCACTTCCTATAATGGGTTCTGACCAGCATGCTTGTAATCCGGCGCCTAAGGCCAACGCCCTATATTGAGCCCAATAAGGATGGGTATTAATGTCTTCAACCACGACGCGCTGTTTTAGGAAGGCTGCGGTGCCACAAGAACCCACGCCCAATCCAATAGTTACGCCTTCTAGCGCAGCACAGTAATCATTTGGCAATGTTGTTGATGCAATAGGATGAAGTGTTGAGTGTTCTTCATCTAGCGCTAATACCGAACACATCATATCGGGGTTGTACTCTTCTGCTTTCTTGCAAAGCAAATTCAAAATATCGGCAAGGGTGTCTCCTTGAGCAACATGACGCAATATCTCTGCTCGGCCTGACTCTAAGCGGCTAGCGCGCTGCCAATAGTTAATGTCTTGATCAATGGGCTTATCTGAATGCAGAGAGGATTGAGTCGTCATGATTATGCATTAGCCAGTTCGGGATAGTTAAGTATGTAATTGTAGTAGATAAAGATTAAGGCTGTAGAAAATAGAGTTTGAGTTTTAACTGATATCGGTGGTTATCGTATGATAAATCAAGTTACTAACAACATCTGTGCATAAGTATGGGTATAAAATATTTATAACACTCTGTAACCCCTATAGAATCAGTCTTCGAGTTAGATTGTTGCTTTTTCGAACAATTGTTTGAATTGCTTTAAAGCCAGTAAAGTCAATGGTTTAGGTGATTTTTTTAGAGAAATTTAGGGTGTGGAAAAAGTTTTAATTATTTTTGTATTTTATTCATTACAAGACTTGTTTTTAGAAAAAATAAACGTTATTTAGAAGGTATGGCGCAAGTTATCATAAATGTATCCACAGTTTGTGTGGATAACTATGAGTATAACTAATAGCATAACTTTATTACCTTAACTTTCGTCTTAGTCGTACGTGGATACTTTTTTATCTCACTTAGATTGGTTGTTTTTTGATCAGGTAATGAGTTTGACTTTCGGCTAAGTAGTTGCTGTATTCTCTGGTAAGATGGGCGCATATAACTTTAAGCTTTACTAAGCTTATTTTGTCGCTTTTAAAATTAGGTCATCCTATGAAATTATTAATCCGTAATCTTGCTCGTACTCTTACTGAAGAAGAAGTCGGGGCGTTATTTGCTCCGTTTGGTGAAGTGGCTGAATGCTCTTTAGTCATGGATGCAAAAACCGGTGAATCCAAAGGCTTTGGTTTTGTGGTAATGCCAGGACCTGGTAATGGTAAAGCTGCGATGAAGTCCTTGAATGCGACGGAGATTGCAGGCCAGATTATTCGTGTGAAGCGTGCTGCAGAAGATACATAAACCTTAATTGAGTCATACTTTCTTTATTCCAGCACGGAAGCTCCATGTCAGAACCCATGCCCGAACCTAATTCTGAACTAAAACCTGAAGCAAGGTCTGAAGCTAGACCTAAGACCTCATTAGTTAAGTCTTCTAGTATCGTCAGTATCATGACGCTGCTAAGTCGCGTTTTGGGCTTGGTGCGGGATGTCGTGGTGGCGCAGTATTTTGGTGCTCGCGCGGATGCTTTTTTTGTTGCGTTTAAAATCCCTAATTTCTTGCGCCGCTTGTTTGCCGAAGGGGCTTTTTCGGTCGCTTTTGTTCCGGTTCTGTCTGAGTACAAGTCGCAGCGCAGTGTTGCGGAAGTTAAACTGCTCATTGCCAGTGTTTCTGGGGTCTTGGGGCTTGCGCTGTTTTTGGTTACTATTCTGGCGCTATTATTAGCACCTTGGTTACCATATGTGTTTGCGCCGGGTTTTAGTGGCGACGCCGAGAAGTTTGCGTTAACGGGTAATTTATTAAGAATTACGTTCCCGTATTTATTATTTATTTCCCTCACGGCATTTGCGGGCAGCATCTTAAATGCTTATGGCCGTTTTGCGATACCCGCCTTTACCCCTGTGCTACTGAATGTTTGCCTGATATTTTCTACCCTGGTGATGACGAGTTGGTTTATTGAGCCTTTATACGCTTTGGCGTGGGGCGTATTTATGGCCGGAGCGCTGCAGTTACTGTTTCAATTGCCGTTTATTGCGCGCTTGGGTTTGCTAGTGCGACCGACGTATCAGCCTAAACAAGAGGGCGTAGGTCGTATTCTTAAATTGATGGGGCCTGCGTTATTTGGGGTTTCTGTTAGTCAGATTAATTTATTACTCGATACTTTATTAGCCTCTTTCTTAGAGCCTGGCAGTGTCAGTTGGTTGTATTACTCCGATCGTTTGAATAACTTGCCGTTGGGCATCTTTGCGATTGCCATTGGCGTGGTTATTTTGCCTGCGTTGTCGAAAAAGCATGCCGAAAATAATTCAAATCATTTTGCTCAAACTCTAGATTGGGCAGCACGGATGATCTTCTTGTTAGCCTTGCCAGCGGCTTTGGCGTTAGTGGTATTAGCGACACCTTTAATGGCAACGATCTTCTTCCACGGTGAAATCACTCCGTATGACATCGGCAAGATGACATTAAGTTTGCAAGCGTATGGCATTGGTTTGTTCGCTTTTATGCTTATTAAGGTCTTGGCGCCGGGTTACTACGCCCGCCAAGATACTAAAACTCCGGTGAAAATTGGTATTCAAGCCATGGTCGTCAATATGGTGTTGAACCTTGCATTAGTGGGCCCGTTTCAACATGCAGGCCTTGCGTTAGCGACTTCGTTATCTGCTTTTTTTAATGCTTATATGCTCTATCGTGGTCTAAAGGCGACAGGGCACTACAAGGCTCAACCCGGTTGGCTTGGTTTTGCTTTTAAGGTGCTGATCGCTAACGTAGCTTTGTTTGTGGTGATGTATTTTATGATGGGTGACGCTCAACAGTGGCTGGAATGGGGTACTTGGCAACGTATTGGTTGGATGTCAGCGATTGTAGGTGCTGGTATAGGTGTTTATTTTGTCACTTTGGTGGTTTTTGGGTTAAGGCCTAGGCATCTGAAAGGAGCTCGCTTTTAAAGCAGAGCTGACTTCATTATATACATGAGCATCACAAGTAGGGGTCAAAAGACCTGTTCACTTGCTGGTCAAGTCGCTATAATCCCGCAGTTATTTTAGGCGAGGTTTATCGGCGGTATGCGCCTTATTCGTGGGTTATACAACATTCCATCCGACTTTTCGGGCTGCGTTGCTACTATCGGCAACTTTGATGGTGTTCATTTAGGGCATCAGGCAATTTTACAGCAGCTGAAAAAACAGGGTGAAGAGCATCAGTTACCAACGGTAGTGATGATGTTTGAACCTCAACCGCGTGAGTTTTTTGCGCCGGATCAAGCTCCTGCGCGTCTTGCTAATATGAGTGAGAAGTTACAAGATCTCGCCAGTTTTGGCATCGATTATGTTTTGTGTTTGCCGTTCAATCAGAAGTTACGCTCGATGAGTGCAGATCAGTTTATTCAGACGATTCTGTTGGATGGACTAAAAATTAGTCATTTAATCGTGGGCGATGATTTTCGCTTTGGTTGTGACCGCACTGGCGATTATCAGCTATTGCAGCAAGCCGGGGCAAAAGAGCAAAACGGTTTTAGCGTTGAAGATACCAAAACTTTCGAGTTAGAAGGTAAGCGGGTAAGCAGCACTCGGGTTAGAGAATGCTTAAGCGCCAATGATCTAGCAGGCGCGAGAAAATTGCTCGGTCGCCCTTATCGAATGAGTGGCCGAATCGGCTATGGTCGCCAGCTAGGACGCACGATTGGTGTGCCCACCGCGAATGTGATTTTGCAGCGTAATAAGCTCCCTATGACGGGGGTTTATGCGGTGAAAGCGATTGCAATTACTGTAGACGAGTGCAATGAAAGCCCAGCATTGAATCAAGCTGGCAAAGCTCACAGTAGCAATAAAGAATGGCAAGGTGTGGCAAACATAGGAGTAAAACCTACGGTTGCAGGTATACCAGAGCCGTCATTAGAGGTTCACATTTTTGATATCAATGAGAACCTTTATGGAAAGCGTTTAAGTATTGAATTTTGCCAGAAAATTCGAGAAGAGAAAAAGTTTAATGGCTTGGATGAGCTGAAAGCGGCCATCGAAAATGATATGAAGGTTGCGCGGGCATTCTTTTCTTAGGGCGCCCGATAGCCACTAATACACAGAATTAAATTTAAAACATAAGCGCCTAACCGCGCATTATAGTTGGAAGAAAAATGAGCAATAAAGACCAAGCGGGAAAAGTAGAGAGCCAATATAAGGCGACATTAAACTTGCCAGAAACCAATTTCCCTATGCGTGGAAATTTGGCGCAGCGTGAGCCTGAATTATTGGCCCAATGGCAAGAAATGGGTTTGTACAAACAAATTCGTAATGCCCGCTCTGGTCGTGAACAATTTATTTTGCATGATGGCCCTCCGTATGCGAACGGTGATATTCACATTGGCCACGCAGTAAACAAAGTTTTAAAAGATATTATTGTTAAGTCGAAAACGATGTCTGGCTTTGATGCTCCATATGTTCCTGGTTGGGATTGCCACGGTTTACCGATTGAATTGAAAGTTGAAGAGTTGGTCGGCAAGGCTGGGGATAAAGTAACTCCGGCTGAGTTCCGTCAGCATTGCCGTGAATACGCGGCTGAGCAAGTAAATGGTCAGCGTGAAGGTTTTAAGCGTTTGATGGTATTAGGTGATTGGGAGAATCCTTACCTAACCATGGACTTTAAATTCGAAGCCAATATTATTCGTACCCTCGGTAAAATCGCGGATAACGGCCACCTAGAGAAAGGCTTTAAGCCGGTTAACTGGTGTATGGATTGTGGTTCTGCATTGGCGGAAGCGGAAGTTGAATACCAAGATAAAAAATCGATATCTATCGATGTGAAATTTGCGTTTAACGATACGGCGGCTTTGTTAAATGCCTTCGGCGCGGACGCTACTTTGTCTGACTCTCTGTCTAGCAAAACCGCAAGTATTGTTATCTGGACAACAACACCTTGGACACTACCGGCTAACGAAGCGGTTTCTGTGCATCCTGAATTAGAATATTCCTTGGTTCATATCAATACTGGCAGTGAGCAAGATGAAATTCTTGTGTTAGCCACCGCGCTTGTTGAAGACGCAATGAGCCGTTATGGCATCACAGATTTTAACGTGATCGCTAATGCTGCGGGTTCTGCCTTTGGCCAAAATCTTGAGCAAGATTCAGCGCCTTTTGCTGTGACTCATCCATTTATGACGGTTGCCGGGGCTGCTAAAACAGTGCCCGTAATTACTGGTACTCACGTCACGGCTGATGCGGGTACGGGCTCGGTTCATACCGCGCCGATGCATGGTGCTGACGATTACGTTGTGTGTAATCACTATGGTATTGCTGCCGACACTATGTTGGTCAGCGCTGAAGGTGCTTTCATTAACAACTCAGAACTAGAAAGCTTAGAACTTGCCGGTTTGTCGGTTGCTGATAAAGGTAACTTCCGCGTCTTAGGTATCTTAGGTGAGAAGGGTGCTTTGATTAAGAAATTAAAAATCGAGCACAGCTACCCGCATTGCTGGCGCCATAAAACGCCGATTATTTTCCGCGCGACGCCACAGTGGTTTATCGCCATGGAAGCTAAGAATGCAGAAACGTCTTTGCTATCGCAAGCGATGCATGCGGTTGAACACGATATTGAATGGCGTCCAACGTGGGGTAAAGCTCGCATTGAAGGCATGATGAATGGCCGTCCTGATTGGTGTATTTCTCGCCAGCGTACTTGGGGTGTGCCAATTGCCTTATTCGTTCATAAAGAAACCTCTGCTCTGCATCCTGATAGCCAAGCCTTGATTGAAAAGGTTGCGTTAAAGGTAGAAGATAAAGGTATTGATGCTTGGTTCGAATTAGAAGTACAAGATCTTCTAAGCGCTGAAGATGCTGAAAATTATGTAAAAGTGACCGATACGTTAGACGTATGGTTTGACTCGGGAGTGACTCACGCGGCGGTTCTTGATGAGCGTGATGGTTTGCGTTCTCCTGCTGATTTATACCTTGAAGGTTCAGATCAACACCGTGGTTGGTTCCAATCGTCATTGTTGACTTCTGTCGCCGCTAAAGGCCAAGCGCCTTATAAAACTGCTTTGACTCACGGCTTCACCGTTGATGCGAAAGGTCGCAAGATGTCGAAGTCTATCGGTAATACCGTATCGCCTATCGAAGTTATGGATAAGTTAGGCGCTGATATTTTGCGCTGGTGGGTTGCTGATACCGACTACAGCACTGAGATGACGGTTTCTGATGAAATATTAAAGCGTAACGCCGATGCGTATCGACGTATTCGTAATACCTGTCGTTTCTTATTGGCTAATATCGCTGGCTTTAATCCTAAAACGGATTTAGTTGCGGTTGAAGATATGTTGCCATTGGATGCGTGGATTTTAGATCGCGCGACGAATATTGATCTGCAAGTAAAAGCGCTTTATGCCGATTACAACTTCAGTGGCTTAACCAAGTTACTGATGAACTTTAGCGTAGGTGAGCTCGGATCTTTCTATCTCGATATTATCAAAGATCGCCAGTACACCTGTAAAGCCGATGGCCTTGCTCGTCGTAGTGCACAAACAGCCTTATATCATATTGCGGAAGCGATGGTTCGTTGGGTTGCTCCGGTATTGAGTTTCACCGCCGAAGAAATTTGGGATGTATTACCGGTTGCTGTTGATGCGGAAGGTAATAGTCTTGAACGTGAGAAGTCAGTACTGCTTGCCGAATGGTATGAGCTTCCTGAAGTTAAAGGCTTGAGCCTAGATGATGCTTACTGGCGTCAAATCATGGCGGTTAAAACCGCTGTGAATAAAATATTAGAAGAAGCTCGTGCTGAAAAGAAAGTTGGTTCTAGCTTAGCGGCTGACGTGACCTTGTATGCCGATGACGCATTAAAAGCTCAGTTAGAAAAGCTAGGTGAAGAACTTCGTTTTGTAACGATTACTTCAACAGCTGATGTTAAAGCGTTAGCGTCTGCGGATGAAGCAACAACTCAAAAAACCGATGTTAGTGGTTTACGTTTATCACTATCAGCGTCAACTGCTGATAAATGTGAACGTTGCTGGCATCACAATGTGACGGTTGGCTTGCATCCTGAACATGCGACTTTATGCAGTCGTTGTGTAACAAATATTGCAGGGGATGGCGAAGTACGTCATTTCGCATAATTTAAAAAATTGAGAATATTAAAATGAATCAAGAACGCAAGGCTGGGGAACCCTCAGCCATGATTTGGTTGTGGCTATCGGTCTTCGTGATTGCATTCGACCTGATTACTAAGCAACTAGCTGAAAATTTTTTAACTTATGGTCAGCCTGTACCGATCTTACCGGTATTTGATTTGACTCTACTTTATAACCCCGGTGCGGCCTTCAGCTTTTTGGCTGGAGAAGATGGCTGGCAGCGTTGGTTTTTTACTGCCATCGCTTTGGGTGTTAGCACCATGTTGATTACTTGGTTGTATAAGTTACCCCGTGAAAATAAATGGTTAGCGATTGCGCTAACGCTTATTTTAGGTGGCGCATTGGGTAACTTATTTGATCGCTTGGTATATGGCCACGTGATTGATTTTATTTCGGTACATTGGGCAGGTTCTTATTTTCCTGCTTTTAATATTGCCGATAGCGCCATTACCGTTGGCGCTGTTATGTTAGGCCTAGATGTAGTATTTGAAGCTCGTCGAGAAAAAACAGCGGCAAAAGCCACTGTTGATTCGCACTCTAAAGTTAAAGGTAAAGAATAATGTCTGATTCTATTCAAACGATTGCTGCTGATTCTAAAGTATCGATGCATTTTGCATTGCGTATGGAAGGTATTGCAACGGATGGCACACGTAAAAAAGACGAAGTCGATTCAACCTTTAATACCAAACCCGCTGAGTTTGTATTAGGCGATGGCAATTTATTACCCGGTTTCGAAGAATTTTTAATCGGTCTAACCGTGGGCGATCATAAAACGTTTAACGTGCCAGCGGAAAAAGCGTTTGGCCAAACCAATCCACAAAATATTCAAGAAATGAAACGCTCAAGTTTTGCTGTGGATATGCCTTTATCCCCTGGCTTAGTCGTTTCATTTGCGGATGCCGCGAAAGCAGAATTGCCGGGCGTGATTAAATCGATTGATGGCGATTATGTGACGGTCGATTTTAATCATCCATTAGCTGGTAAAAATTTAGAATTTGAAGTTCAGGTTCTTGCGGTGGAAGCTTAATTATGAAAATAAAAATGGCGAACCCGCGTGGTTTTTGCGCCGGTGTTGATCGTGCAATTGATATCGTAAATCGTGCTTTGGATTTATTCGAGCCCCCTATCTATGTTCGTCATGAAGTCGTGCACAACAAGTTTGTGGTGAATGGTTTACGTGAGCGCGGCGCTGTCTTTGTTGATGAACTACATGAAGTACCAGACGATAGTATCGTAATTTTCTCTGCTCACGGTGTTTCACAAACCGTGCGTAATGAAGCGACTGATCGTGGCTTAAAAGTATTTGATGCAACGTGCCCGCTGGTGACTAAAGTTCATTTAGAGGTCAGCCGTTATAGCGCTGATGGCAGCGAGTGTATTTTGATTGGACATAAAGGTCACCCAGAAGTCGAAGGTACTATGGGTCAGTACGATCACTCTAATGGTGGCAATATCTATCTGGTTGAAGATGAAGAAGATGTGGCGGCGTTAGAAGTCGAAAACCCAGCCGCACTTTATTACGTCACACAAACCACACTCTCAATGGACGATACCGCCAGAGTCATTGAAGCCCTACGCGCTAAGTTTGAAAAAATCGAAGGCCCGCGTAAAGATGATATTTGTTATGCCACGCAAAATCGCCAAGACGCAGTAAAAGTTTTAGCCACAGGCACTGAATTATTATTGGTAGTTGGCTCGCCAAATAGCTCCAATTCCAATCGTTTACGCGAACTGGGTGAGCGTATGGGCGCAAAAGCGTATTTAATTGATAGCGCTGAAGAGATTCAAAAAGAATGGCTAGACGGCGTGGAAAGCGTTGGTATTACAGCCGGTGCTTCCGCTCCTGAGGTACTTGTGCAATCGGTGGTTGATCGCTTGAAAGAATGGGGCGGTGAAGTGCCAGAAGAGTTACAGGGGCAGGAAGAGAATGTTGTGTTTTCTTTGCCGCAAGAGCTTAGGCTGACTGATATCAGCTAAGCTCTTTTATTTACAATAGCTAATGAACTAGATTTCTCTAGTTCATCTTCCAGTAAGTTTTCTTTATTTGGCTAGCACATTCTATACCGCTATCTATGATTTCAGCACCAATGATAATAATTGGCTTGCCCGCACATGATTTTTTTGGATTTGTGCCAGGCTTTCCTGGGTCAGGAAATATTAAAATTGGCTGTGGAGGGATCCCTGTTTGATTTAAATCATCACCTATAACAGTGATAGTATCGGCAGTTGGAATTGCAGCAGTACGATCCCCATATTTAGGCATAATGGTATAAGTCCTAGCAAAACCAACATTAGGCTCACAGCTAATAGTGGTAAGACCACCATTAGGTCTGTAAGTTGTAAGAAACACTTTATTGTCAGCAGTAATGGAGCGCGCTAGTACTTTTTCACCTGAAGCTGTTAGGACGTAGTAAAAACCTTTTGGTTTTGTGTTGTCTGCTGAAAGATCAAGTACTGGGTCTACAATAGCTGAGTTAAGTAATTCACTTTCTGTAACGGTTGTATAAAACGTTAATTCAGTCGCTTTTGTAGGTTTACTGGTAATATTGAAATCGTTTATTAGATAAAAGCGATTCTGAACGCGTGTATCTAAAGGATGTGCTCGATAGCCTGAACCAATACTGAGCTGAAAGTGGGGTTTGGCTAATGACTTTTTATCGTCAATGTAAGCGACATCAACTGTATTGTAGAAACGAATATTATTTGTTTTACCTTCATTCATATCGGCAATTAGTCCGCCATAAGCAATCATACTGGTGCCACTCGCGGGTTCATTATCTAAATCTATGCGCCAGATTCGGCCACCAGTATCAGAGCTGTAGATAAGATCTGCTAGGCCATCTCTATTAGTATCCAGAACGACTAAATCACTAACAATGCTATTAGTCATTTCAGTAAGATTGAGTTCTGCATCTTTATTTGAAGCACTCCATAAATATTCACCAGTTGCTGCATTAACCATAAATATAGCATTTCCCATAGTGGTTTCTTTACGAGTAGCTGGTCCAACCCCGCAGTTCAGTGAAGCGCTATTACCAACGCAATCTTCAACATTTCTATCGTAGCCACCACCAAAAAATAAAACGTTCTGCTCTGAGCCTTTCCATTTTACTTTAGCAGGTATCATTTTCGACCAGGTTTGTCCTAACTTTTTAAATTTCCCTTCACCTCCATCAATTTGCCATAAATATTGCGGAGCTGAAAGATCACTAACATCAAGTGCATAATAATTACGACCACCACGGCGCATTGAGGCGTAAAGGTGGATATATTCTTTTGTTTCGATATTGTTTGTTTTATCCAGCAAGATTCCGTTACCGTTGAGGTCATTATGATAAAATGACATAGGGCCATCAAGGCCATACTTTTTGCCGGTGTCGCCGTTATAATATGGCTTAATGTTCTTTAATAATTCTTTAGGAATAAAAGAAAATAATTCTTTAGGCTCAGTTGTAGAGGAATCTAAGTCTGGTGAAAATGCATGTAAATAACCTGAATTAGTACTGAGAAATACTACACTATCATCAAGTGTGTAATTGATAATAACAGGTTGGCTATGAAGAGGATCTTCCATAAACGGACGAGGGTCTTCAAATTCAGCCGTTGAGGTACTTGTGTCAGTGCCTTTATCTTCATTATTTACATCAACGCCAGACGCCCATAAAATCATTTTATCTCTTTCTTGAGGAGTTGTATTAATACCTAGTTTAAGCATTTCATTGTTAATATAGTTGTCAAGATTGGTGTTGTCAGGGTGAATACGATTTCCTTCAACGGTTAAGTCTGAGTTTCCTAAGAAAGTCGTTACCATTCGACCATTTTTTTCAGAAATTTTCGCGGGTAATCTTAAGCGGCTTGCCATTCCTCCTTTATTGACTGCTTTACCATCGGCATCTCCGATAGTCCAGTAACTGTGTGAGGTGTCACTAAAAAAACCTGTAGTAGGACTTACAGCATTTACGCTTTTAGTATCATAAATAACGTCACCAATTAAACGATAGCGTTTTAAATTACCTTTCCAATTGGCATTTTTTTCTGGGCTAAATACTGAATAGTATAATTCGTCATTGTGTTGTAAACGATTATAAGAATTAACTGAAATTGCTGGTGCAGTAAATGTTGAATCATTCTTAATTATGCCACCGAAGAGCTTTGTTAATTCTGTTTTTAATTCAGCAGCATTGCTTGCTGCATAGTAGTTTTTGGGTACTTGGTTACCACTACTATCTTCTTTATAAGGAACGTAGAGTAAGCCTGTTTTGCTGTCTGTTTCTAGAGGTGTGCCATAAAGGGCAATGTTTTTTAATTTATTCAGAGCTTTGCCAGCTACAAATCCTCCAACAGTATGAAATGTAGCACCTTGAATACCTGGTATGCTGGTGCTAGGTGCTAAGTCAGTTAATTGTCCTAAAAGAGCAAGTTCTTCAGCGCATGTGCCTGATTTATCATAATAATAATAATAATATAGACCTTTGATTTTGCCATGGTAGTAGTAAACGGTACCGTCATCAGAGGTGGGATTATCACCATAATATTGATTATAAGCATTATACAATTTGGTATCTGTCAGGGTGTTACATTCTGGAACACTTGTATCAGCGACTAAGGTATCTTTTCTATCATGGGTTAAATTATTAAACTTGCTAAGTATACCGTTATTGGATTCTTCATCTGCAGAAGGTTCTCCATCAGAGAAAAGAACAATATGATTTGTTTGGCATTCATTAACTATAGGACTTTTGTAGCGGCCATTTTTTTTTGAGCTTGCAATTGAGTTAGTACCATATAAAGGAGTGTCTCCTTTTAAGTATCGTAGGGCTTCGTCTAGAGACTCAGTAATGGGTGTGCCACCATCCGCTCCGTAAAGGTTCATTTTTGTTTTAAACTCTGTCACTGCACTGGACAGTGGAGTCATCGGCATATCTACGCTTGCTCCCTGATTTGATGAGTTAAAACTCATTAATGCAATATTGAAATCTTTATCATCATCAGCGGCGGACTCTTCAATTACTTCGATAGCGACCTCTTTAACTGTTTTCAATCGTGTCTTACCGTTGACATTTTCACTCATACTACCTGAGGTATCCATGATGAAAATAATATTAGGAATGCTTTTGCTTCTGTCTACGGCGCTGCCTAAATAAATTTCAGTATCGTCAGCTTGAGTAAACAATGGGGCGAAAGAAATTGTTATGGCACTAATATGTAAGAATTTAATGAATATGTTTCGCATTATTTTATTCCTCCAGTACTGGCGGGGTTGTTAATTATTGGCATTGGTGTGGATGAAAATTCATCATTAGGGCTTGCGCCTAAATATAAATAAATAATCATGCCTTTACTGCGATTTACGGCTAAGCGCAATTGGGACACTTTCTTGCCCAATAAAATTTCTGTTAATTTTGTTTTCTCGAGAGGCTGCCCCATTATCTTTAATTCAGCTTCAGGACTTAGTTGATAAATTTTTCGAATGCAAATCTTACATAACTTTACTTGTAGCTTTGATGGTGAGCCTGATTGATAAGCTGCGATTTTCAAGTTACTAGCAGGAATTAGATAGCTGACAACAGGCATGCTTGAATCAAGCGAATCTGGATCTACAAGAGAAGAGTCCGCATGGCTAGCAGAAAAGAAAAAATACAAGGTAATAGTTAATAAATATTTCATATAAACCTTCAGTTTGGTTGAGTAATTAAATAGACGTTGGGCCAATTAATTCAACTCCTAGTGATTGAGACGATAAATTGTAGCCGCCATTAGGGAGGCTGGAGTCTGCATTGATTTCAAATTTATAAGTCGAAAAACCACCTACACTATACCCCGAAGTGAAGAGTGGTTGACCTTTATGGATGAGGTTGCTGGATACTTGAAGGCTTTTAGTATTGTTTATATTTTTATTTTTGTAGGTCGATATGACCGTAGTATCAGATACACCAAAGGATTTTTTCCCTTCGGAGTTCAGTGTGAAAGTATCTAGAGCTTTCGTCAAATCACTTGTTGCTGAACCGGAATTGTAAGTTACAAAAATTTCTTCAAGTTCACTACTTACTATATTAAATCCAGATTCTGTATGTTGAATATTAGCGACTATACGAGTTTGTAAGTTCGTGCGTTGCAGTGATGTGATGGATATAAGGGTGATTGCGGTTAGCAATACAAGAGAGATGATAAGTGCTGATCCTTTCTCTTTAAGTGCCTTATGTGGGCTATTTTTTAGACTGTTCATTCTGGCAATATTCCCAGTTTAGTTATTGATGTTGAAAGCTGTGATCTTGCAAACTATGTAATTAAAATACCCGCGCTGATCATTTTCTAGGAAGTAGTCATATGCATACTAGTTAAGAACTAGAGTTACCCTGCCAATCTTCTTTTTTCCCAGAAGCATTTGTATATTGTCTTCTGCCACGGTTATCCATAAGAAAGCTGCCATCTTCCGCTTGTGCACCATTAGGAGTTGCAACAAGCATATAGCAAAGATCTAAGCCTTTGTTCGCGCTGCTAGTATCGATATCTGCATATGGGTCAGGATTTTCACCAGGGCTCTTTTTGCACACTTGTGCTGTCACCGTATATTTTCCTATTATTGTTGGATCATCAAAACCGAGATCAGATAAATTGTCGGTATAAGCAAAATTTTTCATATGATAGTTTTCTTGCAACCTTTCTATGCTCAATAAGTCAGCTTGAGTTGTATTACGATGTCCCTTTTGAACATATTGAGTGTACATAGACATAGATGCAGTCGATAAAATGCCAATAATTGCAACTACAACCATCAGTTCTATTAAAGTAAAGCCTTGGGTTTTCATTTCAATCAGTCCTGAATTTATTTATAGTTTCTTATGACAAATGTTGCTGAGAATACTTGACGAGTAATGTTATCATTTATCGTATAGAGTTCAGAGTCGAGCAATTGATATATTGACTCTTCACTATCCCCCGAGCCTGCAGGAGCACTTGAAAGTATGGCTACTCTTACTGCATAAACATGATCCCATTGGTTAACGTTATTGGCTGTTACATATCGAGTAACGTTTCTAACCCCGTCCTCCCCAGCTAAATCACCAGTTGCTTCACCGTATAGGATATGCATTGCATCAATGCCGTTTGCAATGGATTGCGAGCTGTTTCCATTAACTGTCGCTATGATTGAGTTATTAAAAGTGAATCCTTGGCACCATAAACTACCTGATGTACCAACACTATTTGAATCAGTCGGGTCTACTAGGGTGGGTGGCTGAACCCAGAATACATTTAGTATTGTGTCATCTTTTGCATAGCCGCCAGCACCTGTACAGTCACGATTAGAATCCTTATCTGAGACCCAGGAGACTGCCAAGTGATCACCTCCATTAAAGGTCGCTGCTGTCGCTGGAGTACTCCCCGTTGCTCCTTCTGCTGCTTTTGCCCCCCCAGTAGTGTGGTTACTGCAAGCATCATCACCAGCTCCTCCACCATAATTTTTTAAGCTCGGATAGGTATCGCAATCTATGAAAGGAAGGCTAATTATCTCGGGGGGGATAATAGGGCTGCTTAAATCGACAATAGAGTCCAGTCCAGCCTTTCTGATATGCCCTGCTAGAAATGACATAACAAAACGTCCTGTTTCTTGTGCTTGAGATAATCCGTCTGAAGTGGATGCAGATTGGTTTGATGTTATTAGTATTTTTGAAATGGCAAAGGTGATCATCAGGCTTAAAAGTACCGTGATCATAAGTTCAATCAGCGTAAAACCTGCTGCTTTTTTTATAGAATATTTCATCGGGGCGCTAATCCTGACATTTCAAGTTGACCACTATTGGCTGTACGAACTGCTCCTGTAATACTTTCATCATCGGCTCTTGTTTTCCAAGTTAGTTCAACTAGTAAATTTGTATCGCTAGCAACACTTATTGTTAGATTCGCTCCTGAAAGATATTGTATGGGATGAGAAATAATATCGTTATTACGGGGGCATGCTACATCAAATTTATCCCAGTTTGCTAGCTCTTCTCCTGTGCATACATCTGCGCCATCACATGCCTTTGTAATAGCAATGCTACAGTTTACACCGTCAGCAGGTGTTATATAACTATCTGAAAAAGCTTGGTTAGCTTGAATACGGTCTATAATGTCATTTTTTAACCAGAGTGCTTGGCTTCGATTTCCAGCATCTTTAGTGCCTTTTAGAGCTTGCATTTGTAGAGACATAAGTCCCATTAAGCCTATGCTGGTAATAATCATTGTCACCAGAATTTCAATTAGGGTGACTCCTCTCTGGCTGTGGTGAGTATCTTTATGCATCATTTATCCATAAATTCTGTGGGACAATCTATTTTTGAGGATATGGTTTGTCCAGTGGCATTAATTTGAATCGTATGAGCATGTTGTCCAATACAGCCATAGGTTCCAATTGACAGCGTGCCGGAATTTCTAGCAGCACCATTAGCTTCAAATATAATCGGTGTAACTGAATCTAACGTTCCTGACGTTGAGTGAATTTTCACGTTATCTCCAAGACTTCCTTGTTGACTTAAAAGTATGTCAGTGGCGCTGTTCGGGTTGTCACTTGCATCAATAAACGTTCGCCAGCCAGCTCCCCAATTCACCCCTTTCTCTTCGGCTAGAGACCCACCCCCAGTTTTAGAATCATTAGGCTTAATAGTCACAGCAACTTGGCGTGTAATTGCTTGATTTCTGGCCTGCATTAAGTTTATAAATAACTGTTTTTGAGCACTATTAGATGCAGAATTTGAAAAATAAGTGCGCATCACCGGTGTCCCAGCAGTAACCATAATTCCAATGATTGCTACAACAACCATTAATTCAATAAGTGTAAAACCATAATGTTTTTTCATAGTCGTAGTATCTTAATTATTTGGAGTCTCTACTAGTCTTGATCGATAAGTGGTTTAATATGAAGAGATGAGCGGTCTAACTTATCATTCTATTTACTGGAGTGCTTAATTTATCCGTTAAAAAAGACTGGTCAATTGTTAATATGAACTTTGCTTAGATGCCGAATAAGCAACTATTATTTACAAAATACTGGAGTGCTGGAATTCACATCAGGTATGTTATCCCCATCTAGATCTTGCGCAAAGCGTATGCGACCTATACGAGAAATAACAATCCCTTTGACTACCTCATCTAAACAGTAGCTAAAAGTACCGTTATAAAAATTGGCTATGCCTTGTTCATTAAAGCGGACTTGCGTTCTAGGGTAGTCAATTATAAGGTCGTTCCCTTTAAAAGCTTCAAAACGATTTTGAATAATTTCGTCGTCATCCCTTTTGTTGTTTTTATTAACATCGT
This sequence comes from Oleispira antarctica RB-8, assembly GCA_000967895.1. Taxonomy (GTDB): domain Bacteria; phylum Pseudomonadota; class Gammaproteobacteria; order Pseudomonadales; family Oceanobacteraceae; genus Oleispira; species Oleispira antarctica. The sequence continues at coordinate 652,117 of FO203512.1, forward strand.
TAAATTGAATTAAAGGCTGTTTCCAATCTTTTATACAGATTTTATTATCATTACTTGGACATAATACACTGGTTGTTTTGTGGGTGATTGCGTATAAGCGTGTCATGCGTAACATCATAAGTAAGTTTCTAGTATCACTCTGCACACGAATTTTATTGATCAGGAAGCTGTAACTGTGGCTGCCGATATTGATAAATAAGGCGATTATTGTAAGAACTATGGCGAGCTCAATTAGAGTAAATCCGTGCTGCTTCATAAAACCATCCTTGGTATGTCTTACTCGTGTTAATTCGTGTTTTGAATTAATGACAAATTGAGTACAGCAGGGATTTTTGTTGGTGAAGTAGAAGGGTGAATAGATTCAGTATGTTGGCCTAATAAAATAATAATTTAGTCTGAGAAAGAATTAATACTAAACGGTAGTTTTTGTCTTCAGTGTCGACTGAAAAACTATTCAATATTCAGCTTTTTACAACGATATCGCAGTGCGCGAAAGCTAATGCCGAGCTTTTCAGCTGCGGCGGTTTTATTCCAACGTGTCGCTTCCAGTGCTTCGTTTATGGCTAGGCGTTCGATGTTTTCGATATAGGCTTCAAGGTTGCCGTCTGCCATGTTGGTGGAGCTTTCTATTGCTCGAGCGGGCTGGCTCTGGTGATTAGGCAGGTTGAGATCTTCAATGCTAATCACATCATTCTCTGACATTGTGAATGCGCGCTGTAGAATATTTTCGAGCTCTCGTACGTTTCCGGGAAAAGAATACTCACACAGTGCGGTTAAGGTTTCGGGTGCGAGTTGCAGAGCGGGCATTTGCCAATCTTTGGCATATTTATTCAGGAAGTGCTCGGCCAGCATGGGGATGTCATCAGGTCGTTGTGCTAGTGGTGGTGTTTCAATCGTTATGACGTTCAAGCGGAAATATAAGTCTTGGCGAAACAACTCTTCTTCGACTCGCTGATGTAAATCTCGATGACTAGCGCTTAAAATTCGGACATTAATGGGCAGCTCTTGCTCGTGACCTACAGGGCGCACGGTTTGTTCTTGAATAACGCGAAGCAGTTTGGCTTGCATTTCGATAGGGAGTTCGCTGACTTCATCTAAAAATAGCGTACCACCATCGGCGGCGCGAAAAAAACCGAGCTTGTCTGAACTGGCGCCCGTGAAGCTGCCTTTCATGTGACCAAAGAATTCACTTTCCATTAAATCCCGAGGAATTGCACCGCAGTTCACTGCAATAAAAGGCTTATCGCGGCGAGCGCCTAGCGAGTGGATTAATTGTGATACTAATTCTTTACCGGTACCAGAAGGGCCATGAATAAAAATAGGTGCTTGGGTGCGGGCGACTTTTTCTATCTGGTTATTGAGTTTAACCATGACTTTGGAGTCACCGATCAAGCGCACGACATTGTTTTTATTAGCATCGGTCGCCAGCGGCACTTCGGTTAATTTGAGGGCTGCGGTGACAACTTCTCGTAAGCGCGTTAGGTCGATGGGCTTAGCAATAAAATCAAAGGCTCCTGACTTTAGTGCGGCGACTGCGGTTTCCATATTGCCAAACGCGGTAATCATCGCAATGGGCATCTTTTTATATTTTTTCTGCGCGAGGGCGATTAAGTCCATGCCATTACCATCAGGCAATTTCATATCGGTTAAGCAGAAGTGAAATTCTTGCTGCTCTAATAATGCAATCGCTTCGCTGAAGTCAGCCGCACAGGCACAATCGATCTCCATTCGCTCCAGAGTAATTTGTATCAGGTCGCGAATGTCAGGTTCATCATCAATAATTAAGGCTTTGTACGTCATGTTAATTCCTATGTCACTTTGGCAAAATTAAGGCTGAAACAGGTGCCTAAGTCTTCCGCTAAATGGCCGCTGGCAATGTGTTTAATGCTGGCTTTGTTGGCTTCGCAAATTTCACGGCATAAATATAACCCCAAGCCGGTGCCAGTATGTTCGGTAGTAAAAAAGGGCTCAAATAATTTCTTTTGATTGTCTTCGCTGATGCCTGGGCCATTATCCATTAAATAGAGGCGAACTGAACCATCAATATGTTGTTTGGCGGTTATTCTTAATTGCGCATCGTCAGGAAATTTTAATAAAGCATAGCGTAAGCCATTACCGCAGATATTATGCAGCACTTGTTGTAATTGGTCGGGGTCGAATTTTACTAAGTGATCAGCGCTGCAGGTGATGCTGAGTGAGAATTTTTCTTCGTGAGCTTGATGAAATGAATCCTTAAAGTGTTCTAACCAAGGCTTCAGTTTGATCACTTCTACGGTAGCGTTACTGCGTCGACTGATTTGTAGAATGTCTTCAACCGTGCGGTTAATGCGCATGCAGTGCTGTTCGATAATGTGAGTGAGTTTGATATCGCCTTGGGATAAATCGGGCGCTTCTGCTAATAGTTGAGCCGCATGGCGCAGTGCACTGAGGGGGTTGCGAATTTCATGGGCAATACTTGCGGTGAGTCGACCTAGGGAGGCTAGCTTTATCTGCTGCGCTTCGGCGGCAATATGAATGCTATCTTCTAACACTAGAACATAATCGCCTTCTATTGAATTAGCGAGAGGGGATTTGTTCATGATCAGCTGATAATCGTTATGCTCAAAACGAATATTGGCACAATCACTGTGATTAATGAAATTCATCAGCTCTGGGGGAAGTGGTTGGCCATCACTGCAGTCAAACCAGTGTTGAGCCGTATCGTTGCTGAGTAGAATTTTATTGTCTTTATCACACGCAATAATCGCATCAGGCAGTGCCAATAGGACATTTTTATTTATTTTACGCAGACGTGAAATGTTTTCGGCTTGTCGATGGGTTAAATCTAATGTGCTATTGAGTTTGTTAGAAAGGTTTTGGGTTAAAAACGCGAGAGTAAAGCAGAAGAAGCCATACATTCCTGAGGAAAATACTTCCTTTTCATCAAACTGCCAAGGCAGAAAATGCTGAGTATAGATCACAGCAAGGGTCGTCCAGGCCGCCACCGAGTAACCTAGCGATCGGGTCACTAAAAGGTTGGATATGAAGATGGGAATTAGAATAAGGTTGCTGAATCCGCTCTCTAGCCCGCCACTAGCCTGCATCATAATGATAAGCAGTGTAATGTCGCCAAAAAAGAAAGTGACGGCATATTGCGGATGTGTGCTCAGCCGAGAGCTGGAAAACACCAGCATAAGAGCCGACCAAAACACGTAGGCAGTATTTGCAAATAAGAAGCTACGCGGATTAGTGTGGGCAACAATCACATTGCCTGTATCTAAGCTGTCTAGAACGATGAGCATTAGCGATAATAGCAGGGTGTAAAAGCTGTAATAGCGTAATAAACGCTGCCCCTGGACAAGAACGTCCGCTGGTTTTAACCACATTTTGAAATATCCATTTGCAACCTGTTCACAATTTTTCGACAATACGCGGCAAATATCCCGTGGTCAAAGATAATCGCTATGCAACAATTCTCAATCGTCCTCGCCCAAGTCAATTTTAAAGTGGGTGATATTGACGGCAATCTTGAACGTATTTCCTCTGCTATTGCTGAGGCGAAAGCGAACAACGATGCTGATAAAGCCTTAATGGTCGTTTTTTCAGAATTAGGATTAATTGGTTATCCGCCAGAAGATCTATTATTACGCCCTAGTCTACAGCATCGAATTGAAACTGCTTTGCAGCATGTCTCATCGTTAAGTGAAAATATTACCGTTGTGGTGGGTTACCCGTGGCGTGAGCAAGGTCAGTTATTCAATATGGCCGGAGTTTGGCAAAGCGGTGAGCAAGTTGCGCAGTATGCGAAGCGTTGTTTGCCGAACTATCAAGTATTTGATGAGCAGCGTTATTTCACGACCGGTGATGATGTGTGTGTGTTTGAGTGGTTGGGTCATAAGGTTGGCTTAACCATTTGTGAGGATGTATGGCACGAGCATCCTATTGCGGAATCGAAAGCAGCAGGTGCGGAGTTGATTGTTAATATCAATGCATCGCCGTTTCATGCAGGTAAATTACAGCAGCGACATAAATTGTTGGCCAATCATGCTAAGCGCCATAAATTGCCGATTGTGTATGTGAATCAGGTCGGCGGTCAGGATGAGTTAGTATTTGACGGTGCTTCTTTTGTGGTGGATGCCAATGGAGAAGTAGTTGCCTGTGCACCAGAGCATGAAAGTGCTTTGTTACGAGTGGAATTCGACGCCTCGTTGCAGGTGCAAAGTGAACACAAATTATTAGCTAAACCTGAGCTTGCCAGTATCTACGATACCTTGGTACTTGGGGTGCGCGATTATATTGAGAAGAACGGTTTTAAAGGCATTGTTTTAGGTTTATCCGGCGGTATCGATTCAGCGCTGACATTAGCGATTGCGGTGGATGCGATTGGTAAAGATCGAGTAGAAGCGGTGATGATGCCGTTTAAATATACGTCTTCAATGAGTATGGAAGATGCCAAGTTAGAAGCCGATGCGTTGGGGGTTAGTTATAAAATATTGCCGATAGAACCGATGTACGACGCATTTATGCTGGCTTTGAAGGACGAGTTTTCAGGTTTAGCCGCAGACACCACGGAGGAAAACCTACAAGCGCGTTGTCGAGGCGTAATGCTGATGGCTATTTCAAATAAAAAAGGCTACATGGTAATAACCACGGGCAATAAAAGTGAAATGGCAGTGGGTTATGCCACGCTTTATGGTGATATGGTCGGCGGTTATAGCGCCTTAAAAGATGTATATAAGACTATCGTTTTTCAGCTATCGCGCTATCGAAATGAGATCGCAGCCGAGCAGGGTGGCTCTGACGAAGTGACGGAGATTATTCCAGAGCGAGTAATTACGCGCCCACCGTCTGCAGAATTAGCGCCTGATCAAGTCGATGAAGACAGTTTGCCGCCGTACGATATTCTGGACCAGATCCTTGAGTACTATATCGAAGGGGATATGAGTGTTGATGGCATTATTGCAAAAGGATTTGCGAGTGAAGATGTCACGCGAGTAACGCGGTTAGTGGATCTGTCAGAATATAAACGTCGCCAAGCGCCTGTCGGTGTGAGAATTACCTCACGAGGCTTTGGTCGCGATCGTCGTTACCCCATTACCAATGGTTGGAAGGCGGGCAGTTAATTCTGATTCGTTGAATAATGACGGCTTATCCTATTTATTTAAAGATAAGTTATTAGAGATAAGCCGTTTACAGTAAGGTATTGCAGGTTACTCAATCAGACCAAAACTCATCACGCCAATTAGCGTACGACGGTCTTCTTTAGTTAAGCCACTATCAATAAACTTTCCTTTAGCGCTTAACTGCTTATGCTTTGGGTAATTAAGCTTCAGCAGCGCTAATGCCTGCTTAGCTTCAAATTTTTGCCCTAATAAGCGATAAGCCTCAACCTGTAAAGCCAGTGCATCACCTACCGAGCTCGTGCCTTGATAACCCAGCATGACACGTTCACCACGCTGAGCTGCGGCTAAATACGCATGGCGCTTCATGTAAAAATGGCCGACACCAATCTCGTATTGAGCTAAGCGATCACGTAAGAAAATCATGCGCTTCTGTGCATCTTCGTTATATTGGCTATCAGGATAGCGACGCACTAACTCATCAAAGTGGTTAAATGCATCGCGGAAAGGAGTAGGATCACGACGCGCTTGCTCAGATGGTGTGTAGCGTTCAACAAAACTAAAGCCTAATTCATATACCGACAAACCACGCATGTAATACGCGTAATCGACCTGCTTGTGCAAAGGATGTAAGCGAATAAAACGCTCAGCAGATGCTAAAGCCCCCTCCATGTCAGACATCATGTGCTGAGTATAAATCAGCTCAAGTTGCGCTTGCTCGGCATAATCGCCAAATGGATAGCGAGATTCTAACTGCTGCAAACGCTCGCTGGCGATCAAAAAGTTGTTGTCGCTCATTGCTTCACGGGCTTGTTCGTAAAACTCACGCTCACTCAAATCTTCAGGACGCCTGTCGTTACTGGAACAGGCTGCCAAAACTAAGCAAGATAAAATCAAAAACGATTGGGTAAAGCTTCTCATGGAGGAATATTCCGTTTAACTGTATACTAGGTGGTCAATTATGGCGCTGTTTAATAAGCGACATTAAATCATAGTCTTAATCTTCACTAAAGATCATTTAAAGTTCATTCATGTCAAATTCTATACAAGCCAGTGTTTTAGTCCCCATCCATCTTGGTAATAAGCGCCTAGATAAGATTGCAGCGGAATTGTTTCCCGATTTCTCTCGCTCGCGTCTGCAGCAGTGGATTGTCGATGGGAAATTGACCGTCGACGGTGAAACTCGTCGTATTCGGGATAAAATGGTTGGCGGCGAGAACCTAGAACTTGATGTTGTTCTAGAAGCCGAAGGCGACTGGGAAGCGGAAAATATTCCATTAGAGGTCGTCTACGAAGATGATGATATCGTAGTGATCAACAAGCCATCTGGCTTAGTCGTTCACCCAGCGGCGGGTAATTATACCGGTACGCTATTGAATGCCTTGCTGTACCACTATCCTGGTATCGAAAATGTTCCGCGTGCAGGTATTGTGCATCGTCTGGATAAAGATACGACCGGTTTGATGGTGGTTGCAAAAACGTTGCAAGCTCAAACCCAGCTAGTCAATCAATTACAAGATCGTTCAATGGGCCGTGAATACGAAGCCGTTACAATGGGTGTAATGACAGGGGGTGGTATTGTTGAAGCCCCGATTGCTCGTCACCCAACTTCGCGTACTAAAATGGCCGTTGCACCTGAAGGTATGGGTAAGGAAGCCATTACTCATTACCGTGTATTAAAGAAATTTAATGCGCATACCCATATTCGTTGTAAGTTAGAAACGGGTCGTACTCACCAAATTCGTGTGCACATGTCGCACATTGGTTATCCTTTGGTGGGTGATCAGACGTATTTTGGTCGTTTTCGTTTGCCTAAAGGTATTTCACTGCATTTGCGCCAAGAGCTACAGACTTTTCAACGCCAGGCATTGCATGCCCGTGAATTAAGCCTGTGGCATCCAACCACCGATGAATACATGACGTGGGATGCTGAACTACCCGAAGATTTTCAAAAGTTATTACAATCTCTAAGTGATGAGCAGTCTGAAACTTACGAAGATCTCGATTATTAATCGGTAGAGCTTAGATCAGTAGGCATTAATGAATCGAGCGTTAATAAATCGAACATTAAGACATAAGAGCAGCGAATGATCATACCTCAATGGCCAGCCCCGGATAATGTAAAAGCATTAGCGACTGAGCGTGAGATATTCTCTGGGCCTGAGCATTCGCATTGCTTAGGACAAAGCCTCCCCCCTTATCATTCTTTTAATCTTGGTGATCATGTTGACGATCTGCCAAGTCACGTCAGTGCGAATCGTCAGCAGTTAGTGAGCCAGGCCGAAGGCTGTGATGAAATTCGTTGGTTGCAGCAAATTCATGGTACTGAGTGCCCAGATGCAAGTTTGATTGCAAATGCTACCCCAGCGGATGCGAGTTTTACCCAAATATCCGCTTTAGCCTGTGCGGTAATGACCGCCGATTGTCTACCTGTTCTGTTCTGTGATCTGCAAGGCCGACAAGTCGCCGCCGCTCATGCTGGATGGCGCGGCCTTGCTAACGGCGTATTAGTGAATGCCTTAAAAACCTTTACCAATAACGGCATTGCTATGAATCAAGTAATTGCTTGGTTAGGTCCTGCAATATCGCAAGCTGCATTTGAAGTGGGCCCAGATGTGAAGCAGGCTTTTAATCGTTTTGATGATGGCCAGATTTGGGCAGATGATGTGTGCTTTATCGCCGGAGAAGGGGATCGCTTACAAGCAGATCTTTATCGCCTAGCTAGGTTACAGCTTGAACATTTGGGTGTGGCGGGTGTTTATGGCGATGAGTCGTACTGTACTTTTTCAGCGTTAGTTGAAAAAGGTGAAGCAAGATTCTTCAGCTATCGCCGCCAGGCTATTACAGGTCGCCAAGCCAGCCTTATTTGGCTGGTGGGTGATAGGTGAAAAATGAAGTTGGGTAAATAACCTGCCTTATTTGCAGTAGTTCTTGATGCCTGCTTGAGCCTGAGCTTTGTAATCTGCAATCTCAGATTGCTCTAATTTACGGAAGCTACCATCAGGTTGCTTAAAGCGGCGTTGAGGGCTTCCGCCCATGCTTTGTAAAAGATCTCGGGATTGCTGGCAAAATTTTGCCTTATCTTCAATGCTGTGTTCAGCGACTAAATTTTCTTGCTCACCATCTTTAGCGGTTGCCGGTTTGGTGGTAGGTTTTGATGTATTAGTCATCACCGGGCTGCCACTAGAACTCTTACCTGTCGCTTGAACGTTGAGCGTTTTGGCTTCCGCATCATGCGGTCTATTTTCACTATAGTGCGACCGGCCTTTGTCATCGACCCAGTGATAGATTTTTGCGGCATGTGCGGTTTGCAGCAAGACGCTAGAAAGTAAACTGATCATTAAAGCTGCGGCATAAAAACGCGAAAACATACAAAAATCTCTTGTTTCAAAACTATTTCAAATCACATTCGATTATAGCACGTGTTTTGTCAAGGAATTATCCAACTATTGTATTGACAAATCCTGTCAAAATGGCAAAATTACGCGGCTTTTCGTCATGCTAGGTTTCGGGCCGATCACCGACGTGTTATGAGAAAAGATAGTTAAGAGAGTGAATAGGTTATCCCCTGTGTTCACCTCAGGTTCTTGTCTTAAGACCAAGATCAGAATCAATACGGTGATTGACCAAGAATCGATCATCCAGTCTTTAAACTCGTAGCTCAAACGTTCTATTGGCTTAACGCAACGATGTGTTAAATCAGATGCGCTGTAAGCTGCGACGTTCTGCGTAAAAATTATACATTAGGGTTCTATCGTCTTAGCGACAAGCGATGCACAGCAAACCGCATCGCCAAATAAACCTAATGATTTATTCGATTATCGATTTATTAGTGAGGATAGTTCGGTGGAATTACTTTCCGGCGGTGACATGCTAGTACGTGCTTTGCACGATGCTGGCGTGGAGTATATTTATGGCTACCCAGGTGGCTCTTTATTGCACGTATATGATGCAGTTTATAAACAGAGCCACGTTAAGCATGTACTCGTCCGCCACGAGCAAGCAGCGGCGCACATGGCTGACGGTTTTGCTCGTGCAACGGGTAAAGCAGGTGTGGTCATGGTGACTTCAGGTCCTGGCGCAACCAATACTATTACCGGTATTGCGACGGCTCAGACTGACTCGATTCCTATGGTTGTGATCTGTGGACAGGTTATGTCTCACCTTATTGGTGATGATGCCTTCCAAGAAACTGACATGTTGGGTATTTCTCGTCCGATTGTTAAGCACAGTTTCCGCGTAACTGATCCTGTGGATATTCCAGAGATCATCGCTAAAGCATTCCACATTGCTGAAACAGGTCGTCCTGGCCCGGTTGTTATCGATTTACCAAAAGATATGACCATGCCAAACGAGCGCTTCGAATATAACTATCCGAAGAAAGTTAAGATTCGCTCTTATGCTCCGCCTCAGCGTGGACATTCTGGCCAGATCAAAAAAGCCGTTGATATGATTTTTGAAGCCAAGCGCCCAATTATCTATTCCGGTGGTGGTGTTATTCTGGATAGAAGTTCAGATAAACTACGTGAATTGGTCGATGTATTAGGCTTTCCTGTGACCAGTACGTTAATGGGCTTGGGTGCTTTCCCAGGAACTGATGAACGTTTCTTGGGTATGTTGGGTATGCACGGTACGTACGAAGCAAACGTAACGATGCACCATGCTGATTTAATCATCGCAATTGGCGCTCGTTTTGACGACCGCGTAACGAATGCGACGAAAAAATTCTGCCCAGATGCGAAAATTATTCATATTGATATTGATCCTTCTTCAATCTCTAAAACGATTACCGCTGATGTGCCGATTGTTGGCCCTGTAGGTTCGGTTCTAGATGATATGTTGGCGCTGATCAAAAGCAGTGATAGTAATATTGATGCAGAAGCATTAGCCAGCTGGTGGAAGCAAATCAATGACTGGCGTCCTCGTCACGGCATGCGCTATGACAAGAACGACGATGGCCTAATGAAGCCACAAGAAGTGATTGAAGCTATGTACGAAGCGACCGAAGGCAAAGCCTTCGTTACTTCAGACGTAGGTCAGCACCAGATGTTTGCCGCGCAATACTACAAGTTTGATGAACCTAATAAGTGGATCAACTCAGGTGGTTTAGGCACCATGGGTTTTGGCTTTCCAGCCGCTATGGGTATTAAGATGAACTTCCCTGAAGACAAGGTTGTTTGTGTTACCGGTGAAGGTTCGATCCAGATGAACATTCAGGAATTATCGACCTGCTTGCAGTACGGTATTCCGGTGAAAATCTTGTGTTTGAATAATGGTTCTTTAGGCATGGTTCGCCAGTGGCAAGACATGAATTACGAAGGACGTCATTCAAACTCTTATATGGAATCGCTACCTGATTTTGTTAAGTTGGTTGAAGCTTATGGGCATGTGGGAATTTGTGTTACTCATCGTGATGAGTTGCCACAGGCATTAGAAGATACGTTTAATAAGTACAACGATCGTTTGGTTTTCTTAGACGTTAAAGTTGATGAAAAAGAACACGTATATCCTATGCAGGTGCCTTTGGGCTCTATGCGCGATATGTGGTTGAACAAAACGGAGCGCACATAATGAGTCTGCCACAACGTCACATTATTTCTATTTTGTTGGAGAATGAACCTGGTGCTTTGTCTCGTGTTGTTGGCTTGTTTGCTCAGCGCGGTTACAACATTGAAACTTTAACGGTTGCACCGACTGAAGATGAAACTTTGTCTCGCCTTACCATGACGACGATTGGTAATGATAGCAAGGTTGAGCAAATCACTAAGCAGCTAAACCGCCTTATCGAAGTGGTTAAGTTGGTTAATTTAACAGAAGGCCCGCACATTGAACGCGAGCTTATGCTGATTAAAGTGAAAGCGGTTGGCGCTCAGCGTGCTGAAATCAAACGTACTGCGGATGTGTTTCGTGGTCAGGTAGTTGATATCAGCAGCAGTGTGTATACGGTTCAATTAACCGGCACCACTGATAAGTTGGCGGCGTTTATTGAAGCCATCGGCCCAAGCTGTGTATTAGAAACTGTGCGTACCGGTGTTTCTGGTATTTCGCGCGGCGAGAAAGTGCTTAGCTTGTAGTTCTATTAGCGGCTTGTATCGCTAGTGTGGTCAAGAAGAAAGCCCAAATCTTTTGTTAGATTTGGGCTTTTTTTTATCTGCTATTTGATCTTTAAGATTGGGTTGCTTTCTAAAATTACGACGTTTTTCAAGTAGCTCATTAAACAAGCTAAACGTTATATTTTATAAACGCTCTTCGTCATAATCTTACTCAAACCCGTCATAGCAAAACGAATGGGTAGCGGGAACTCATAACCGCCAGCATCAATCGCAGCGGTAGCGTGCTTTGCTTCATCATCTAGCATCTGCAACAAGATCGCTTTGCTCTTGGTATCTTGAGTCGGCAGAGACGTCATGTGCTCGCTTAAATGCTTACACACTTGGCGTTCAGTTTCGGCCACAAATCCCAAGCTCACTTTATCGCTGATTGCGCCTGCCAGTGCACCAATGCCAAACGATAACCCATAAAATGCCGGATTCAATACACTGGTATGGCTGCCTAGCTGAGTAATACGATCTTCACACCAAACCAGGTGATCAATCTCTTCCGCGGCGGCTTCATCCATCGCTTCACGTACTTCAGGCAATTTAGCCGTTAAGGCTTGGCCTTGATAAAGCGCCTGAGCGCAGACTTCGCCGGTATGATTAATACGCATTAAGCCCGCCGCGTGCTTGCGTTCTTTATCATCCAGCTCGTACTGGCTGTCAGAAATATCTGCAGAGGCTTGGGCTGGAGAAGGACGCTGCTGATTAGCGGCGCCTGGAATTAATGTGCGCAATGCTAGATCTGCATTTTGAATAAATTTGTCGAATGGTGATAAATGACGCATGAATAATCAACCTATTGTATAAATTAGCGCATGGCTTCAAAAGAGAAGAGGCTTAATAAGAGAAATGATTATACAATTTTACGCGAAAGGCCAAAAGAAAACATGACCTAAAGCGTTATTTCATTATTAGTGGCTTAATCAGCTTATGAAACTCTAAGAGTACTTCTTTCAAATGACGGCCACTCACTGGCTTGTTAACAATCTTTTGAATACCTGCCTCTTTCGCTTCTTGGTTAGCGCTACCTATGCCTAGGCCTGTGAGCATAATACGCATTGGCTTTGGCTCAATATCATTATCAGCCATCAAGCGTTCAGTCAGCTGAATGCCATTCATAATCGGCATGTCGTGATCGATCACAATATAATCGTAAGGCTCGCCAAGGTTGGCTTTATTGCGCATTAAGGCCAGCGCTTCTTTACCACTATAAGTACTGTCTGCGCGCATGCCCCAGCGTTTTACTTGCTTTTCAATTACACCGCGGAAGGTACTGTTATCATCAACGATCAAAATTCGCTGGCCAGACAGTAAGTCAGCGTCCTCCTCAACTCTTTCACTAAGCTCTTGTTTGATTGGCAGGAAGAGCGTAATAGAACAGCCATGGTGAGTGAGAGTCTCAACCTCGATAGATCCTTCCATCAAGCTTACTAAGCGCTTAACAATAATTAATCCCAAACCCTGATCAAGATTAACATGGGCAAATTGCTCTTGAGGGCCTGCCATGGTGCGGAATAAACGACGCAGCTCGTCATGTTCAATAAGACTGCCTGACAATTGAACTTGAAAAAATATACCATCGTGATTGTTTAAACCAACACGGAATACTTTTAGCTCTAACTCGCCACTCTCAGTATGGCGAAGTGATTGCGCAATCAAGTTCGTAATAATCGTTTGCAGCCGGTTTTTATCGCCCAGCAAGCGCGGTGAAATATCGTCGGCAATATCGAGTACTAATTCAATCTGCTTCCGATTGGCTTCTTGCTGATAGCGATTCATACACTGTGATAAGCAATTAGTTAAATCAAAAGCGCGGTGGTCAAGATTAATGCGTCCGCTTTGCAGCTTGGCAAAGTCTGACATTTCGCTAACAAGGTGCAGTAAATCTCGACCCGCAAGGCTTATAGTTTCTAAATAATCGCGTTGAGTATGGGTTAAGTGCGTATCGGATAATAATTCGCTCATCCCCATTACTCCGTTAATGGGAGTGCGAAACTCGTGGCCTAGCTTGGCTAATAATTCGGGCAAAATAACATCACTGCTATTCATTTGTTGATCACGCTTTTCACGGTACTGTTCGATGATGCTTAGGTTGGCAAATACAGTACAGCTGATCATGGCCAAGGGTAAAATAATACCTGCCCAGTTATTAATAAAATCGAACGCTAAAAGATTATGGGTTGTGAGAACACTGAGTAATATTCCACAAGCAACAATAACGTGGCCCAGTAATAAAAAGAACTGTGCTCGTTCATTTTCACTTTTAGCAAACAGCAATATGCTTGCAAGAGAAATATTGGTAATAATGATCGTGGCAAGCATTAGCAGGGTCATCGTGCCAGAGGGCAGAAATAAATAGCTCAGCATCGCTGCACAATTCATTAATACAATGCCATTGAGTGCGCGTAGAACTTTGTCAGAATTCCAGTTGAGTTTTATGGTGAGTAGGGTCTGTAATATTGCAGAAATCATTACACTAATAAGGATGATTTCACTTTTCCATGCTTGGCTTTGCGGAAACCATGTTGCCCACTGACCTAGCCAAGCGGGAATAAAAATGAAAATACTGCTGCAATAAAGAGCCGAGATGAGGGCAATGTGAAAGCGGTAGAAATACCATATAAATATAAAGAAAGCCGCCGTTGCAACGACCCAGCCCAGTGCCATTCCAAGGATAGAGAAATCAAACTGCTGGCTTTGTAAAAATTGATCATTCGACTGCAAGCGCAATAACGTATTAATCGCTGTTTTAGAATGAATCTTTATGAAGTAGGTTTGATTCTTTTTTGCCTGTACCTCGATTAAAAAAGGATAGGCTTGGCGGTGACTGCCTTGAGCTTTGTTTTTGGTTAAACCGCCAGAGCTTTGATGATTTAATTGGCCTGCTTTATATTCGTAAAACTCAATATTTTCTAAGCGATTATTACTAATGCTGAGTACAAGATTTTGATCTTCTGAGTAAGGGTTAGTAATGCTAAAACGTAGCCAATAGCTAGAATCTGATAAGCTAAAGCGTAAGTTGTCGCTATGACTTGGCGTGAACTTAAGTTGAGCCTCTGGCGTTAAAATATCGTCGATAGTTAACTGGCTATGCTCGTCTTCAAGAATGGATAGATACGGTGTGATCTGCAAATCAAAAGAAGAATCAGGCAGCATAATAGCGGGTACTGCCTGACTGGTCGCGCTCAATAATAATGCCGGTATAGCCGTGGCCATCCATAACAAACTCAGTAAAAGAAATCTTTTAATATTCATCCGTGAACGATCCACCACTATTGCATTATATTGATTATTTTCTATTCGCTCTGCTCGCGAGCGATGGCACGATACGCAATATCACTGCGCATGAACATACCATTCCAGCTCACTTTTTCCGCTAAGGTATAAGCGTGTTGCTGAGCTTCTGTAACCGAGTTACCCAAGGCTGTGGCACATAGTACACGACCGCCAGCGGTGACAATATCACCTTCTGCGTTGTTGCTGGTGCCAGCGTGGAATATTTTGCTATCGATACCTTCATCGCTTGGTAAAGAAATAATATCGCCTTTGCCATAAGAAGCGGGGTAACCGCCAGCCGCCAGCACAATGCCCACGGCAGGACGAGGGTCCCACTTAGTGTCTTTTTGATCTAGCTTGCCATCCATCGCAGCAAGGCAAAGGTCAACTAAATCAGATTGCATGCGCATCATGATAGGCTGAGTTTCAGGGTCACCAAAACGACAGTTATATTCAATAACCTTTGGTGTTCCGTCTGCATCGATCATAAGACCTGCGTATAAGAAACCGGTGTAATCGTTACCTTCTTTTGCCATGCCTTCAACCGTTGGCATAATCACTTCTTTCATGATGCGATCATGAATTTCAGGTGTTACGACTGGCGCCGGAGAGTAAGCACCCATGCCGCCGGTATTTGGGCCAGTATCGCCATCGCCAACACGTTTATGGTCTTGGCTGGTTGCCATGGCTAGAACGTTCTTGCCATCAACCATAACGATGAAGCTGGCTTCTTCGCCCGCTAAGAACTCTTCGATGACGACACGACAACCCGCTTCACCAAAGGCGTTGCCTGAAAGCATATCGGTCACTGCTTCTTCCGCTTGTGCAATTGTTTCTGCAACGATCACGCCTTTACCTGCCGCAAGGCCATCGGCCTTAACTACAATCGGTGCGCCAATTTTATTGATATAAGCCAGGGCAGGCTCAACTTCGGTGAAGTTTTCGTAGAAACCACTTGGGATATTGTGACGTGCTAAGAAATCTTTTGTGAACGCTTTAGAGCCTTCTAATTGCGCAGCGCCTTTAGAAGGGCCGAACGCTTTTAGACCACGAGCAGCGAAGAAATCAACCACGCCTTCAACTAACGGCGCTTCAGGGCCAACGATGGTTAGCGCAATATCATTTTCTTCAACAAATGCCGCAAGACCTTCGAAATCTAAAACATCGATGGCTACGTTTTCAAGGCCTGCTTCAGCTGCAGAACCTGCGTTACCGGGTGCGATGAATACTTTTTCAACGTTGTCTGCTTGAACCGCTTTCCAGCCTAGAGCATGCTCACGACCGCCAGAACCAATTATTAATACCTTCACAATTCTTTTCCTTTTTAATCCGAAGGCTTTAGCCCTTCGTTTATCAAGTTAACTTGAGAAAACTAAATCTTTAAACTTGAAAAGCCAGAGACTACATTCAGTCTCTGGCTTTTGTTGTATCTCGTACTTTTAAGGAGCGTAATAGCCTCTCACTAAAAGCTAAAGATCAATGACGGAAGTGACGCATGGAAGTAAATACCATCGCAATGCCAGCTTCGTCGGCTGCGGCAATTACTTCTTCATCACGCATCGATCCCCCAGGCTGAATCACGGCCTTAATACCATTCGCGGCAGCGTTATCCAAACCATCACGGAATGGGAAGAACGCATCCGATGCCATAACAGAACCTTCAACCTGAAGACCCGCATGCTCGGCTTTAATGCCCGCGATACGCGCTGAGTTAATACGGCTCATCTGGCCTGCACCAACACCAATAGTCTGACGACCTTTAGCGTAAACGATAGCGTTAGACTTAACGTACTTGGCAACTTTCCAAGCGAAGATTAAATCGTCTAGCTCAGCTTCAGTCGGCTGACGCTTAGTAACCACCTTAAGGTCGTCTTTAGTGATCATACCTTGGTCACGGTCTTGTACTAATAAGCCACCGTTTACACGTTTAAGATCAAAATCTTGTACACGATTGTTGGTATCCCATTCGCCACATTCTAATAGACGAACGTTCTTTTTAGCAGCCACAATAGCAATCGCTTCAGCGCTAATTTTAGGCGCAATGATCACTTCAACGAATTGACGATCAACAATTTTCTGAGCCGTTGCGCCGTCTAGTTCACGGTTGAAAGCAATGATGCCGCCAAACGCAGATTCGGTATCGGTTGCATAAGCAAGTTCATATGCTTCGCCAATACCGTCTAGCGATACTGCAACACCACATGGGTTTGCGTGCTTAACGATTACGCACGCTGGCTTAACGAAGGATTTAACACATTCAAGGGCAGAGTCTGTATCGGCAACGTTGTTGAACGAAAGCTCTTTGCCTTGCAACTGTTTAGCGGTTGCAACTGAGGCTTCAGTTGCATCTTCATCAATATAGAACGCCGCTTTCTGATGTGGATTTTCGCCATAACGCATGTCCTGCGCTTTGGTGAACTGGCTATTGAAGGTGCGTGGGAAGTTAATGCGGTCTTCAGTACCTAGCGTTTCAGCTTCTAGGTTAATCGTACCTAGGTAATTAGCAATCATGCCGTCGTACTGCGACGTATGTTCAAAGGCTTTTAGCGCAAGATCAAAACGGGTCTTAGTGGTAAGGCCTTTGTGTTCAGCGATTTCAGCTAAAATACTGTTGTAATCATCGGCTTTAACCACGATGCCTACGTGTGCATTGTTCTTAGCCGCAGAGCGAACCATAGTAGGACCGCCGATATCGATATTCTCAATCGCATCTGCCAACGTACAACCTGGTTTAGCAACGGCTGCCGCAAATGGATATAGATTTACAATCACTAAATCGATTGGGTTGATGCCGTGTTCTGCCATGACGTCATCATCGATTCCGCGACGACCCAAAACACCGCCATGAATCTTAGGGTGTAATGTCTTAACACGTCCATCCATCATTTCTGGGAAACCGGTGTAATCCGATACTTCTGTTGCAGGAATACCCTCTGCAATCAGTAACTTATAAGTACCGCCAGTAGACAGTAGCTCAGTGCCATTTGCACTTAGGGCGCGGGCGAATTCAACAATGCCTGTTTTATCCGATACGCTGATTAAAGCGCGACGTACAGGCGTGATGCTAACAATAGGGGCGTCGACAGAACTAAGTATGCTCATGATTTTCCGAAGTAATAGATGAATAAAGTTGACCAAGTGGTTAGGTCAGTTCTTAGAACGAAAAAGCGGCTATAAATAGCCGCCAGATAATTAAAAATTAAACGCTTAAAGCATTCCGTACTGCTTCAGCTTTTTCCGCAGTGTCCCGCGATTCAAGCCCAAAACCGTGGAGGCCTTGGTTTGATTATCGCGGGTATACTTCATAACCGTTTCAAGTAGGGGAGCTTCAACTTCTGACAGTACCATGTTGTAAACATCGGATACTGGCTGACCGTCTAGGTTGTCAAAGTAATTTTGTAACGCACGCTCAACACTATCGCGTAGTGTTTGAGTATTGGCATCAAAAGATGAATCTTGTGCTGGGGTATGAGACGCTTCGGTCACTGTATCAACCTTCCTTAATAATGATTCTGTGTTCATGCCGCTATTCCTTTATTAAGTATTTTATCCTTGAAAAATAATCGAATCGCCTGAACTTGCTCCGCTGAGCTTTCCAGACGATTAAAATTTTTGCGAAAGGCTAGGCCTTCGCTATGAGTCTGTAAGTACCAGCTCACGTGCTTGCGTGCGATACGCACGCCTAAATAATCACCGTAAAAGGTGTAGAGTCCTGCAATATGTTCGAGCAGTATAGTTTCGATTTCAGACCAGTCTGGGGCTGCAAGCAGCTCTCCGGTTGCTAAATAATGTGCAACTTGCTGAAAAATCCACGGCTGACCTTGCGCCGCGCGGCCAATTAAGACGCCATCAGCGCCGGTAAAATCCATTACTTCAGCGGCTTTTATTGCGCTGGTGATATCACCGTTAGCAAACACCGGAATACTGACCTGTTGCTTAATCTCACGAATGGTATGGTATTCAACGTCACCACTATAACCACAGTCACGGGTTCGCCCGTGAACCGCTAAAGAGACAATACCCGCCTGTTCTGCGATTTCTGCGATTTTGGGTGCATTCTTATGCTCAGGGGCCCAGCCCGTGCGCATCTTTAAACTTACGGGTACATCGACTGCTTCAACCACCGCATGCAATATTTCACTGACCAACACTTCGTCTTTCATCAGCGCAGAACCCGCGGCTTTATTGCACACTTTTTTTGCGGGACATCCCATGTTGATGTCGATGATCTGAGCACCGTTACCTACATTAAATATTGCGGCGGCGGCCATAGATTCTGGGTCACCACCGGCAATCTGCACGGCAATCGGCTCAGGCTCTCCGTCATGGTTCAAACGAAGCTGTGACTTTCGTGTATTTCTCAGCTCAGGATTACTCGAAACCATTTCGCCTACCACCAAACCAGCACCCAAGCGTCGGCATAATTGCCTAAAGGGAAGGTCGGTCACCCCTGCCATAGGTGCAAGCACCACGGGGTTTGGCAGTTGATAAGGACCAATCATTAACATAAAGGATATGTGACTTCTGGTTAAAAAATGCGCGATGGAAAAGTCGGCGTATAATACTCATATCAAGAGTATGAATAAAGGCCTATTGAGCAGTTTTTAGTGAGTTTTTTGCAACTAAAAAGCTTGACGTGACAAATTGAGCCTTTTATCGATGGTTATCGAAAAATAGGGCTCAATTTGGTTGACATTTATAGCGAGATTTTGGCAAATGCTGGATTAATGGTTGGCGACCAGCTCAATACGATAGCCTACGGCTTCCGCTCCTGGGTTCGCAATTTCGATGGCAATATGAATCGGAACATTCAGTGGCATGCTATTAGAGCCAGCCAATTCACCCGCTAAATATTCTTCTGGCTTAAAATGACGAGACGCAATGGTTTGATCATTAAGCCCGGTGAATATTAAATTTAAATCGGGGAACGGTTGCTTATAGTCGGCACTATTTATGAGTAGTGTATCGATATAGAGCGCCTGCTTTACTTTAGGGTGTGGCCGGACCATAAAGTGTTGGGTACTCATTTTACGGATATTCTGAATGGCCGGTAGTTGGCAATTAAGTAACTGGCAGCTGAGTGCATATACTGGGCGATACTGAGGATGGCGAGACCAAGAGTCAAACTTGAAATATCCGACTTGTGCAACCAAAGCAAATATCATGACGATGGCACCACTGAGCCATAACCAGAGAAAGCTAGGAGGGGTGGCAACAGGCGCTTTTTTCTTACCCTTATTATCTAGGTTGAGTGGCTCGTCGAGTAAATCGTTAACCGAGTCAGCAATGGTCAGTTCAATTTCAACGGTTTCTTGTTCAAAATCATTATTGCCGCCTAAGTGATATTGATTACTTTCAGGGGCATCTTCCAATGAAGGAACAAAGTCATCTATTTGCTTGGCAGCATTCTCTTTGGTGAAACTCATGTCGATATCTTCGACCAAGTCGTCATCAACATCTAATAAGGCATCGGCCCACGACTCATCATAAGCGCTTGATTTAGAATTCGATTTCTCGTCGTCTTCCATTAAATTGGAAGTCCATGTTTCATCGACATGATCATGATTACGGCCAAATTGATCATCTTCAAGCTCGATATCTTGCTTGTTGTCTAGTAGTGAATAACGAGAAGGCTTAGCCTTTTCTTGCATGCTGAAAATAGAATCATCCAGCTGTAAGCTATTTGCAAAAACTTCATCACCATTATGATCAGGTTGGCGAATACCAAAGTCTTCTAATGGGTCATCGTTGATTTGGTCGGGAATATCATCAAAAGATATCTCCTCAATAACCGTATCTTCTTTGGCTGGAGTCGGCGCGATTGAATCAGGAGTCTGTTCCTGTATAGCAGGCGCTTTAGGCGCACCACTAATAAGATGGTTAGCAGCTTTGAATACTTGCAAACAAGACCCGCACCGCACTGCACCTTTCGCCGCCGCTAACTGCTCTAAGCGGATTCGAAAAGTGGTCTGACAATGTGGGCAGCGAGTAATGTGTGTCTCGGCCATAGCTACTAATATCCTTTGCTCATGTTACGGGCAACTTTTTATTATTTAAAGTTTAGTGCCAGTTAGGATTATCCAATCATCCATTTGTTCCATACCATCCATATTAAACCAAGGCTCGTAAGCTTGACGAACTTCATCTGCTTGATGGCTTAATAGGCCTGATAGTGCGAGTTTTCCGCCACTTTTCGTTAATTTGGCAATATTTTCTGCTAATGAAATTAATGGTCCGGCTAAAATATTGGCCACCATAATGTCGGCTTCTATTTTATGAGTATTTTCAGGTAATACGACATCATAACGCTCAGCTGAAAGACCATTGCGTTCGGCGTTTTGGCGGGTAGCCAGTAGTGCTTGTGGGTCATTATCAACCCCTAGCATACGGTCACTACCTAATAATAAGGCTGCAATGCCTAAAATACCACTGCCACAACCATAATCGATAATCAGCTCGCCACCCTCAACATTCTGATCTAAAAAGCGCAAGCAATGTGCTGTGGTAGGGTGGGTTCCCGTACCAAAGGCCAGGCCAGGGTCAAGCATGAGGTTAACCGCATCTTTATCTTCAGGCTCTTTCCAGCTAGGGCAAACCCATAAGCGGTCACCAAAAGGCATTGCATGGAAGTTATCCATCCAAGCACGTTCCCAATCTTTATCTTCTACGAGTTCAAGCTTATGCTCAGGAAAGCGCTTGCCTTGCATGCTTGGATCAGCAGCAAACAGCTCTTTCATATTGGCAATTAATACGTCGCCTTTGATTTCAGCATCGAACAAGCCGATCACAATGGTTTTATCCCATACTGGCATCGTGCCCAGCTCGGGTTCTAAAATAGGTTGATCAGCACCGTCTTGTAAGGTGACCGCTTGTGCGCCTTCCAATAGCATCGAGTCTTCAATAACTTCGATCTGGTCGGGCAGTACTTCAATTTTGAGTTGTATCCAAGCCATTAGATTGATCCTTTTAACTGTTCTAGTGCACTCGAAAGTGCGAATTCATAACCCTTTGGGCCTAAACCACAAATGACACCGACTGCTTTATCAGAAAAATAAGAGTGGGCGCGAAAATCCTCACGGGCATGAACATTAGAAATGTGAACTTCAATGAATGGGATATTAACCCCTAAAATGGCATCACGAATGGCAACACTAGTATGGGTAAAAGCCGCTGGATTGATAATGATGAAATCAATGCCATCGCTTCCTGCTTTATGAATGCGCTCAATTAATTCAAACTCAGCGTTTGATTGAAAGCTGGTTAGCTCGGCGCCAGCACTTGAAGCTTGCTGAGCTAATGACTGCTCAATATCAGCCAGTGTGGTATGGCCATAAACCCCAGGTTCACGTGTGCCTAAGAGGTTTAGGTTGGGGCCATTTAATACTAAGATTGAAGGCATAATGAGCTCCGTTATAGGAATCGCATAATTATCGTAATGGGTACCGTATAGCTATCATATAGGTATCGAATGGGATATTACGACATGATGAAAAAACACAATGTTAACTATTGGCGGGAGTTTGCACAAAAAGCGGCGAGGGGTCTAGTCCCTAATGCCGCTAATCCTTAGCTGGGCACACTTTTACGCAGTTTCGGCCATCTCTTTTAGCCAAATACATCGCTTGGTCGGCCAGTTCGATTAATTCGTTGCTGCTTTGTCCTCTATGCAAGGCAATGCCGCAAGAAAAAGTTGAACTAATTGCAGCGAGGCCGCCGTGGAGTAAGTGAGAAAAATTATTACGAATTTCATTCATGATGGACTCGGCATCCTCAAGGCTGACATTGGGCAAAACAATGGCAAATTCTTCCCCGCCGTAACGGCCAATGAAATCTGTTTTTCGTAAACGCTGAGATAAAAATAAGGCTAGGTTTTTAATAACATCATCGCCAATCGGGTGGCCATGGTTATCATTTACTTGTTTAAAGTGATCAATGTCGACCATAACAAAACACAGTGAAGTGTTATTACGCTGAGCCACTTTAAGTTGCTCATCTAAGGCTTTCAATATGTGGGTATGATTGTATAGGCCCGTGAGGCTATCGCGGGCAATCAGTTGGCTCAGCTCTCGCGCTCGGGCACCTCGAGTGCGAATTGTTGATAATAAATGCCTAGGGTCAACAGGCTTGGTTAGGAAATCTTCACCGCCTTCTGCCATTGCTGCTAACTGTCGTTCTTTATCTTCCTCTCCGGATAAATAAATGATCGGAATATTGATATAGTGCTTGTCTTGGCGAATAACCTTGGCCAGCTCTACGCCATTACAGCCCGGCATGTACATATCCATGAGAATCATTTCAGGCTGGAACGATTCTAATACATTCCAAACCTCCATGGGGTCGGTTACTTTTTCGGTAATCATCCCCGCGGCATTCAATGCCTTTTCCGCAAAGAGTGCCTGAGATTTTGAATCGTCAACGATGAGTATTCTAAAAGGTTGCTCAGGCACTAAGTTAACCAGACTTTCAAGTTGCGTAATAATCGCTTGCGGCGCAAGGCTCTCGAAGCTGCTGATGCCGCCTAGACGTAAACACTGCAGCTTTTGTTTGAGTGTCATGCAATGAGAGCTGTAAAAAAGCACTGGAATCATGGGATTTACTGCTGTTTTCATGCTTCCTGCTTCTTTAACTCCTTGGTGCTGAGCAATAATCGTCAAACCATTGTCTATTTCTTGAAAATCAATATCGATAATAATGGCCAGCGGATGACGTTTTCCGATAGCGTGGTTGAGGTCGTCTTGATTGCTAAACAGTTCGGCTCTTAAACCAAAGTACTCCATTTGTTGGGCGAGCTGTATCGCATTATCGGAGTCGTTTAAAGCCATATAAATGGGCTTCTTTACTACAATCATTTTTTCAGCTTGATTGCCCTGATCATTTCTTCGTAATACCCCTTGGCTTAACTGCAACATTAAATCATTTAACGTTTTAAGCTGTTCACTGCTGGGGTGATTGTTGTTCTCTATACCTGCTAGCGTGCTCTGGAACTGAGTAGCGATCTGAATGTATTTTGGCGAATCGAAGCGCTGGGCAAAGCGCAATAATTTCTCATTGGCTTGTAATAAATCCAAGATGCGCTCATGTTGCCACTGGTCATCATGTAGGCAGCGCCATAAATCCAGTAAGTGCCTCGCCTGATGTGTGACCCGCGTTGAGAAATGTTGCTTCAGCTTTTCGCTTTTTGAAATATCCATGATGATCTATATCGCAAATGTTGCTAGTAAGCTTAGCAGTCTTCATGATTTTTGCTGATGCTTAGGTGATGTTAAGTAGGAAAGCAGCAAAAACCCTCGGGTGTCCTATAGTAAGTAGATATTCAGCTATTTTTACGAGAGAGATTCTACTTGCTCGAAGGACTACAGCAGCGAGCTAACAGGGTATTCCCCTTTCTATTTAAAGGGCTTGCGGCCACTTTTTTATTAGGCTTGTTCGTATTATTACAAGCGGATGATAAACAATGGATTAAAAAAGAATTGTTTGCATCCGCTCAACAGGAGTTTGGCGCTGAGGCTGAACAGCGCCTGCACGATTGGCAAAGCCTGTATCAAGACTTGCGTAATAAGGATGAAGATGAAAAATTACGGGCAGTGAATGATTTTTTTAATACCGCGGTTAACTATGTCAGCGATCAAAAGCATTGGGGACAAGAAGATTATTGGGCGACGCCTTACGAATCACTCACAACTCACGGCGCCGACTGCGAAGACTTTGTGATTGCAAAATATTACACCTTAAAAGAACTCGGGGTCGAAGTAGAAAAGCTTCGTATTACCTATGTTAAGGCGTTGCGAATCAATCAAGCGCACATGGTGCTTACTTACTTTCCCACCCCCGATGCGATCCCCTTGGTATTAGATAACCTAATCGGTAAGATATATCCTGCTAATCGGCGTACAGATCTAGAGCCTGTGTACAGCTTTAATGCTTCGGGAATGTGGTTAGAGCGAATGAAGGGACAGGGGATTCGTATGGGGAATCCTAACAAACTCGATTTATGGACCGACTTGCGACTTAGAATGTCTGCAGAAGGTATGGAAATTTAAAGTTTATATATTCAAAATTTATATATTTTAAGCTTATTACATTTAAAGCCTGTTAAATTAAAATCTAGCAAGGCGTTACAAGGAAATGGACATGACATTAAAGCGTCAACTCAGCTTGATGGCGAGCGCTCTCATTCTTTTACTATTAACAGGGAATTTATTTGTCACCCTGACAAACTCTAGTAATTATTTTGAGCAGCAGTTGAACGCTCGCGCCTACGATGCGGCGACGTCACTCGCGTTGTCTATGTCGAATGCAGTCGCGGATGGCGACAAGGTAAAATTAGAACGTATGATTGATGTTTTATTTGATCGTGGCTTCTTTTCAGAAATTTCATTACAGCTCGTTGATGGCAGTCAGTTACAGCGTCGTGCACAGCAAGCCGCACACAATGAATCGGCGCCTATGTGGTTTATTAATATCGTTGAACTGAACGTTGTTCCTGCACATACAGATGTGACTCAGGGCTGGCAGCGATTAGGCAGTTTAACGGTACAAAGCCATACCGACTCTGCTCATCGGGATTTATGGAACATAGTAAGGGGCGAAGTGATTTGGTTTTTATGGATGGCCCTTATCAGCTTAGTCAGTTTGCAAATTATTTTACGCTGGATGTTTAAACCTTTAGAGCGAGTAGAGCAACAAGCGCTGGATATTAGTAAGCGAAATCTTTATGAACAAGAAAAACTACCGCGTGCGCGTGAATTAAGGCGTGTGGTATTAGCAATGAATCAAATGGTACGAAAACTGAAAACTATTTTCGCTGAGCAATCGGCTATTACTGAAAAATTGCGCGAAGAAAGTTACCTTGATGATGTATCAAAACTATTGAATCGTCACGGTTTTGATCAACGCCTGCAGCATGTTTTACAACAACCGGATGGCTATAGTGGCGTACTTGTTTTAATGCAGGTGCAAGATTTCGCGCAATTCAATCAAGATCAAGGGCGTGAAGCGGGCGATGAATTATTATTTCGCATTGGTGACATCTTAAATCAATGGCATCGTGATCATAGCGACGCACTCATCAGTCGACGTAGCGGCGCTGATTTTTCATTGTATATACCTGCGACCGACTTATCTCATGGTGAAGAGTTGGTAGAACAGTGTTTTAACTTGCTATCAACCACTGCGCTATCTCAGCGTGGGGGCATCAACTTTCATATTGGCGCATTGTTTACACAGCGCTCGTTAGTGATTGAAGGCACACATGTAGAAGTTCCGGTGACTCTTGTTGATGTATTAAGTAAAGCCGACGTTGCGTTACGCCAAGCACAAACACAGCATGTGAGTCGCTATGGATTCTATGCCAAAGCGATGAGTAGTGAGGTCGAGCGTACGGCGAGTGAATGGAAACTTGTATTAGAAAAAGTGCTGCAAGAAGAAAGTATCGAACTGCACTATCAGCCGATTCTAGATTCGAGAGGCGAGACCGTTTTGCATTTTGAAGTACTGAGTCGTATTTATGATCAGCAGGGCATTATTTCTGCTGCGCGTTTTTGGCCCATGGTTGAGCGCCATCAGTTAACACCAAACTTTGATTTACTGGTTATAAAAACGTTATTAGAACAGTTGCAGGCTTCTTCATTAATCAATGCAGATACACGTAAGAAGTTTTGTATTAATTTATCAGCAGCTTCCATTCTGAGCGAGCCGTTCCATGATCAGTTAGAGGCGCTGCTTGATCAATATCCGCAATGGCGAGAACTTTTATGCATAGAAATTTCAGAGTTTTCAGTATCACACATAGAATCTCCGCTGGCTCGATTAGCGCATCGTTTGAAATCAAAAGGTGTTGATCTAGGGGTTGATCAGGTAGGAACGGGGTCTTTAGCCTTTGCCTATTTACAGCGCTTACCGCTCAGTTATTTACGCATCGCGGGCAGTTTTAATCGCGGTTTACACCTAGCGTTGGATCATAAGTTTTTTATTCAATCGATGGTACAAATTGCCCATAATTTAGATTTACAAGTATTGGGTGAAGGTGTGGAGAATGAGAATGATATTGAAGCTTTGAAACAAACTGGCGTCGATGGAATGGGCGGTTATTATTTCACACCGCCTATTAATAGCTTGGATGCAGCACTTAATTGGACTGTAAATTCAAATGATGAACACAATAAAAATTAATGCCTGCGACAATGTGTCTCTGGTTTTAAATTATGGGCAGAGTAATATGCAAAGATTACTTAAACAGGGTGTAATATTTTGAAATCTAATCAGCAATCAACGCGTTTTTTCGCCATAATTTTTACCTTATTACTTTCCTCATCTGTTGTTGCAGAGCTGGTGGTTGAAGAAGGGTATGTACGCAAGCCTATTCCAGGTCGTAGCATGAGTGCCGCGTTCATGACGATCAATAATACCGGCAAAGACGATGTGATATTAAAAACGGCGGCAATCGAAGGTGCAAAAAGCGTTGAAATTCATACCCATACTCATACCGATGGTGTTATGCGCATGCGTCAATTGCATGAGCTAACAATCAGTGCAGGAGGGTCTGTTGTGCTTGAGCCGGGTGGTTTGCATCTAATGATTTTTGGTATTGAGACTCTGCCTGATAATCCTCAACTGACGTTGTGTGACGAAAATAATCAATGCTCTGAATTCACACTGTCAGTGCGAAAACTCGTTCAATAGAGCGCCTTACTTTTATTGTGCCATCACTCCACGGGAAAATTCAGTCACAATAAAATCGACAAACACTTTCAAGCGCTGTGCTTGAAAGTGATCTTTATGGTAAATCAAATACAAGGGTGTATCGGCCAGCTTCCAGTCTTCAAATACTGACACTAACTGCTGCGCTTTGAGTTCTTCTTGGCAATAATAAAAAGGCAAGCGCGCAATGCCATTATTGGCGATGGCCATATTCTTGATAACGCGACCATTCTTACAGCGAATCGCCCCAGAAACGACGACCTCTTGGCTAACGTTTGCTTTCTTTCCGTGCTGAAATAACCAATGATTAATCGAACCAGTAATGCATTGATGCCGTATCAGTTCGTCGGGCATTGCTGGGCTGCCATATTTTTTCAAATAGTTAGGCGAAGCAAAAAGACCATTGGTAATCGTCATTAACTTACGAGCAATCAAGCCAGAATCTGGCAGCTTCCCCATGCGAAATACCACATCAAATTGACCTGAAAGCAAATCGACACGTTCACTGCTGAAATCTAAATTCACTCGAATATCGGGGTATTTTTGAATAAACCGAGCAATCAATTTGGCAATAATATCTTCCCCTAAATAACCACCTACGCAGTTAATATTAATGTTGCCCTTCAATTGATGAGCTTGCTCCATAGTCATCTGTACTGCGGTATCAAGCGTATTGAAGGCAAGCTGACATTGATTAAACAGCAATTGTCCTTGCTCCGTTAAGCGTTGCGCACGAGTCGTGCGGGTAATTAAACTCACCCCAAGCTGCGTTTCGAGTAGATTCAATTGTTTTGATAAATGTGAACGCGAGCAACCTAAAATCTCCGCCGCCTTAGTGAAGCTGCCGTGCTTGGCAATAATAACGAACGCTTTGAGATCATCTAGTTGAGACATAATGGAAGGTTAATGATTCATTATTGGAAGACTTTAAAGTAAATCATTCGTTTGTCTATGTAAACAATCATGTGGCTTGGGTGTTATATATCAACAATGCTGCCTGTCTTATGCTTAGGCCTTCTTACAGGTATTGAGGCAAAACAATGAAACAACTTATCGTAATTACAGGCGCATCATCAGGTATTGGTGCGGCGATGGCAAAAGCCTTCAGCGCTGCAGGACATCCTTTATTATTGGTTGCGCGTCGTATTGAAGCGATGAAGGCATTAGCATTACCAAATGCGTTATGTTTGAGCGTTGATGTCACTGATGGCGATCAATTAAAGCAAGCTATCAGCCGAGGTGTTGCGCAATTTGGCCCAGTTGGCTGCTTGGTAAATAACGCCGGCATAATGCTGCTTGGGCAGGCTGACAAGCAAGATCCTAGCGAATGGGCGGCGATGCTGAACGTGAATGTTATGGGCGTATTGAATGGCATTCATGCGGTATTGGGCAATATGAAGCAGCGTAAAACAGGCACCATTATTAACATCAGTTCCGTTGCTGGACGTAAAACTTTTCCTAATCATGCGGCGTATTGTGCAACCAAGTTTGCAGTACACGCATTGACTGAAAACATTCGTGAAGAAGTAGCGATGGATGATGTGCGTTTAATCACTATCGCACCGGGCGCAGTCGAAACAGAACTGCTTAGCCATACTACCGATGAAGAGATTAAAGCGGGCTACGAAGATTGGAAAGCTCAAATGGAAGGTGTTGTTGATCCAGAAGTTATAGCCGCAGCTGCTATGTTTGCTTGGGAGCAACCACAAAGCGTTTGTGTACGAGAAATCGTGTTAGCCGCAACACGTCAGCAGCCATAGTTGTGTAAAGAGTGGGGTCATATTTGTTCTAAGAACGTATGTATTGGCTTACCGCGGCTTTAATTTTTGCAGGTTTGAAGGGTTTGTTCATCACTGCGATAGCACCAAGATCTATTAATCGTTTAGTTTCTTCATTGTCACAGTCCGCAGTGACAATGATCACGGGTGCAGGGTTGTGATCTGAGAAGCTGTTAATTCGTCTTAAAACCTCTTTACCGTCCATCTCTGGCATCTGGTTATCGAGCAGTACGATATCAGGATGCCAAGCTTGGTAAATTTCTAAGGCATCAATTCCATTGCTGGCTTCTTTGCATTGATAGCCTTCTGTTGTGAGTATTTTTCGTAGCAGTAGGTTGTTGACCTCCACATCGTCAACGATAAGTACCTTACCTAAAGGTTGTGCAGCAGGATTCACTAATTCATCATCTTCAGGGGGCAGTACTTTAGAAGCGACATTGCCCGTGCTTGATACGTCGTTATATTCGTACGTTAAATTAAGATGTTTACTGATTAACTTTAATAACTGATTGCGCTTAAAAGGTTTGCTCAAAAAATCATCGGCACCTTGGTTTAGAATATCTTGTTGTTCTGATTTAAATACGCTGGCACTCACGGCAATAATTGGCGTTTTTTTACCTCGTTCGGTTGCCTTTATGTGACGAATAGCGTCTTCCCCTCCCATCACTTGCATTCGAATATCCATTAAAATGATATCTGGATGTTGCTGTTCAGAGATCGTACACGCTTGCAAGCCATCACTTGCTTCAATAACTTTAAAGCCCAGAGGGGCGAGTGTTTTATGGATTAATATTCGGTTATTTTCTATGTCATCGACGACTAATATTGTTTTATTCGTTTGATCAGGTTTGAACCTGATAATTTCATGACTTGGTTCATGCTCTTGTCTAGTCGCCGCTTCTTTTACCTGTACGGTTAAAGAAAAGGTTGTACCCACATTTTTTTCGCTAGAGAAGCTAATGTCTCCTCCCATAAGCTGAGCATATTCGCGTGCGATGACCATACCCAAGCCCGTGCCGCCGACGGACTGTAAACCCGCAGAAGTTTGTCCAAAAACTGAAAAAACTTTTGACTTTTCTTCCTGTGAAATACCGAGCCCTGTATCTTCTATTTCCATCGTCAGCAGTATTGAATTTTTAACTTCCTTGGTAGTCAGATTTACTGAACGCACTCGCAGACTAATGCCTCCTTGCTGGGTAAATTTAACCGCGTTTCCTAATAAATTAGTGAGTATTTGGCGCAGCTTTCCTTCGTCACTGTTTATGAAAGACGGCATGTCGTGGGGAATGTTTAGATCTAGAGTTAGGCCCTTTTGATCAGAGAGTCCCTTAAATGTTTGCTCCATCTCAGTGAATAATTTTTTCAAATTAAAGTCGTTATTGACCAGTCTATTATGTCCTGCTTCAATTTTTGAAATATCCAATATGTTGTTAATTAACAGCAACAAATTATTGCCTGCTGTATTAATGATCGTGAGTGTTTGTTTATCTTCTTCTGTTGTATGAGAGTTTTGCTGCATCAGTTCAGAAAACCCTAAAATCGCATTCATAGGAGTACGTATTTCATGAGACATATTGGCTAAAAAGGTGGTCTTGGCCGAGTTAGCAATTTCTGCATTTTCTTTTGCTTTTATGAGCTCTTGAGTGCGATCTAAAACACGCTGTTCGAGCTCTTGATTGGCATCACGCAGGCTATCCGCCAACTTTCTTTCAGCCGCTTCTTTTTTATTACGAATAAGATTTATTTTTTCTGCCAGTGCCAGTGATAGTAGAATCATTTGTGCAACGAATCCTAGCCTAATCCAGAGCGTCGGTTCTTCGATAATGCCAATTTCTAGGCGTGAAAGAGGAAATGTAGAGAAGCCCACAATATAAAAAATCCAAGATAGGGTATATGCACGCGCTGCCGGATAACCTTGATACCAGCTGTAGCAGCCAACAAGCAGCATATAAATCAGTGTGATCAATAAGAAAAGCTGAAAAAATACAATAACTTGCAAATAGGAAAAGACTAAAAATCCAACAGTTAATGCACACCAAGTAAAGAAACCAATTTTAGTCACTAGGTATAATCGTGGTGCTTGTGATTGCAGTTTTAATAAGTAGGCCGTGAGTAACAACACAGAGGCATAAGCCACTGAAATAGAAATGGGAATAAGCTTGGGCCAGACCAAATTAGGCATAATGTATTGAAGCAGTATGCCTTCATAATAGGTAATACCAATCCCCATTCCCAGTAAAAATAAGGTGTAATAAATATAGCCCCTATCTCTCAATGCCAGTGCTAGAAAGAAATTATAACCAAACATAATTAATATGCCGCCATAAGTAATTCCCAGTACTAGATGATCAAAAAGTCCTTGTTTTGCATGCGCCTCAACGGATTTAATCGTTAGCTTAAGGATCATCGGTGCTTCGTTTTCAAAACGCAAATAGAAGGTTTTCTCTTCTGCCGGGTCAGGTAAATAGAGACGAAATACAAACTGACGATCATTGAGGTCTCGCGTTGAAAAAACTCGGCTATTCCCTGTTTTTATGTTTTTGTAGCCCTGATCTTCTGGTAGATAAAGATCGACAAAATTGAAGTTAGCTAACCCCAATATTAATCGCCAGTCTTTGATGCGCTCGCTGTGATTTACAAGGGATATTCGAACCCAATAAGCAGAATTCGTAAAACCAAAATGGGGAGTATCTATCGTATTGGGCTTAAAGCGGTTGATTAACCGAGGCGAGGTTATGTCGTTAATGGTCCATTGTTTGTCTTTATCTTCTAGAATTTCTAAAAATGGACCAACCGCATAGCTTTCTTGATGATCCGTTAGAATCAATGGATTTTGGGCATGGGCACTGCTAATCGATACTGTTAAAAAAACGATTATAGTAATTGCAAAAAACAGTGCTTTAGAACTAGCAGTGTAGGATGCTATCTGACATCTGGATATCATTAATGAGTGATTATTATATCTAGGTAAATACACAAAATTTGTACCTTAAAAAGTCGTCATATTGTCACTAAATTTTTAATTAAAAGAGTGTCATAAATAGGGCTAATAGGTAACACTACCTTTAATATAGGTTATAAAATAGGAAATGAGTAGTATCGTATTCGACAGTAAAAAAATGGGTGAAATAGACGGTTGTCTATCCCCCATTTTAATAGCTTTATTAGGCCTGTTTTTGATAGTAGCGACGGTCATGTTCACATTGACGAGCAGTACTGAACGCACTCACGCGCTTTAAGTAGCCAATAACGCGGGTGCCGTGATCAATATCGAGGCTATTGCAGCTAGGGCATTGATACAAGGTTCGTTTATCGATAGCCTCGCAATCATTACAGATAGTGATTTTAACGTTAATACAAAAATAGTTGCAGCCTGTTTTAGCCGCGACTTTATAGAGCTGAAAATACTGGGCTTGGGTTAACGTTTCATCTAAATTCAGGTGCAACGCTGAGCCGCCGTCTAAATACTCAATCATTTCTTTACCGTGCAGAGAAAACTTATCGAGGGCGTTGCAGCTTTCGTCTTCAACAATGTAAAAATAACTGTTGTAGCAATCGCGCCTTACCTCGTAACCATCAGCTTTGTCCCACTTTGCATTCTTAACGCCTAGATTTTCAGCGGGGACGAATTCAGTATTAAATAAATAACCGGTGTTTTTCTTCGCTCTTTTATTTTCATCATAAATAACTTTTAAATGGCGGCTTACAAAGTCTTTATACGCTTGATTATTATCAGCGGTAATACCTTGGCTTTCCGCCGCTTCAACCATGCCATTGATACCGATGGTTAAAAACTGTTTTTTAAGACTAATAAAACCCGCATCATAAACAGGCAGCATGCCTTGTTTTTGATAGTCATCCATGATGGCGCGATAGGCGATTTGATATTTTTGCACCTTTCTTACCATCTGGCCTAAATCATGTTTGTTTTGCACAAGGCGATTCATGTTAATTGTGATGACATTAATGGAGCCCGTCGCGATACCACCAGCGCCTAAGGTATAAGAGAAGGTATTATCGCTTATTTCGTTGCGCAATCGACAGCATGACGCAAGTGAATCAGCATTATCAGATAAGTAACTAAAAAAGCTATTACCTTGGGCGAGTTGTTGAGAGCAGAACTGAGCGAACGCTTCATCTTTGCATCCTCCATTAGCCGTCAGCATGGCAGCAGTAATCACCGGAAAGGTGAGAACGGCTTTCTTTCGTTCTTCATTAAGCCAATCCATAAAAAAATGCTGAAGTGCATTAATGTTGTCCCACTTAGGTTTGGTTAACTCTTCTTGATCGGAATGTGTTGCAGGAAATACAAATTCACCAAACATGGATTCAAAATAATATGAGTCATACAGTGAAATATTCCAAAAGACACTTTGATAACCCCGCGCCGCCGCAGGTTGATTTAAGGCATAAACAACATGCTGTAAATGATTGGCTATTTTCTCTGGATGATCTTTTAAATAATCATCACCATAATCAATACGTGCAAAATGATCAAAATAGGTAAGAAACTCAACCGTCGCAATCGCCCCTGCAAATTGTGCACTGATGGCGAATACCAGATTCACAAATGAGCCACAAAAAGATTCTAAATGCTTAGGAGGTTTAGACTCACCTCCCAACTGAGTCAGTCCTTCTAATAAAAACGGGTACATAGTAATGGACGCGCAATAGGGTTTAAGACTGGTTTCATCATGCACATAAATCTCATGATCTTGTATTTGGCGAGTGTATTCTTGCGCTAAAGATTCGCCAAACAATTCTTTTATCTTGTTTGCCACGGCGTTGCGATTAATTTGAATTACCGCGTCTTTCATTAACTCGGCTTCAAGCGTCGCTATGTTTTTATGCGTGACATTAGCATTGGCATCAAACTTCGACGCTTCCGCTGCGTTGTTCGATTTTACGTATTCATCGATAAATGACAATTTGGCGTTTATTTGATCTTGATTAAGCTGCAGCATGGTAGGCATCCTTGTTGGCGTTCTCGTTTGTGGGTGTACTGTTTTGAAAGAGGTAAGTTTGGTCTTCGGCTAATTGGCCATCGATAACGTGATAGAAGCGTTGGTTGGTTGCTGGATTTGATAGCCCACCTTGTTCGGTGCGCCACGGTCCCAGTTTTACAAAATCTAAGTGAGGTCGCAGGTGGCGAGAGACATTATTCAATCCACTGTATAAATACGATTTTAGACCTAAACCTTGCACCTTCATTAATAAGCTTTGTAGTTCTA
This sequence comes from Oleispira antarctica RB-8, assembly GCA_000967895.1. GTDB lineage: Bacteria > Pseudomonadota > Gammaproteobacteria > Pseudomonadales > Oceanobacteraceae > Oleispira > Oleispira antarctica. The sequence continues at coordinate 686,298 of FO203512.1, forward strand.
ACGGAGCCCATTCACCCCCAAACATCACCACCGCCGTGATGAGCCCATCGTATTGATCTAAGAATTGCTCAAAACGTGCCGATGTTAATGGCTCTCCGCCCGTGGTTTGCCATAATTCTTGGCTATGGCAGCCTTCACAGCGCAGGGGGCAGCCATAAAAGCTAAAGCATAAAGCGATGTCGCCAGGGCACTCTTGGAATACAACATGAGGAGAATCGCTGCGTAACGAGGTAATACAAGAATCCATCTTAATAACCATATGTAGTGTCTAATTATTTTGTAGGCACAAGATATGGTATTTTGTGGCAGTGTGCTACTTTGATATATTGATGCACATCAAACTTTCATACCGTGAGTCGGCCCGATTACTGCTAAGGAAAAAATGAGAAGGGAATTAATAAATGAAAAGGGGGATCACTCAGGCTTGTGGAATTAGCCGCGAACGAGCATGCTGAGCGAATATCTATCAACAAATAACTCTCAAGCAATATATTTCAGTTAAACACTAGGTCAGCCATATCATGGATTTTAAAGATTATTACAAAATATTAGGTGTAGAAGGTGATGCTGATACGAAGACTATCAAAGATGCCTATCGTAAGCTGGCGCGAAAATATCATCCGGACGTAAACTCTGAGAAAGGCGCGGAAGATAAATTTAAAGACGTCGCAGAAGCCTATCAAGTTCTAAAAGATACCGAGCGTAGAGCAGAATTCGATGATCTGAAAAAGTATGGTAGCCGATCAGGGCGACAAGGGTCACAAAGATCGCAAGGTTATAGCAACCAAGCGGGTGGGTTTGAAGGCGATTTTTCCGACTTCTTTTCTTCTGCCTTTGGTGGGTCTCAAGATTTTGGTCAGCGTCGTCCACGAAGCGTTCGTGGTCAAGATGTTGAAACAGAGCTATCAGTTCGTTTAGAAGAAACACTCGAAGTGAGCGAGCAGACAGTTTCTTATACTTTGTCGAGTTCAGATGGTAAAGGCTTGAAGAAGAACCTAAAAGTAAAAGTTCCTCAAGGCGTTGTTGATGGTGAAAAGATCCGTCTTACCGGCCAAGGTCAACCCGGGCATAACGGCGGTAGCGCAGGGGATCTGTATTTAATAATTCGTGTGGCAAAGCATCCACTCTTTGACGTTAATGGTCAGGATGTTGAACTGATCATGCCCGTTACACCATGGGAAGCCGCATTAGGTACGAAAGTAACAGTCCCTACTTTAACCGGTAAGATTAGTTTAACCGTTCCAGCCAATACGTCTTCAGGAAAGAAATTTCGAATCAAGGGTAAGGGCTTAAAAACTAAAACGGCAACAGGTGACTTTTTAGCCATCGTTAAAATCGTAATGCCTGAAAAAACCAGTATTGAGAACGAAGCTTTGTGGAAACAGTTAGCAGAAGAGACTAACTTTGATCCACGAGAGGCGTGGAATTAGTTATTAGAAAAACACTCGGGAATTTTAGGTGATCGCGGGCAAAATATTGAGATTGAATTATCCGTATTTTTAGAAGAAACACTTCAGCAAAGTGAAAAACCCGTCGCCTAAACATTGCCTAGTCGCCAAGGTCAACCGGGTTATAACGGAGGCAGTGCAGGGGATCTTTACTTACACATTCGTGTCGTTCCTCATCCATTATTTGATGTGAGTGGCCATAACGTTTTACTGACATTACCGTTAGCACCATGAGAAGCCACGTTAGGAACCAAAATCACCATACCCATACTCGCAGATAAAATTAGCCTAACGGTGCCACCTAATACGCCGTTTGGGAAAAAATTCCGTATCAAAGGTAAAGGGTTGAAAACTAAAGCTGTGACAGGAGACTTTTTAGCCATTGTTAAAATAGTCATGCCCGCCAAGACCAGTACCGAAAGTGAAGCCTTGTGGCAGCAGTTAGCGGCCCAAGAGCAGTTTGATCCACGCGAAAAATGGAGTGCAAAATCATGAGTGATATCTTAATCAACATTCCCTTTACCGAATTGTGAAAAATAGAAGGTATCGAACGTGAGCTAGTGGTTGACGTGGTCGAATATGGCATTGTCGAACCTATTGGCTATGTTGTAGATGAAAGAGTCATGGAGGGAAGAATGGTTGGCCAAGCCGAGGAGGGTCACTTACCTATCTATAATTTCTATCCAATAGATAGATTAAAAAAATAAATTCAAAAAAAATAAATAAATCGGGAATAAACATACACGTACTCCGTTAACACTATGAAAACTTTAATAACGGAGAAATACCATGAAAAATACTTACCTTATTCCAGCAGTACTAACCCTTGCATCTTTGTTTGCTTTTAACGGATCTAACGCCGCCAATGTCGCCGTTAAAACGGACAGCGCATTAACGATCAATGCTAGCCAAAACGCCAATGCCGATAGCAGCTCAAGCACGAATAGTAATGCCAACGCGAATAGCGAAAGCCGTGTAAAAGCACAAGCTTCAGCAGAATCTGATAGCGCAGCATCGAGTGAAACTCAAACACGTAAAAATGCCGATGAACAGCAGCAGGCCGCAACAGAAAATGGAACGGCCATAATGAGTTCGGCGAATGCTCGTGGTAATACCACTTTAAATAGTACTCAGCGTGCGGCTATTGCAGGTTCAGTCGTGGTTGAAGGTTCGATGAACAAAGGCATCGATACTGGCGCTCGCATGGGTTCACAAGCTGAAAGCGCAGCTCAAGCAGGCGTAAATAATAGTATGGCGACGAGCAAAGATGTTGCGGCGAAAGCCTTGGTAGGAATGTCAGCTATGAGTGATGCTTCTTTAGCAGCGGAAACAACCGTGCAAAGTACTTTGTCACACAGTGTGAATGCGGCAATCGCTGAATCAGTAGATAGCAGCATTGAAGGTACTGTTGAGGGCACCGTTGAGAGTACCGTTGAGAGTACAATCGATAGCACAGTGCAGTCTTCGGTCGCAGCTTCAATTGCCAGTAATGTTGATGCAGCGTTCGGTCTTTAATTTAGACTCTATTTATTCAGGGGCAGGGAGCCCCTTTTTTATATCCAGAAAAAATACATGTCAGCGACTTCACATGCATTAAGCAATATATAGACGAGATTATTATGAAACTTTCCACGACTAGCTTCTTATTAAGCCTAACTATCTTAACGTCACCGGTATTGGCTTTTGCCTCAGAATCCCTGACCTGGTCAGGTTCGCTCGCTGCAGAGCGTGAATACGATTCTTCGGTAACTCTCGACCAAGTCGATGACGTGAGTCGTGAGAGTGACTACGCAAATCAATTAAAGTGGGCACTCGGTGGCAAATGGCAAGCGCATAAAAATTGGCAGTTAGCGACTAATTACCAAGGAAAACAGCGTATTTACGATCAGTTTTCAGAATATGACCTCGAACAGCATCACCTTACTTTATCGTCTAAATTTACTTTTTCGGGGGTCGGCTACAGCTATCGTTATGATGGTGTTACCGCACAAATCGATGGCGATGATTTTTTAGACTTTAGTCAATCAACGATCGCCATCGACAAATTATTTGATTCAAGTTTTTTTCTGCGCGCCGCTTTGTCGAAAAATAAAAAAGATTTTATTGAGCTAGAGGAACGTAATGCAACTGCAACGGTTATTGGCCTAGATTCACTGGCATTTTTTAATAGTGGTAAGAGCCATTTAAGCTTTAATGTTAGTGTGGAAAACGAAATCGCAGAAGCGAATGAGTATGACAATAAAGCAGGCAATGTGAGTATGGGATTTCAGCATAAATTTACTGACGCATACTTCCCTACGACCTTCACTAGTAGTATTCGCTATGGGCGTAAGCACTATGACTCTTTTGTGATTGCCAACGCGATAGAAAACGAAACATTTCCCGTGGGCTTGCCATCGAATACAAACGTGGACGATGAAACCCGAGTGGATGGGCGTACACAATGGACGACCAGTCTAGATCTTGCGCTAAATGATTGGCTTGGATTAATGCTGAAAGCTTCTTACATTAACAATGAATCAAACTATGCGGCGGTGGATTATAACGAGCGCCAAATGAGCGTAGGTTTAAGTGCCCGTTTCTAAATAACCCTAGAGCTAATGGGTTAAAAATAAGCGTTAAGGCGCAATAAAACCATCACCATAAATAACATCTCGGCCAGTCTCGCCGAGATCTTCACTTAACATTCGCAAGTGAGCGAGGCTTTCATCCAAGCCTCGTATTTGCATCTGCAATGCCAGCGCGGCGCTGATGATCGGTGCTGCCATCGATGTTCCACTCTCTATGCCTTCTCCACCGCCAGTGCGTAATGTTGTGACATTAACGCCATAGGCGACGAAATCAATATGCTTACCTCGATTTGCCCAGCGGTAAATACGCCGTTGTTCATCGACCGCACTCACGGCAATAACTGAGTCATACGCGGCAGGGAAAAGCGGACGCGATGCCGGCCCAGCATTTCCTGCGGCGGCCACAACCGCAATGCCTTTTGAACGAGCTCGTTGTAAGGCTTTTTCTAGCAAAGCGTTCGGCGGCCCTGCCAAACTCATATTAATGACCTGCACCCGCTTAACCAACATCCATTCTAATGCTTGCAGTAATGCCAAAGTGGATGCCGACTGTGAGTAGGCATCTTTTTGATAAAATACTGATGCGGCATAGATCTTAGCGTCGGGCAGAAGTGGTTTTATAGACTCTCCCTTAGCGACCAAACGCCCTAATACGGCGGTCGCGTGTGCGGTGGGTTGCACCATCTTCGGTTCAACAAAACTCTTTGTTTGAATGTCAGCCTGTGCCAGTAATGTGTGTTGGTCATCAATGGCCGTATCGATCACACCTAGAGTTAATGTATGCGACTTGTTTGCATAGGGCTTGTTTGAATAGAGCATGTTTGAGTGGGGCTTGGTATTGCTTGGCAGTATTTCTGGGGAATTAGACTCAGATTTAAGTACCGCTTCTGGTGTAAGCGTTGAACTCGTGGCTTGCGCATCGTAAACATGATGACGCTCCAAAATTTCTGCCCCTAAAGGGGTGAGTAACTTTGCTAGCGTGTTCAAATCATCATAGCGATCAGAGACACGAATACGCACAGTAAACATTTGAAGTTGCGTTAAATCGGTCTCAGAAATTACGGTAACAGGCAGCGAGCGCAATAGGGGCATTTGCTCTGCCGTGAGTAATAATAACCACTCTTGTTGTAGAGCTCGCCAGCCATGTTGCAGGTGAATTTCCGTCAGTGCGAGCTTATTTTTTTTATCGAGAATGTTTATGTCAGCCAGATCTTTCACGACTTCATTAGCATTAGGGATTCCGTCAAGCAGCGCATCGGGCCCGGTCACTTGTGGAGGATTGAACGCTTTTATTCTGTCTTGAAGTGGCGGCTCTAGTTCAAATTGCGAACGGTTGATCGGCAGAGTAAAGAGATCCATATTATCGATCTGCAGTACATCGTGGCCCAATAGCTGAGCCTGGCTAGGCACCGTGACGGCCAATAAGCAAAGGGCTTGAGCCAAATAGCGGTTTATCATTATACATCTCCAATCACTAGGTTGTGTTATAGAGACGTTTGGCAGGATAATCAATTCCTTATTATATTTACTAAATGTATGGAATAACTTTCACCCTTGGCCGTTAAGTTAAGTAGAAGACTTAATAAGGACATCACATTGCATACTGAACTACTCGAATTATTACCCGGCTTACGACGTTACGCTTACTCGTTATGTGGCTCTGCGGACGATGCCGATGACCTTTGCCAAGGTGCAGTAGAGCGCATTTTGGCAAAAGGTGTGCCGGAAGATGTTGTTTTAGCTAAATGGGCTTTTCGTATATGTCGAAATTTGTGGATCGATCAATACCGGGCGACCCGCACACGGCAACAGGCTGTTGATAATCCGTTATTACAAGACGTTAATATTAGTGAAGATAGCCATCGCACAGAACATGAGATTCAACTAACACAAGTGCACAGCGCGATGCAGCAACTGGGCGAAGAACAACGCTCTGCGCTCTCTCTGGTGACCTTGCAGTCGATGTCGTATAAAGACGCAGCAGAAGTATTGGAAGTGCCCGTAGGCACCGTTATGAGCCGCATTGCGCGAGCGCGAGCCAACCTCATTAAATCTTTAAACGCACCGCAAACGCTAGTGCCAGGACATTAATATGACGATCTCTGACGAAACACTGAATGCCTTCATAGACGGCGAATTGTCACCTCTGGAAATGAGCATTGTTCGTGATGCGATTGCTAACGATGAAGTGGTCGCCGAACGCGCCGATGTATTAGCCTCGCTTAACAGCCAAGTTCATGCCAGTCTAAGTAGTATTGATGCCGTGCCGTTATCCTCCGGGTTGGATGACTTGCGTAAGAAGCTGGAAGCGAGTGCTCGTGCTGAACATTCCTCTGAGCAGACCGACAATGTCATTCGTTTTCCTTGGTGGCGCAAAGCACAGGCTGTGATCACTATGCCAACTGCGATCGCCGCCAGTGTGGCCGCAGTTTTTGGCTTCTTTATGAATTTTGACACCCATAGTAATCCAGCAGCACTGCCTGACTGGACTGCGATTAATAACGCGCTATCGCATCAGCGCAGTGGCGAAGTAATCACCACAAAGAACGGGGCTAGCTTTGAAGCGCGGTTAACGTTTTTAAATCACGAAGGGGAATATTGCCGTCAGTTTTATATTAAACCGATGAATACCCCAGCCCTACAAAGCATTGCCTGTCGAGTCGGTGATGATTGGAACTTACGCGCCGCGATGCCAGCAGGTGATCAGGCCAGTTATCAAACAGCCTCAAGTAATAGGGCGCTAGATGATGTTCTAGATACTATGATAAAAGGAGACCTAGTGAGCCCTGAGCAAGAAACATCAATAATAGAAAGTCGCTGGAAACCTTAACAAATACTTTAATGAGGAATACAAAATGAAACGCTTAATCTTATCGATCACTTGTATTTGCTTACTGCAAGCGTGTGCAAGTTATTCTCCTTACCATCCTGCGAGCAATCGCGGTTATGGTTACAGCGAAACGCAATTGAGCGATACCCAATATCGTATTGATTTTAAGGCGCGAGAAATTGAACGTGGTAAAGCGGTCAATTATGCCATGCTGCGCGCCGCCGAATTAACCCTAGAAAAAGGCTTTGATTGGTTTGAAGTCGTCGACCGCGAAAGCGATAAGAAGCCGCCGAGAATTTCTTCAGGAGTCGGTTTTGGCATTGCACAGCATCAATCGATTGGGTCACGCAGTAGTTTCGGTATGGGGTTTGAATTTGGTGACAGAGATCGCAGTGAAGCCGATGTATTATTAGAAATTATTATGGGTAAAGGCGTGCGACCTGATGTGAAACAAGTGTATTCGGCTAATACCCTAGCGAAAAACTTACGCAAGGCATTGGCGATGCCTACTTCTGATTTGTAAGATTAATAATGTGTTATCAAACAAACGGGTTGAAGGATAACCCCCTGCAGTCTATCTGGAGGGGATCGATTTAGATCAGTGACTAATCATCCATGGTCGCATAGACGGAAACATCTTACTTCCGTCGGCGGTATACATGACTTTAGAACTGCGTTTTTTGTGAGTGCAACCACAGCCATGTTTTAACTTGTCAGCATTCTCAGCGCGAGTCTCAGCGTTTGAATGCTGTGGCGCGTGCTGGGCAGCCTCATTACGCTCTATGCCCTGTTTTTTCTCTTTGTCCATATTTAGAAAAGCAGGCGACATAATAATAACTCGTCCAGATAACGTATCACACTCTGGGCAATGCGCTGGGTCGGCATGATTATCTAAGCTGGCTAGTTCGTAAAACAAGCCATGTTCTGCACACTTATAGTCATATACAGGCATGATGGCCTCTCCTTTATTTTTTAATGTCGGGTGCTAGAGGCATATCGATGCTGCCATCTAAGAACTTAGTCGGTCCATCGGCATTGGGTTTTATATCAAACTCAAAGATATCGGTGGGTAACCAAAGTGTTGCACAGGAATTCGGTACATCCACGACACCACTGATGTGACCTTGCACCGGGGCGGTTCCTAATAAGGAATAGGCTTGAGCACCGGAATAACCAAACTTCTTCAAGTATTCGATGGCATTCAAACACGCTTGTCGGTATGCCACATTTACATCTAAGAAATGCTGCTTACCTTTTTCATCGACTGAAATACCTTCAAAAATCAGATAGTCATCGTATTTTGGCGTAATTTTACTTGGCTTGAAGATAGGGTTCTTAATGGCGTATTTTTCCATACCGCCTTTAATCAAATTAACACGCATGTGAATCCAGCCTGCCATTTCAATTGCGCCACAAAAAGTAATCTCACCATCACCTTGGCTAAAGTGAAGGTCACCTACAGAGAGACCTGCGCCTTTAACATAAACAGGGAAATAGACCTTAGAACCACGAGATAAATCTTTAATATCACAGTTACCACCATGTTCTCTTGGTGGCACAGTACGGGCACCTTCGGCCGCCGCAATTTTTGCATCTTCAGGTTTCATTCGCCCCATGTGTGCCGTTTCGGCATAAGGCATACACGCTAATGCTGGCACTCTGTCAGGCTCGGTATCGTAAAGTTCTTTTTCGCGAGCATTCCAAGTATCTAACATTTCTTTTGAAGGCAAAGTACCAATCAGCCCAGGGTGAATTAGACCTGCGAACTCAACACCAGGAATGTGGCGAGAGCTGGTAAACATACCGTTGAAATCCCAAATGGATTTTTGCGCTTCAGGAAAATGTTCGTCTAAAAAACCGCCGCCATTTTGCTTAGAGAAAAACCCATTGAATCCCCATTGGCTTTCTTCGAAAGTACCAATATCTAAAATATCTACGACTAGCAAATCACCTGGTTCCGCTCCCTCAACGGCAATGGGGCCCGATAAAAAATGCACCTGAGTTAAATCCACGTCTCTTACATCAGAGGCGTCATCATTATTTTTAATCTGACCACCGGTCCAATCGAGGCATTCTACTTTAAAATCATCCCCCGGTTTAACCGTCGCAACCATCGGAATATCAGGATGCCAGCGATTGTGTATATCATCATGCTCGTAAGCTGATTTGTTTAGGTCTACTTTAATAATTGTATCAGTCATCTTATGCTCCTAATGAAACTAAATGGATATTTCATTTTTTGGGTTAGTTGTATGATTTTTTAATCAGTTATTAATCAGTCAGTTATTTTTAATTAAACCGACAGGTACTTTTTAATTTGTTCGCTGTTCACGTTATCTCGCATGTCTTCGTGAATGAATTCGCCCTTATCAATCACAATAATTCGATCGGCGACGGCCATTGTGAAACTCAAAACCTGCTCGGAAACAATGATCGTAATATCTCTTAACTTTTTAATTTCATTAAGAATGTTGGCAATGTCTTTGATGATAGAAGGTTGTATTCCTTCTGTCGGTTCGTCTAAAAGTAATACTTTTGGGTTTGTCACCAAAGCACGCGCAATGGCTAATTGTTGTTGCTGACCACCGGATAAATTTCCCCCTTTGCGGTGGCGCATTTCTCTTAGCACAGGAAATAACGCGTAAATGTCGTCGGGGATTTGTTTAAGCTTTGATACTTCCATGCCCGTTTCAATATTTTCTTGAACGGTAAGGTTGGGAAAAATCATGCGACCTTGCGGAACGTAAGCCACACCATTCTCGACGCGCTGGTAGCTTTCACAATTTGTAATGTCTATGCCATCAATTTTAATTTCGCCGCCTGCTGACGGTAAAATTCCGATCAATGATTTAAATAACGTCGTTTTACCCATGCCATTACGACCCATGATGGCGAGTGTTTCATTTTTAGGTACCGTAAAGTTCAAATCACTAATCACTTCACTTTGCCCGTAGCACACTTTCAAATTTGAAACTTCTAACATATTTTCACCTATCTATAATTTCGTTTTCTAGACTCACGTATTAGTGACCTAGATAGACCTCAATCACTTTAGGGTCGTTTTGAACCGTATCCATATCACCCGAGGCTAAGATTTTACCTTGATGAAGAACGGTGACTTTTTGTGCGATGCGAGCAACAAATTCCATATCGTGTTCAATAACTAATACCGATCGACCTTGGCTAATTTTGTTGAGTAACTCAGCCGTTTGTTCTCGTTCTTTTACGCTCATACCGGCGACGGGTTCATCAAGCATTAACAATTGAGGATCTTGGATCAGCAGCATCCCGATTTCCAACCATTGTTTTTGCCCATGGCTTAATAACCCTGATTCACGATCAAGCTCATCTTCGAGCATGATTTCTTTAGCGATCTCGTGAATTTTATTTAAAACCTTTTCACTGCGTTTAAACATCAGAGAACCAAAAACGCCTCGTCCTTCAGGGTAAGAAACTTCTAAGTTTTCCAGAACCGTTAGGTTTTCGTAAATCGAAGGCGTTTGAAATTTTCGTCCTACACCTGCTCTTACAATCGCGTGTTCGGATAAACCGGTGAGTTCATGATTTAAAAATTTGATACTGCCAGACGTCGCTTTTGTTTTGCCACAGATCAAGTCGAGCACTGTGGTTTTTCCTGCGCCATTAGGGCCAATAACAACGTGTAATTCGTTTTTATCGAGATAGAAGTTAAGCTTATCTACGGCTTTAAATCCGTCGAATGAAACCGTTAAATCTTCTATTGATAATGTGAAGTTAGTATTTGTAGTATTCATTAGCGTGCATCCTCCACTTTTTTAAGTTTTGTTTGAGCGGCTAACGTATTAAATCGTTTAGTAATAAAACTGAATTTGTCGGTTAATTTATGGCCATAATCATTCCACAATCCAGCTAATCCATTTGGAAATAACATAACAACAGCGATAAATAATCCACCTATTAGGAATAACCACAGCTCAGGGAAAGATTCAGAGAAAGCGGTCTTACCAAAGTTAATCAGTAAGGTTCCGTAAACAGCGCCGATAAGAGACATACGACCACCGACAGCAGCAAAAATAACCATCTCAATCGACGGTACAATACCGACGAATGAAGGGGACATAAAACCGACTTGCAAGGTGAACATTGCCCCGCCTATTGCTGAAATCATTGCACCAAAACAGAATACAAAAATCTTAAAATTAGCAACGTCATAACCCGAAAATCTTACACGATCTTCTTTGTCTCGCACGGCTAATAAGATGCGGCCAAATTTGCTGGTTAAGATAACTCGTGATGCCATGATGACTAATAGAAGGAGTACACAAGTGATAAAATAGAAAACAGTTTTTGCGCTGTCAGACGTGATATCCCAGCCGTTTAATGTACGTAAATCGGTAATGCCGTTAATTCCGCCTGTAAAACCTTGCTGCCCAACAATCAGCACAGTAAGAATTACAGCGATAACTTGCGTAATAATCGCGAAGTAAACACCTCCGACTCGACGCTTAAACATGGCTGCTCCAATAATATAAGCGAAGGCTGCTGGCAGAATAAGTACGGCAAGAATGGTAAAGGTGAAACTGCTGAAGGGTTCCCAAAACCAAGGAAGTTCTGTTATCTGATTCCAGTCCATAAAATCAGGAATACCAGGCGTTGATTGAATCGATGTGTTTTCTGGAGACGAGGCTTCGAGTTTTAAAAACATCGCCATCGCATAACCTCCTAAGCCAAAAAATATTCCTTGGCCTAAACTTAATATTCCTCCGTAGCCCCATAGCAGTACAAGACTGACGGCTGCAAATGCATAGGTTAGATATTTACCCGCCAATCCAAGACGAAACGAATCTAAGAAGAGTGGGAATATCACCAATATTAATGTGGCAAGAATAATAAAGCCGGTTAGGCCTTTTTTTCCGCCCATTAGTTTTTCATATACGAAGCTCATAACGCTCTCCAAAATACTTTAGTCAATGTAAGCTTTATTTACTTACAGCGGTCATGTTTACATTGAGAATAAAGCCCGCCTTAGCGGCGAACTTTACTGGCAAACAATCCTTCAGGCTTAAACATCAAAATCAATACTAAAGCGAATAAGGTATAGACCTTCGCCATTGATCCACTGATAAAGAATTCAAGAATGGATTGTGCTTGTGCGATGGAAAATGCCGATGCGATTGTTCCGAATAAACTGGCTGCGCCACCAAATACAACGACCATAAAAGTATCAACAATGTATAAGGTTCCAGTCGTAGGGCCGGTTGAAGCAATTGTGGTAAATGCTGCGCCTGCAATACCGGCGATACCGCAACCTAGAGCAAAGGTATATCGATCTACTTTCTTGGTATTAATACCGACAGCACCGCTCATGACTCGGTTTTGAGTGGTGGCTCTAACGCGCAGACCCCAGCGTGATCTATACATAAGGTAATAAACCGAGAGAGTGACGATAGCGGTTAACCCTAAAACAAACATGCCGTTGATGGGGATGAAGATAGTTTCAGTCGGTTGGTAAGACCCTAGTAACCATTCAGGAAGCGTTGGGCTAACTTCTCGAGCACCAAATATCGAACGAAAAGATTGCTGCATGATAAGGCTTAAACCCCAAGTGGCTAACAAGGTATCTAGAGGGCGTGAGTACAGGTGACGAATTAATATAAACTCAGCGAAATACCCTAATATTCCGGCGACAAAAAAGGCGGCGACAATAGCAAAAACAAAGTAGTAAGGCATAAATGCAGGAAAGTAAGTTTCGGTCATTGTTGCCATAAAATATGTGGTGTAAGCGCCAACAGCCATGAACTCTCCATGAGCCATGTTGATAACACCCATTTGGCCAAAGATGATGGCGAGGCCTAAAGCCATTAGCAAAAGAACACTGAACAAACTAATGCCAGCGAAACCTTGCATAGCGAATATTGATATCAACTCACTATTTGAATATGCGTCCATTATGAATCTCCCCAATTAGCCAAAAGAAACGATTACGTTAATATTTGGGTGGATGCGTGAACGTCCTTGTTCACGATGTTAGTTTTTAAAAACTTGCACTAGCGACTTTATTAGTGATTTATTGATAACCCGCTGGGAATGGATCTGGCTCAAGTAACTCAGAGGTATAAACCACGGTTGCTTGACCATCTTTGTTCCATTTACCAACACGAGCTTTGCTCCATAAATGATGATTTGGGTGCAACTTCACGTAACCTTCTGGTGCGGTTGTTAGTTCAATATCACCTTCTTCAGAAGCGGCAACGACTTTATCGATATCAAAAGACCCTGCTTTTTCAACAGCGGCTTTCCATAACCAAGGTCCTAGATAAGCGGCTTGTGTTACATCGCCCATAACACTGTCATCGCCCCACATTTCTTTAAACGCTTTAACGAAGGCTTTGTTATTAGGGTTATCTTGGCTTTGGAAGTACTTCATGATCGAGTAAAAACCTTCAAGGTTTTCACCACCAATACCCAGTACTTCATCTTCGGTTACTGAGATAGTCAGTAATGTTTGATTTTTAGACGTGATCCCTGCTGCTTTTAATTGCTTAAACCAAGCAACGTTACTTCCGCCAACAACCGCGGCGTAAATAACATCAGGTTTTTTAAGACGAATTTTATTAATTACCGAACCAAATTGAGTATTGCCCAGTGGCTTATATTCTTCACCAACAACCTTACCGCCCAATACTTTTTCAATATGCTTGCGAGCAATTTTCATTGATGTTCTAGGCCAAATATAATCAGAACCGATTAAGTAGAATGTTTTAGCTTTCTTCTCTTTAGAAACCCAATTCAAACCATCAAGAATTTGTTGCGTAGCTTCTTGACCGGTGTAGATAACATTTTTTGACTGCTCTAATCCTTCATAAAATGTTGGGTAATATAAAAGACCATTTTCTTTTTCAAAAACAGGCAATACCGCTTTACGTGATGCCGATGTCCAAGCACCAAATACAGCCGCTACTTTATCTTGTACTAATAGTTTTTTACTTTTTTCAGCAAACGTTGGCCAATCACTCGCGCCATCTTCTTGAATGATTTTAATTTGGCGACCTAAAATCCCGCCCGTTTCATTAATTTGTTTAATGGCAAGTTTTTCAGCTTCCTGAGCGCCTGTTTCACTAATGGCCATCGTACCGGTGAGTGAATGTAAAATGCCGATCGTTACCGTATCTTTGGTTACGGCTAAGCCTGTTGTATTAACCTCGGCGGATGATGACAAGCTGATACTGGACAAAAGAATAGCGGCAGGCAGTGACATAAACCCTTTGGCTAAGCGTCTGCGCATAAAACTGGATAAACCAGAGTTGCTCGTATTTTTCATGATGTAACCTCTTCGTATTTATAAAAAAAGATAAGTTTTTCGTCCTAAAAAGTATGTCTAAATTTGGGGATTTCTAATATGCGCTAATCGCTCTAGTCGACTACGTCATTTGACGTATGCAGACTGGCATGGCTTTTGATAGGCTTTAGGTAATGTACGGTAAGTCTCTTTAGGCTTAATTGCCGCCAAGCCTTTATTTCTTTGGATAGCTAAGAATGAGAGAGCAACATGTATCAGGTACTCGGCGAAATTATAATCGCTGGGTTGCCAACCAAACATTAGAAGATTATGCGTTACGGTTTACCGCGAAAAGCGCAAGACGATGGTCACTTGCGAGTGTTTCAAATACGGCTCTAGGGTCGATATCGTTTTTGGCGCTAGAAGCCATTGGGGGTGCCATTACGTTGCATTATGGTTTCGATAACGCCATTGCAGCCATTATGGTGGTATCGTTTATTATTTTTTTAATGGGCTTACCCATCACGTATTACGCCGCTCGGTACGGTGTTGATATTGACTTGCTGAGCCGTGGGGCAGGGTTTGGGTATATTGGATCAACGATCACTTCGTTAATCTATGCATCCTTCACGTTTATATTCTTTGCGCTTGAAGCAGCCATCATGGCCTCGGCGCTGGAGCTCTTATTTAATCTGCCTTTAAGTATTGGTTACCTTGTCAGTTCACTCATTGTTATTCCCTTAGTCACTCACGGCATCACTTTTATTAGTCGTTTTCAGTTATGGAGCCAGCCACTTTGGCTCATTTTACAGTTGCTGCCCTTCGTCTTTATTTTATGGCACGAGTTGTCGGCCGTTGAACAGTGGACACAATTTAAAGGCATAGCACCATCAGAGGGCGAGGGGTTTAATATGCTTTTTTTTGGTGCAGCTTCTGGTGTTTTATTTTCGTTGGTCGCTCAAATTGGAGAGCAGGTTGATATCCTGCGTTTTTTACCCGAGCAAGATAATAAAAATCGCTGGCGTTGGTGGGCTGCATTATTAGCCGCAGGCCCAGGGTGGATTGTTGTTGGGGTCATGAAAATATTAGCGGGATCATTTTTAGTTGTATTGGCCATAAATCATGGTGTGGTTGTTGAAGTGGCAGATGATCCTATTCAAATGTATTTGATTGCGTTTAGTTATTTAAATTTGTCACCGATGGCAACGCTCGCGCTTGCAGGAATTTTTGTCATTATTTGCCAGTTAAAAATTAATGTGACTAATGCATATGCTGGGTCGATTGCCTGGTCAAATTTCTTTTCTCGTTTAACACATAGCCATCCAGGAAGAGTAGTATGGCTAGTCTTTAACGTTGTTATTGCTCTGCTCGTTATGGAGTTGGGAATATACGATGCGCTAGAAAACATTCTGGGCATTTATTCTAGTGTGGCAGTCGCTTGGATTGGGGCATTGGTGGCCGACTTAGTTATTAATAAACCATTAGGATTAAGCCCTAAGCACATTGAATTTAAACGCGCTTATTTATACGATATTAATCCTGTCGGTGTTGGAGCGATGTTAATGGCTTCAATATTAGGCGTTACATCGTATTCTGGTGAGTTGGGTGAACTTGCTCAAGCATTGTCACCTTATATTGCGTTAATAACGGCTTTTATTGTATCCCCTCTTATTGCCGTGGCGACCAAGGGTCGTTATTACATCGCTCGACCAAGTCCTGTTATTCCCGCCAGTAACGGTTTTGCTGGCTGTAAGGTCTGCCAAAATGAATTTGAAATAGAAGACATGGCTTCATGCCCAGCCTATGGCGGAGCCATTTGCTCATTGTGCTGTTCATTAGATGTTCGTTGTCATGACCAATGTAAAAAAGATGCTCGGTTAGGTGATCAGTTAGCAGGGCTCATCTCTGTTATTTTGCCACAAAAATTAGTCTCGAAAATGAATGCAAGAATGTTGCAGTTCCTGGGATTGTTTACGTTAATTACTGCGATTATTGCCGCATTGTTTTTGTTGGTTTATTTACAGGGTCCAGAGCTTAAACCAGATATAAAGATATTTTTATCTTCAACGCTGATTCAATTGTTTTTTATCTTATCGATCATTATCGGCGTCTTTACTTGGTTGTTTGTACTCGCGAACGAAAGCCGAAAATTTGCATTAGCTGAATCTCAACGACAAACCGAATTATTATCGAAAGAAATCGAAGCCCATCAGCAGACGGATCATAAGCTTCAGCAAGCTAAAGAAACAGCAGAGGCTTCTAATCAGGCGAAGAGTCGTTATCTGACGGGGATTAGTCATGAACTAAGAAGTCCTTTGAATTCTATATTGGGATATGCCCAGTTGTTGGAAAAAGATAATGGGCTATCAGAAGTATACGAGCTATAGTCAAATCTGGTGTACAGAATATCAAGCAGCATCCTGATCCTGTTGTTCTTGTTTGATGCCATCACGAAATTTCACACCCGTAATCACATCCGCTAATAAATTATAACCTCGTAATCTGTGCCACCGTTTCTGAGCCGTTTCCATTAACTTCAATACCATCGCTAACGTCGTTACTCGACTGCCACAATTTTTACTTTTTGTTGTTCTTAACCGCACCGTCGCAAAAACAGATTCTATCGGATTAGATGTACGTAAATGGCCCCAATGCTCAGCAGGAAAATCATAAAATACCAACAAGGCTTCTCGATCTTTTTCAAGACACCTCATCGCTTTCGGGTACTTAGCTTCAAATAATTTAACGCAATTTGTCATGCTTTTATTGGCTTCTTCTTTTGTTTCAGATTGCCAAATTTCATGCAGTGCGCTTTTTACTTTTGGTTGCATCGCTTTAGGAAACTTAGCGAGCACATTCGCTGTCTTATGAACCCAGCAACGCTGCCCTTGTGTCGTTGGCCAGCACTTAGAAAGCGCTTTCCAAAAGCCTAAGGCCCCGTCTCCGACAGCAACTTTAGGCTCGATGCTTAAGCCTCTTTGCTTTAGGCCGAGTAATACTTCAGACCAGCTTGCCTCTGACTCTCGATAGCCATCACTCACGGCGATGAGCTCTTTATTTCCCAGCTCGTCCGAGCCAATGATCACCAGCAAGCAGACTTTATCATCCATTCTTACATTGCAATAAACGCCGTCAGCCCAAACATAAACATAACGCTTTTTACTTAGATCTCTTTTCTGCCACTGGGTGAAATCAGCCTCCCAGCTTGTTTTCAACCGGCTGATTGTAGCAGCCGAAAGGCCTTTCGCTTCCTCTCCCAATAGGTGCTTTAGCGACTCACTAAAATCACCCGTTGAAATGCCGCGCAAATAAAGCCACGGTAAAAACTCTTCAATACTTTGGCTGCGTTTTAGATAAGGCGGTACAAGTGAGCTGTTGAATTTTATGCCATTATCAGTACGGTCACGCACCTTAGGAACTTTGATATCAATATCTCCTAAGCCTGTTTGTATAGTTCGCTCAGGAAGGTAGCCATTGCGCACCAGGCCAGTCTTTCCATCTTCTGTTAATAACCCTTTATGATCGGCTAAAAGCTGTTGAACTTCGGTTTCAATCGCTTGGGCTAACAACTGCTGCGCGCCTTGCTTTAAAACTTGTTGTAATAAGTCAGTTGGCTCTGGTTTATGTAGCTGAGAAATATTATTATCATTCATGCAGTGTACTCCTTTTGGTTGTTGATCCGCCAAGATCAATCAACAGGATACGCTGCTACTTATTTACCCGATACACCAGAAATGATCATACCTCGAAGTATACCGAAATAAAGCTAAAATAATTCGCCGCAGCGGTGATCATCTCGCCGATATCATAGAAGGTCTACTTGATATCTCACGTATAGAAGCAGGGCGTATTGAGTTTCGACGAGACCAAGTACCGCTTCAAAGTTTGATCGATGAACTCATCGAAATGTTTCATCTACAGGCCGATGCCAAAAATATTCAGTTTGAATATATTGCACGCAGTTCAATTCCTAGTGTTGTGATAGCAGATGAAAAGCATCTTAGACAGATACTCATCAACTTATTATCAAATGCCGTCAAGTTCACTCAGGAAGGAAAAATCTCACTGAGCGTTAGTTATCGTAATCAGGTTGCCGTATTCACGATCTCAGATACGGGTACGGGTATTGCTCAGGCGGATGCAGAAAGAATTTTTGAGCCCTTTGAGCGAATTAGAACGTCATCACAATCTCAAATTCAGGGCACTGGTCTGGGTCTAACCATTAGTAAATTGTTAACAGAAATAATGGGCGGAGAAATTGTACTCACCAGTGAGTTAGGTGTAGGCAGTACCTTTAGATTGGCACTTATGTTGCCTCGTGTTTTTGAACCGAATATTCGATTACAGCGTATTGCCCGCATAGAGTCTTATATTGGCGGAACTAAAACAATCATGGTTGTCGATGATGATGCTTATCATCGCGGCCTTATCAGTGAAATATTAACGCCGTTGGGGTTTATTGTACTTGAGCTTCCCGATGGCTCTGCATGTTGCAACTATGAAGATTTGGATAAAATAGACTTGTTTTTGTTAGACATATCGATGCCAGGTATGAGTGGTTTATTATTGGTTGAGACGCTCCGAAAAAAAGGAATCAGTGTTCCGGTAATTATGGTATCAGCGGATGCGTATGAAACACCGAATGAAGCAACCCCAGAAGATAACGAAATACCGTTGTACGACGAGTACATAACAAAACCTGTCCGAGATAGTATTTTATTAGACAAGCTTGCCAATGCTCTCAGTTTAACGTGGTGTTATGACGTGGATACAAAAAAAGAAGTTCCTCAAAATGTCGCTCGAATAACGACTGACATAAATAATGAAACTCCCTTCGAAGGAGTCACCGAAGATGATTATCGTGAATTGATTTCGTTAGCAGAAATAGGATTTATTGATGGCATTAATAAAGTGCTTTTACGCCTAGAGCGGGCAGGTGAAGCGGAACGCTTTATTGCTATCATTCGTAGTTATTTAGTCAGCTATCAATTTGAGAAAATAATTGATGTTAGTAAAAAAGGGCTGTTGTCATGATCGATAATGAATCGAAAGGTATTGTATTAGTTGTTGATGATTCGGCCGATGCGTTGGGCATGTTGAACGAGTCTTTAGCGAATGAGGGTTATACCGTATTTGTTGCGATGGATGGTATTCAAGCGTTAGCGGTAGCAGGCCGAATGGCGCCTGACATTGTTTTAATGGATGCAACCATGCCGAATATGGATGGTTTTGAAGCCTGTAAAGAACTTAAAAAAAACAGTGAGTTAAATGAAGTGCCTGTGATTTTTATGACAGGACTGACGGAAAGCGAAAACGTTATTAAAGGATTTGAAGCGGGTGGGGTTGATTATATTAACAAGCCTGTAAAACTCGAGGAGCTATTGGCTCGGGTTAAGGTTCATCTTAATAATTCACGTATGACTCGTAGTGCTCGAGTCGCCTTAGATGAAGTTGGGCAATTAACCTTTGCCTGCGATATTAATGGGCGGATAGTATGGTCGACCGCCCATGTAAGGCAGATACTGACATCAGACTTTCATGATGATGAGTGGTTATCGTTGCAACTCCCCGATCAAATAAAGACGTGGCTCGCTCATAGTCCAGAAAAACACAGCACGATACAGTTAAAAGGTCAGGAAAAAAACCTGCAAGTGAAGTTTCTGGGTAGGGTATCTCCTGGTGAGTATCTACTTCGATTGCTGGAAGACGATGAGCTTGTTGCTCGCTCAGCGCTGAAAGCACGCTTTGAGTTAACAGAGAGAGAAGCCGAGGTATTATTTTGGTTATCACGAGGTAAAACCAATCGCGAAATAGGCCAAATTCTCACGATGAGCCCTCGAACGGTTAACAAACATCTCGAGCCTGTCTATAGAAAACTATCGGTAGAAAATAGAACCACGGCGGTCGCTGTTTGCTTGCAGTACATTGGCCAACGATGAGAGCAGAGTTTCTGTTCTTTTAGGCAAAAATATGTGTTGTAAAGTCCATTGCTTAGGCGTAAAACGAGAGAAGAGAAAACATCGTAAAAGCCTCTATCTATCAATTTTTGGGCTGTCTAAAAGGAAAGGAAGTGTATAAAACACTCATCGTTGTTGATACCGAAGATTCACCGCTGAAAGAACAGTTTTCAGACGTTATTAGTTTTGAAAAATACTTACGCGATTACCCCAAAGAAAATGAACTGCAAACCCGTCTAATCAATTTGTGCGATACCGAGCACTACTTGAGTAAGGGATACTATTGTTCATTGTTGGCAGAAGCTCGCAAGCATGTTGTATTACCCAGTGTTAAAACCATTAACAGTTTGCGCAATGAACCAGACCTTCAATCTTTGATTCCCCTAATCACTGGCTTGCCCGCCGCTATCGACAGTTCTACTCGCTTAGAAAATGCCGATGGAACAGAGCAGAGCTTTTGGGTTTATTTTGGTAAAACGGATATTCAAGGGCTGAAGGCGTTTGCTAAAAAGTTGTTTCAAGCTTATCCGTCACCGATCATTAAACTGAATATCAGTCGCATTAACGATCGCTTAAACGTGAGCTTACAACGCTGCGCTCCCAGCATGTTGCCGGAAGAAGAACAGGCTACTTTTTTAAACCACCTAAAAGACTTTACTCAAACAGTTTGGCGTATGGGTGGGCGTGCTAAAAGTCATCGCTGGGATATGGCAATTTTGGTTAACCCAGAAGAAAAAGTACCGCCGAGTAATAAAGAAGCCTTAAGCCGATTTGTAAAAGCAGCGTCTAAACAGGGGATTCATGCGGAAGTGGTGTCTTATGCTCAGATCACTGATATTAACAAATACGATGCGCTTTTTATTCGTGAAACCACCGCGATAGATCACCATACCTATCGTTTGGCTTGCGAAGCAGAAAACAATGATATCGTCGTATTGGATGACCCTACTTCTATACTACGTTGCTGCAACAAAGTATTTTTACACGATGCTTTTAGTTACCAAAAAGTGCCGTCACTTAATACTATTGTAGTCAGTGATGCCAGTATGGAAACGGTTGAAAAACTCAGTGCCGATATGGGGTTCCCATTGGTCTTGAAGATGCCAGAAGGATCGTTTTCGAATGGCGTTTATAAAGTCAGCAGCAAAGAAGAGCTAACTGAAAAGTTGCTTGAGCTATTCACTCATTCCGCATTAATTCTAGCGCAAGAATATTGCTTTACCGATTATGATTGGCGTATTGGTGTTTTGAATGGCCGAGCCATTTACGCGTGCCGCTATAAAATGGCGCGCAACCATTGGCAAATTTATAATCACGATTCTGAACGCTTCTTCTCAGGCGGATTTGAAACAATGCCAACCTTTGAAGTTCCACAAAAAGTTTTGAAGGCAGCATTAAAAGCATGTGCCGCAGTAGGAAATGGTTTATATGGCGTCGACATTAAACAAAAGGATAATCATGTTTACGTACTTGAAGTAAATGATAATCCGAGCATCGACCATAAAGTAGAAGATGCTTATTTAGGTGATGAACTGTACATGCAGATTATGTCTGAGTTCCAACGTCGCTTAGAAGAGCGCGGGAAAGCCTAATGGTCATCCGATCTTTAACACCTGAACCAGCATCCGAGCCAGAGTATCGACTCGCAAGCGAGGAAGACCTTGACGTTTTACACGCGATAGAAGTATCTAGTTTCGATGCAGACCGATTAAGTCTGCGTCGATTCAAACATTGGATACGTGTTGATCACGGTATTCTTATGGTATGCCACGATAAGAACACGGTGATTGGTTATGGATTAGTGTGGTGTCATAAAGGTACACGATTGGCCCGACTTTATTCTTTAGCAGTGTTAGAACAGCATCGTGGCAAAAATATAGCGGAAGGTTTATTAATACGACTAGAAAATGCAGCCGCTGAACGTGGTCATATTTGTATGCGTTTAGAAGTCTCAAAAAATAATCGTGCTGCTATTAAGCTTTACGAGCGATTGGATTATCGTATTTTTGATGAATATACCGAATATTATGAAGATCATAGTGATGCTTTACGGATGCAGAAAGGGATTCATCGACTGAACCCCGGCAATATAAAAACCCCTGTTCCTTGGTATCAGCAGACCACCGATTTTACCTGCGGTCCTGCGGCGTTGATGATGGCTATGGCAAGTCAAAGAGCCGAACTGGAACCGAATCAAGAACTTGAACTCGACATCTGGCGCCAAGCAACGTCTATTTTTATGACCTCGGGTCACGGTGGAACGCATCCTTTTGGTTTGGCATTGGCCGCCAGCGATAGAGATTTTTCTGTCGAGCTACTCATTAATACTCGTACCACACCCTTTTTAGATGGGGTTAGGTCGAGTGAGAAGAAAGCCATACTTGAAGTTGTGCATGAACAATTCAAGCAGCGTATTGCTGGTAAGACCAATATTGAATTGCACTATCAAGATACGTCGCAAGATCAAGTTGAGTATTGGTTGAATAATGGTTATGCCGTACTGGTATTGATCAGCACTTATCGACTTGATGGTAAAAAAGCACCGCATTGGGTAACCGTGACCCATATCGATGATCACTGTTTATATGTGCACGACCCTGACTGCGATGATCAACAAGCGATTGATTGTCAGCACGTGCCGATAGCACGTAATGACTTTGAGAAAATGTCAGCGTTTGGTGCCAACAAATTGCGCACAGCGATTGCTATAAAAAGTTTAGATAATTAATTATAAAAATAATCCCGATACAGAAATCGGTATCGGGATTTCAAAAAATACTTAAATTATTTTAATCAATAACGTTAACCCTGTTACCCCCAGTAAAATTCTACAGCTTAAAGCAAAGGTCGTTTCGCTTAAATGCGCTTGTATTCTATGACCTAAATATACGCCCATTATTGCGATAGGCAGCAATATTAAATCCAGTAATAAAAAATCCATGTGCCACACATTATTCATACTGTAAGGAATCAGTTTGACGATATTCATCATGGCAAAAAATACCGCCGCTTGCGCTAACCACACTTTTTTACTGATGCCCTTAGATAAAAAATAAATACTAATCGGTGGACCCCCAGCATGTAATAGCGTGCTACTAATGCCCGAAAGAGTCCCCCATATATAGGCAGCTCCCGGTAGTTTCCCTAGTAGCGGTGTGAGTTGTTGCCAGCTCGCAAATAAAATACAAAAAATCGCTAAGATCCATTGCAAGGTCGTTGACGATAACGATCCCATCGCAGAACCCGCCAGAGTAATACCGACCAGTGCCGCAAACATTATGGATTTAAGTTCGCGTAGGTTAATCGACTGCCAATAGAGACGAACGGTTTTTGCGTCCATCACTAATAATAGCGGCAGCATAATCGCCGCCGCATGTTGTACAGGCATAACCAGAGAAAGTAATGGCACCGCGACAACTCCCGCGCCACCAGCAAAACCTGATTTGGAAATGCCAGTTAGTAAAACACCAGTAATGGCGAGTAGCCAAAAAACGGGGCTATCGAAAGCTTCCATGTTGTATGACTCCTAATTTACATGCTGTTTTCTTGTGGCAAATCAAACCACAAGGCGGTTAGATCAGACAGGGCGCTAACGTTAAGCTGTTCTTGTGCCGCAGCCAACGCATCACCCGCGTTTAATGCATTGTTATTCACATCTGCTTTACCGCTAATAACGTGTAAGTAACCAGGACGTTTACGCGTATCTAAATCGATCTCTTCACCTGCTTTAAGCTGTAACCTATAAATGCTGGCATCTTGCTGTATCGACAAAGAACCATTACGACCATCAGGTGTTACTAAAGGCGTTAAAGAGCCTTGTTGTATTACTTTCTTTTGTTCATAGCTGGGTGCAATCCCCAGCTTATTTGGCTGAATCCATATTTGCAAAAAGTGCAACGCATCTGTTTTCGAATGATTAAACTCAGAGTGTGTTACTCCAGTGCCCGCACTCATCCGCTGAATGTCACCCGCTGGAACAATATACTGCTGGCCCATGCTGTCTTTATGCTCAATCGAGCCTTCTAGGACATAAGAAATAATTTCCATATCGCGATGGCCATGAGTATCAAAGCCCGCACCGCCAATCACGGTATCGTCGTTAATCACACGCAGTGCTGAAATACCCATGTGCTCTGGATCGTAATAATTACCAAACGAGAAAGAATGCTTGCTGTCTAGCCAGCCAAAGTTAGCACGGCCACGTTTTTCTGAAGGTCTAAAATAGAACATAATGATCTCCTCATCGGTCATAGAGCTGTTATGGCTTTATAGTAACCAGCATTGAGCCGAATAAAAATTTCATATTTTAGTGCATATTGTTCTAAATTTTAGAATGTAAAACATGCAGTTAGATAACGCACACATTACGCATCTGAAGTTGTCATTTGAAGTGTTAATAAACGTAGCTCACCCATAAATTCACGCGCGGCTGGGCCAATGCGATCTTTATCCAAGTAGTTGAGATAAAAACTCACACTGCGACTACCGCCAGCATCGAGCTTTAGGCGTTTAATATGACCACTGGCCAGAGATTCAGTAATGCCAGACAGTGGTAGCCAAGCGTAACCTAGATTTTGCTCGATCAAATCGATGGACGCACGCACATGGCTCACGCTCCAGCGCTGTTCAGCACCCAGCCAACCGGCATCGGTTTTTTTCTGCGTAGCAGAGTCGCGTACAATAATTTGACGATACGATTTAAGATTTTCTTTACTAAGGCTTTGGTCTAGCTGATGCAGAGCATGGTCTTTGTGGGCAACGGCCAAAAACTCAATCAAGCATAACTCTTCGTTTAAGCCTTTGGGCATAGGTATTGGCGATAAACCAATATCGGCTTTACCTTCGGTAATGAGTTCGTTGGTGCCGGATAACACTGTATCAATAATATCGATATTCACTTGCGGGAACATCGCCGATACTTTTTCTAAGGCCTGAAAAATAATGCATTGCGGAAACGCACCATCAACCGCAATTCTAAGTTCTGTTTCAACTCCTAAACTTAATGAATCAGCAACCGCTTCAATGCGACTCACTTCATCAAGCAAATAATCAGCACGACGCAAAAGCACCTTGCCGATTTCTGTAATAGAGGTTTTTCGCCCTTCAACCGCCAACAACTTAACACCCAATGAATCTTCCAGTTTATTCACTGCATGATGAATACTGGACGTACTTTTATGGATAACGCTTGCTGCCTGATTAAAGCCGCCTTCATCGACGACGGCTTTAAACATGCGCCACTGTTCTAGTGTGGTTTTTTGCAAAGGGATTTCATCCTGTTATATGGGTTAATACACTTATATAAGTGTATTAAATTATGGCAGCGGTGTGAATTCATTATCATCACCAGGGATCTTTGGAAAACGCTGCTCACGCCAGTCGTCTTTTGCTTTTTCGATACGTCTACGATCAAAGCTAACAAAATCCCACTCAATGAAAGGCACTTCTGGCCACTCTTCACTACCTAACATTAATAGTTGGCAATGGCTGGTGAAGTATTGAAGAAGGGTTAATCAAAACGATGCAAGGTGATTGCATTGTTAAAGAACATCTTGCTAGTAACATGGCGGCCAAATCGACAGATCCAAAGGGGATTTAAGGCTAATTCTATTTTTTCGAACAAATAGGTCTATTTAATCTAATTTTTTAATATGTAGGGATCTGTTTCAATAGACCCAACTTACAAACAAACAGATTCCACAAACATATTTAAAGGTGAGACATATGAGCAAATTACTTCAAATCAATAGCAGCCTTTTCACTCCAGAAGGTCAATCAACTCACTTGGCTGATTTATTCGTAGCGGATTACAGCAAGAAAAACCCAGGCACAGAGGTTCAGAAACTGGATTTATCGGCCAATCCACTTCCACACTTAGATGGCGAACGCTTCACAGCATTCACTACACCCGCAGATGAGCGTTCAGACAGCCAAAAAGCAATTGTTGCCGAGTCTGATAAATTAATTGCAGATCTACGTGAAGCCTCAGCAGTAGTGTTTGCATTACCAATGTATAACTTTGGTATTCCATCGGTGCTTAAAGCGTATATCGATCATATTGCTCGTGCAGGTGAAACGTTTAAGTACACAGAAAATGGCCCAGTTGGACTGTTAGAAGATAAGCCAGTGTATATCTTTGCAGCGCGTGGTGGGTCTTACTTAGGCACAGATAAAGATACTCAAACGGGCTATATGAAAACGTTTTTAGCCTTTATCGGTTTAACCAACGTGCAGTTTGTTTATGCAGAAGGTTTGAACCTAGGTGAAGATTCTAAAGCCGAATCGTTAAAGAACGCACGTGAGCAAGTTTTGAAATTGGCTTAGTCGCTTTTGGTTTAATAGTGTGTGGTTTAGTTGAGTTATTGAAACGGCTTGAATAACTCATTTACAACGGTTATGAATTTGCATTGGCATTAGAAAGTATTTAAAAGTTATCGAAAAGCTTACTGGGAACAGGCTCAGTAAGCTTTTTTGCGTTTGGGCTGAGAACATTTATTGTAATATTTATGTAGGTCAGGCTTCAGCCTGACAAGTGAGCACAGAAAATATCTCAAGTGGGTCGTGCTTTAGCGCGACTAATAACGACACGATGAATTAAAAGACATTGGCACAATGGGTGTTCGCCTAAAGACGAACCTACCGTTGTTGGGTTAAATTGTAAAACAGTTACCTTCAGAATACTCTAATAATTTAAATCGAAATCCACCATAACCCGCTTGGATAACTCTAAGCGTATCAACTGAATAGAGATGCATATAACCTTTAAGGCAAATAATGCTATTAGACGTATTCAGCAAGTGAGCCCAATTATTTTCTAAGTTATCTCGATCATGATCTTCACTGTAAGGAATAATGAGACGATCTTCATATTCATGTATATATCCATGGACTGAAGAGGGCACGACCTTAAAACCAATGCAGTTACCATTGACGCAATCATAAGTTACAACAGTGCCATTAAGCGATATAGGCTCTTCAGCAATAATTGTTCTTAAATAAGACCCAAGATACAAAGCGCCGATAAGCAGAATGGCGATGCAGATGATTGGCGTAAGTACGAACCAAAATCTTGTATTCAATAAATTCATGCTAATGCTCGATTGTTTGTAAGCGATCAATAAACCCCATCTAAAATCCTTTGATCATCCTTGACATACTGCCCTCAAACTTTAATCGAGGGTAGAACATGAAAAAACTAGAGCTCTGGCAGTCAATCATTAATGAATGGAAATCAAGCGGGCAAACGAAGCAAGAATTCTTAAAACGAAAAAATATTAACCAAAGTACATTTTATTATTGGATCAAGAAAACCTCCACTAAGGATGCTGATGACAAAAAAGGAATTGATTCATTTATCGCGATACCTCGATCTAAACCATTGAACAAACTAAACACTGGCGAAGCTGAGATTTCTTTAGGTCGTGCAAAAATTAAAATGTCTGTCAGTGATACAGCTTCATTATTGATTTCACTACATCAGGCTGGGGTACTTCATGATCAGGCCTAGTAAGTCCACACCCGCTTATTTATATTCGGGGGTTGTTGATATGCGTAAGTCCATTGACGGGCTTGCAGGCATTGTCGAAAACGAGCTAGAACTCAATCCTTTAGAACCAGCTCTATTTGTCTTTTGCAATCGAGGCCGAGATAAAATCAAAATACTTTACTGGGAGAATAATGGCTTTGTACTTTGGTACAAACGCTTAGAAAAACAAAAATTCAAATGGTTAGATGATTTATCCACAAACCCATGCACAATTTCAGGGAGAGATTTAAATCGACTTTTAGATGGTTTAAATATCTTCACAGGCAAGCCTCACGAAGCATTATTTTATGAGGATATGAATTGATTCTGGTATAATCCATGGCATGAAAAAGACTCATTCCATGCGCACAAACTCGGCCAAAACCGCAGAGTTACCAAATGATGTACAGGCATTAAAACAGCTTTTACTTAAGGTCGAAGAAAGTGCGCGTGCAGCAAATGAAAAATTAGCAGAACGTGAGGCAACGGTAACTAAGCAAAAAACACACATCCGTTATCTAGAAGAAATCGTCAAACTATTCAAAGCCAATAAGTTTGGTAAAAGCAGTGAGAAATCACCTGATCAAACGGAGCTATTTGATGAAGTAGAAACCGAAGGCGGTGATAGCGAAGGGAGTTGGGTTGCTGAAGCGGTCGAAAGTGAAGAAAATTCTGAGCCAGAAACTGTACCAGCAACCAAGGCTAAAGCAGGTCGCAAACCCATACCAAAAGAATACCCGCGTATCATCATCGAACACGATGTGCCTGAAGATGAGCAGCGCTGCTCATGCGGATGTGAAAAACAACACATAGGTGATGAAGTATCCGAACAGCTCGACATCGTTCCAGCGGTTATTCAAGTATTGCAACATCGCCGTAAAAAATACGTTTGCAAAAATTGTGAAGGCCAAATTCAAACAGCTAGCTTACCAGCGCAGCCCATTCCAAAAAGTAATGCAAGCCCTGGCTTGTTAGCCTACATTGCAACAGCAAAGTATCAAGATGCCTTACCCTTATATCGAATTGAGAATATTTTATCGCGATTGAATATTCACTTGCCCAGAAACACCCAAGCCAATTGGATGATTAAAAGCAGTGAGTTGTTGCAGCCACTTTATAATTTATTGAATGATCAGCTTTTAGAAAGCGGCTATGTGCACATGGATGAAACGCCGGTACAGGTATTGAAAGAGCCAGGAAAAAAAGCAGAAAGTAAAAGCTATATGTGGGTCCGAAAAACGGGAGATCCTAATAAAAAAGAGTCGATAGTTTTATTTGATTACGCCAGCAGCCGAAAAGCGGATGTGGTGAAAACACTGCTGCCTGATTTTCAAGGGTACCTGCAAACCGATGATTACGCGGGCTATAATCATCTTGATACTATTAAAGGTGTTCATCATCTAGGTTGCTTTGCGCACGCACGAAGAAAATTTGTTGAGGCGCAAAAAGTAGCACCCAGTAAAAAAGGGGCGACAAGTAAAGCTGACATGGCCGTGAGCCTCATCCAAAAACTGTATGCGATAGAAAACAAAATCAAAGACTTTAGTCCTGATAAACGATTGGCAACAAGGCAGAAGGAAAGTGCTCCTCAACTTGAAAAATTAAAGAGCTGGCTAGATAAATCATTAGTGACCACCTTACCGAAAGGGAAAACAGGCATGGCTCTGAGTTATTTAGCGAAGAACTGGAATAAGCTCACTCTTTATGTAGAAGATGAACGTTTGAATATCGACAATAATACCGTCGAAAATGCGATTCGCCCTTTCGCAATAGGGAGAAAAAATTGGATGTTCAGCAACAGCCAGAAAGGCGCTAAAGCGAGTGCGATGCTTTACAGCATAATCGAGACAGCTAAATCAAATGATCTGAATCCGCACGCTTATTTACAGCTGTTGTTTACTAAGATGCCTCAGGTGAAAAGTATTGAGGAATACGAGCAGCTGCTGCCATGGAATGCTAAAGAGTTACTTGCCAAAAAAGTCTAGGGTGTGGTTTGTTGAGCGCTTACGATTGTTTTCAGTAAAAACACATTTACTATAAGCTGATTTATTATCAAGGAATATAGAATGGATTCTGCATTCGAGACACGTACACTGGCATTAACTTTTGATTTAATTACCGACAAAGTACCACCCCGTGTTGGTAAAGCTGCAGACATATTATGGAACGATGTCTTAATCTCTCAGAAATTTCATGCCGAAGTAACCCAAAGGATTCTTAACTCTCTTAAAAAAGAATATGGATTAATCAGCAAAGAATTTTACAATAGTAACAAAAAAGAAATACATAGTATTATTTCAAAATCTGCTGGTCAATTTGCAGAGAATAGTTATGCGGGGGTAGAGATAAAAGATTTAGGCTCTGAATTAGAAGGGAGTTTGAAAGAGATTGAAAATCATTTTAATCATTCAAAAGCAGGTATTTGGATAGATGAGGCCGGTAAATCAGTTACCATTATTACATCGGTAGTAATGGTTGGCGCTTATGGTATTTACTCTTTTAGAAATGCTAAGTTAATGCAACATGTTGTTAATACAGCAAGCCTACTTGGATTAGCCAATAAATCCTTCCATATCGGTGGTATTAAGATCAATGGCGCAATCAGTGATTATTCGGTAAGTAAAAGTACGACAAAGCTGAATGCTTCGGCTGTTGGCCAGTGGAAATCAATTCAGCTAAAAGCAAAAAGTAATGGTATTGTGAATTTCAATACAGGACAGATCATGGATGCCTCGGCGAGTGTGGATGTTAGTTATCAAATAAATGATAGGGTACTGCTGGGTGGTGGAATAAGCTCATCTTTCATACCAAAAACAGAAAGAAAAATTGAAAACTCAGTCTATTTTAAAGCAAAAATAACTAGCGGAGCCCATAGTCTTTTACTAAGTTGTTCAGTTACGGACAAATCGAATAGCCCTACTAATAAGGAGTGCTCTGCCAGTGCAAGCATCAAATTTTAACAACATGAAACAAATCCAAGTTCTCTTATTGTTACTGCTATTAAGTTTTAACCTTACAGTAGATGCAACAGAGCTAACCCTTGCTGAGCGGTTTAAGGCAGCAGAATTATTAGAAACCTCTGATCCTGTTGCAGCCCTACCTCTCTATCAAGAACTGGTCGAACAAGACTATACAGAGGCCAAAGTAAGACTCGCGGCTCTCCTCTCTGCTGGACTAAGCGATAAAGGAACAGAAGAAGAAAACTTTCACCAAAGCATAAAGCTACTGCATGAAGCGGCTAACGAAGGCAGTATCAAAGCCTATTACGGCCTATATGTAATGAATCATGGTGCTGCCAGCTTAACTCCTGATTCTGACGTAGCATTAAGCTGGTTAATTAAGGCAGCAGAAGCAGGGGAACCTAGGGGGCAAAGCCAACTTGGGTATTTTTATGATAAGGGCGTCATTGTTAAACAAGATATTAAAAAAGCTATCTATTGGTACAAGGAAGCCATAAAAAATAACTCAAATTCAGCAAGGTATAATCTTGCCAGTGTTTATTTGGACGGCCAAAGCAATACTCCTCAAAAAATAAAAGAAGCAACTTCCTTATATTTGGTCGCTGCAAAGCAAGGTGATGATGACTCCAAAGTTGCTCTCGGTGGTATTTATTATAGCGATAAATACGGTCAAAAAAATGAACAGCAAGCATTCTATTGGCTCAATGCTGCTGCATCAAATGGCAACTCATATGGTAAAACAGGTTTAGCAAGTTGCTATCGTTATGGCGTAGGCACTGATATAGATTATAAAAAAGCGTTAAACCTGTATCAATACTCTGCTGATTTTAACAATGATCCAACTTCCCGCTACCGACTTGCCGAAATGCATATGCTTGGCTTGGGTACAAAAGTTGATCTAAAGAAAGCCCGTGAGATTTTTTTACAACTAGGTAACGATGGGTATCCTGATGGCACAACGGCTGTTGCACAGGTTGATAAGCTGATTGCCGAGAAGGCTGATTAATAAATTTAGTTTGGGTTCCCTGTATGAGTATTTAGCGATATATGGCCATAGCTCTGAGCTTAACCCTAATCTTCTGCCAAGTTTTAAGGCTGGTCATTCGATCAGCCTCTTTCAAGTAGCCTTTTATAGCACCAAAATAACAGCACGTTATTCCAAATCCTTTAAAGCCACTCCGTTCTTATTTTTCCAGCTTATTAAACCGTTAGAAGAACCACCACGAATAATAGCAGCGGCGGCGCTAGGGCTAGAAAACTCATAGTCTTTTGTGAATACTAAGTGATCGTCATTCAGTACCAATAAGCCATCTTTCAAATACTGCTCACGTTTTTTCTTAATACGATTAGAAGATGCTCTATCTATTGCAACGGCTTGCGAGTCTTTGAATACCACAAAGCCATTAGCGGTGCGTTTACCTTTAGCGGTAAAGCCTTTAATAGAGCAGGTTAAAACGCTCTCTGAGTTATTTATATTTAAAGGGTCATCATTGCTCTCGATTATCTTAAATGCGTCTACAGCATTGCCCAGTGAAAGCAGAGGCAGTAGTTGTAATACTTTTTCTAAAAAGACATCCATCTCTGCCTGATCAGATTCAGGTAGCTTGGCTCCACTACTGGCATTATTTAATACCTGAACTGCATTAGAATGATTAGCCCGTACTATAAGCGCACCTTCCAAATAGCGTATGTGGGCTTTAGTTAGATTTTCATCTTTGCTAACAAATGCAGCGACTTGGTTCCATTCACGTTTATCGTGCTGCTTTAGACGCTTAACCACTGATTCAGCTTCACCAATATAAAGCGTGGGCATATCCGTTTCGGCATCGACTCCTGTGAGAAAGTAAATCCCCGGGCTAAGCAGTTCTTCACGTTGCAATAGCTTGGTTAATTCAGAATGTGGGCCTGCAATGGCTTTGCCTGTCCAGTTGGATATTTCCGCCGTGCGAATGCCTGCGGGTTTGCCGTCGGTTAGGAATAGTTTAATAGTGGCGGGTTGCATAGAGTTGTTTCTTCCTTGAATACAGAATGTGCCATTCAATTAGCAGGCCGTTAGCAGAGTAAAATTCATGTTTATGAACCATACATTAAGCCTTAGTCTTTTATTTAACGATTTGATGTTAAAAAAATAACTAAGGCTTAGGCATAACATTACCTTATGAGTTTAGGGCTTGTTCGGCCATGGCATCGGCTAGGTGAAGTTGGGTTGTTTGGGATTTTTGTAAGCGAACCTTTAATTCGTCACACAAAGCCATTAGCTCGTCGACTTTTTTAATAATTAGAAACTGTTCATTATTTGGCGCTAAAGGTATTGGTGCTGATTTAAGCTTATCCTGCGAAATATTCATCTGACTTTCTGCCATACCTGATTTTGTTGATTCAAGATATTCAGCAGTCGCACCTGCATTTAAACAGAGTGACAAGTAACGCTCACTCATACCCATTTCAACTAAATGAAAGCGAATGATTTTATCTGAAATCATCAATTTTGGCCGAGTATTTTGAACTAAGCAAGAAACCCCAACACGATTTTTTGGACCTGCACGCGTTATTAATATGTCACCTACTTTAACTTCATATTGAGAGCGAGGTTCTTTATTCGCAGCTAAAACTTTATTCTCAAATTCACGGTACTCCATCGATTGAACTGCTGTCGTTTTAAGCACACCCCAGATATCATCAGACGGCGATGGTTCTGGAGGACAAGCTGGGCTCCACCCTGCATCCATGATCGTTATTAAGCTTTGTAAGCTACACCACTCCCAACCCTTCGGCAGCTCAAACGGTTTTTCATCTTCGCTAATCGGTGGCAGTGGCTTTTGCTTTTTAATCACCTTATCTTTTATCAGTTGCTCTTTTTCAGCGGCGATTTTTTCTAGCAGTACGCTTGCGGGTTCGTCATTCGGGTCTTGTGGTACTAACTTACCCATGACGGCGAGTTGTAGGATGGTTTGCTTTAGCTGGTCGATGCTGTGTTCTGTAGTGAACAGTACGTCGAAGTGTTGTGCTATGCGTTCCCATGCTGGGTCAAAGCTGTTTTGGTCTGCGTTTAATAGCGTGTTAAGTAGGGTTTCTACTAGGGTCTGGTGTGCAGTCAGACTTGATTCGGTTTGTTGTTCTAGCTGGTCACACAAAGTCATTAGCTCGTTGACTTTGGTGACGATGCGGTGTTGTTCGGCTACAGGAGCGAGAGCAATAGAGGTTTCTTTAATAGAATTTAACGAAAGTTTAGGCTGAGCCATTTGATTCATAGATTCTTTAAATTGGGCTTGGACATATTTTGAACTAAGTAAATAGGTCAAATACACTTTATCTATTCCCTTAAAGACAAGCTTTGCAGAGTTCTCAGTTAAGTTCATTCCATCTAATTCATCAGGAATTGTTCCTGCTGCACCAATTGTTCCCGCTATAGTTACATACACATCTTCTTTGTTAATAACATACTTCGAAATTTGCTCGAACACATCATTACTAATGAACTTTAAACCATCAATATCTACAGACATGTTTTTCATATCTGTAACCCTTATATAAGCATACTCAGTTCTTTCATCTTGCAATGTATAGCCCTTCGGAACTCTCTTCCCACCTAGTACATGTGCAATATTCCCAATGCATACCCAAGACCATGTTTTAGGGATTTCAAACAATCGATTAGATTCAAAGAAAGCTTTGTCTTTTCTGATTCGCCTATCATTAGCAATAAGATTTTTTTCTTCAAAAACTTTTTCCAATAATACACTAGCAGGTTCATCATTCGGGTCTTGTGGCACTAATAGCCCACGCACGGCTAATTCTAAAATCAGTTCACGCAGTTTTTTAATGCCGTACAGTTCTATTTTCTTACTGCTGCCACGGCCTTGTGAACCGCGTTTTTTAATGGCCGATGTCCAAATATCTATGTTTTCTGTAATCAGTTGTTCGGCAGGTGAGTTTGATGCGGCCATTAGTTAGCACCTTTGTCGCTGTTATTAGTGCTGTTTGGGGTAAGCATATTCATTATTAACCGAATTAAAGTTTCTTTTTGTTTGGGGTCTGACTCAGCGACCAGCAATGTCAGTGCTGCAAGCCCTGTGTCGTTGATAATCGGTTGGCCTTGAGCATTCATAAGTTGGTTGTTTCTATGCAGAAAGTCTACAAATAAGAATGCACCGCTGCGCTTATTGCCATCTGAAAAGGGATGATTTTTGACAACGAAATATAATAGGTGTGCGGCTTTACTTTGAATGGTTGGATACGCGGCTTCGCCGAATACGGTAGCGTCTAGATTGCCCAGTAAAGCATCCAGTCCATCGCCTCTTGGTTTGGCAAACAACTCGGTGGCTTCGCCGCGTTCAATAAGACCTTGTTTGAGTTGTGCTAAGGATTCACTGGCTTGTTCATGTGTGGGTAATATGCCACCGCTATTGCCTTCTGGTTCATTCAGTAGTCCTTCATCATAGCGCTGTAACCATAAGAAAGTTTGTGTATAGCGGCTAACAATTTCTACTAAACCGCGGCCGGAATCTAACATTAAATCGGGGCTTGCCGCTGTTTTTCTAATGAGTAGTAAGGCCGATTCTAGTTCTTTAGCATTTTGCTCGAAGCGTTGTTTATTGAGTGTGTAACCTTGGGTTAGGTGTTGCTTGAGCAGCTTAGTGGCCCATTGGCGAAATTGAACGCCTTGCTGCGATTTAACTCGATAGCCTACCGAGATAATTACATCAAGGTTAAAATATTCAACTTGGTAGGTTTTACCATCTGCGGCAGTTGTTGCATTTTTTGCAACAACTGCTTCTCGAATAAGTTCTTTGTCTTTGAATACATTACGTAAGTGTCGAGAAATGTTCGATTTATCACGGCCAAATAGCAAGCTCATTTGATCTAAACTAAGCCAAACGGTCTCTTGTTCTAGCTGAACCTGTATTTCACCACTGTCGCTTTCAAAAATTGCTATATCAGTCATAAAGTCACCCTTAGATTAATTATTTAGCGCATCACTAAGAATGTCTTTTAGCTGGTCACGCAGTGCTTGTATATCGGCTTGTTGCTTTGCGTAGTCGGCTAGTAGTTCTTCTGGGTTGTGGCTGATGACTTCGCCCACGTGTGGGTTCTTGATGTCTAGGTTGTAGTTGCGGGCAATGATGTCGTCTATGCTGACTTTCCAAGCAAACTCGTTTTCTTGGCGATTTTTGCGTTTGGTTTTTGCATCGATTCCTTCTTTTGTAGAGGGACCTTCACCCCACTAATCTGCGCAGGCATCAAAGTCTGTTAGCTTCATGGGTTTGGTTTTGTTAAAGGCTTTTACGCCTTCGGGTAAAGGTACTTCGTAATACCAAATATCTTTTGTAGGGGTGCCTTTTTCAAAGAACAGTATGTTGGTTTTAATACTGGTGTAAGGTGCGAATACTGAGTTAGGTAAGCGCACTAGAGTATGTAAATTACATTCGTCTAATAATAGTTTTTTGATTTTGGTTTTTACGCCTTCGCCAAACAAGGTGCCGTCGGGTAGTACTACGGCTGCGCGACCCCCTTTCCCTTCTGAAGAGTTTTTAAGCACTTCGATGATGTACTGCAAAAACAAATCGGCGGTTTCGCGGGTTTGATATTCCGACGGGAAGTTCTTTTCAATACCGTCTTCTTCAGTGCCACCAAACGGAGGGTTAGACACCACAACGTCAACCATGTCGTCATCGTCTAAGCTAGACAGTGGTTTGTTTAGGGTATTACCGTGACGAATGTTTTTAGGCACTTCAATGCCGTGTAATAACATGTTAGTGGTACAAAGCAGGTGAGGGAGTTGTTTCTTTTCTACACCGCGTACTGAGTTCTGTAGTTGCTGGTGGCCTGCTGAGTCTTTTACTTGATCGCGCAAGGTGTCTACTGTGCAGGCTAAGAAACCGCCCGTACCGCAGGCTGGGTCAAATACGGTTTCGCCTAGCTTTGGGTTGATCATTTTTACGATAAAGCGGGTAACTGCGCGAGGGGTGTAGAACTCACCGGAATTACCTGCGCTTTGTAGGTCTTTTAAAATCTGTTCGTACAGATCACCAAACAGGTGACGCTCTTGCGAGTTGGTAAAATCGATTTCGTTTAGCTTGTTGATGACTTGGCGTAATAGCGTGCCGTTTTTCATGTAGTTGAAGGCATCGCTAAAGGCTTCTTTTACCACGAATCCACGTGGGTTTTGTTTGATAGGTGCGACGAGATTTTTAAGTTCTACAATTAAGTTGTTATTCACAAAGTCTAATAACTCATCGCCTGTAATGCCTTGGCTATCGGCTGCCCAGTTACGCCATAGAAACTTTTCTGGGATAGGGGCTTTGTAGCTGTCTTGTTCGTCTTCTAATTCTTCTTCTTGGGCATCGAATATCTTTAAGAATAATAACCAAGAAAGCTGCCCTAAACGTTGGGCATCGCCGTCGACCCCTGCGTCTTTGCGCATGATGTCTTGAATGGATTTGATCGCTGACGAAATGGACATGATATAACTCGTTTAAATTTGAAGGGTTGTAATAAATGATAAAAAAATGGTGAGTGGATTTACTCACCATTGATAATTAACAGGCGCTTGTATTTACAGACGCTTGTATTTACAAATGCTCAGGCACGTTTCGGTTCATCGTTCAGGCTGTTGTCGTACAGAGCATCTTCTAATTCACTGATCGCTTGCTCGTATTGTTCTTTGCCACCAAAGGCACTCTTTTTAATTTCTAAAGGGCGGCCATATTGAGTGAAGGGCGTTACCTTGAGTACTTGCTTGGATTCTATTTCGCTAACACCGCTATTTTCATATTTCTCTAGCAGGTTGGTTAATACTTGCTGCGCGGTTTCGCTGTACTTGCCGAAGTAGTTGCGCTTTTTAACATTGTTAGCTCGTTCTTTGCGGGTAAGCGGCGGCTGGTCGAAAGCAACGTGACAGATTAGGTCGAAAGGGTCTAAGTCGCGGCTTATGTCTTCTTCTAAGGCTGCCCAAATAACGCCAGCATCGGCAAGCTCATCAATGATAGCTTGTTTGCGTTCGGTTGAGTTCCATTTTTTAATGAAGTCGTCCAAGGTGCCAAATTCTTTCATAACGGTTTTGCGGGTGTAATCTTTGAAAGACTCGGTGACTAGCTTGCCGTCGGAGTCGTAATACTGAACACGCTCGGCTAGCTTTTTAACCGTGACGCCACTGACGTGGAATTTGATGTAGGGTTCTTTTTCACCGCCATCGCCTTCTATAGGACCGTCTTTCCATTCACCTTCGTTACTGCCCTGGCCTGTCTCAAAGGTATTGCCTGTGCCGTCGTCAGCATAGCCTTCTTCACCTTCTGATATGCCTTCGCGATTTTCGCTATCAGTTTCGCTATCAGTTTCACTGGTTTCAGAATTGGTGGCGGCAAATTCGTCGTCGAACTTATCACTTTCCAGGTCAGTGATGTCTTCTGTCGTTGTGACCATGACTTTTTCAGGGATGCCGTCAAAGCGTTCGTCGGCAAACAGTTCGGTGGCTTTTTTGAAGTCGAGAATGGTGAACCATAGCTTGCCATAACGATCATCAATGCGAGTGCCACGACCAATGATTTGCTTGAACTTGGTCATGGACTGAATGTTTTGATCTAACACAATCAGCTTGCAGGTTTTGGCATCTACACCTGTGGTCATTAGTTCTGATGTAGTTGCTATAACGGGGTATGCTTTTCTAGGGTTGATGAAACTGTCGAGCTGGGCTTTGCCTAGTTCATCATCACCGGTGATTTTCATCACGTACTTTTCGTTTTTAGCGACTTGTTCTGGGTTTAGGTTCACCAAGGCGCGACGCATTCGTTCTGCATGATCGATGTCGTTACAGAAGACGATGGTTTTTGCCATGGGGTCGGTGCGTTTTAAGTACGCGGTTATGGTTTCGGCGACGACTTGGGTGCGTTCGTCGATGACCATAACGCGGTCAAAGTCTTTTTGGTTGTAGATGCGGTCGGTGATGATTTCACCGTTTTTATCGACCATGCCTTTTGTTGGACGCCAGCCTTGAACGTCGACATCTAAATCAACGCGTATAACTTTGTAGGGGGCTAAGAAACCATCTTCAATACCTTCTTTTAGCGAGTAGGTATAAACAGGTTCGCCAAAGTAATCGATGTTCGAGACTTCTTCGGTTTCTTTTGGGGTGGCGGTTAAACCGATTTGTGTGGCTGAACTAAAATATTCAAGAATTTCACGCCATGCGCTTTCTTCGCTGGCACTACCACGGTGGCACTCGTCGATAACGATTAGGTCAAAGAAGTCGGGGTCTACTTGCTTGTAGGCTTTTTGCGATTCTTCTGGGCCTGTTAGTGCTTGGTATAGCGCGAGATGTATTTCGTAAGCGGGGTCAACGGTGCGGCCAGTAACTTTGGTCATGGCTGTGCCAAACGGTTGAAAGTCGTTGCTTTTGGTTTGGTCGACTAGAATGTTACGGTCGGCTAAGAACAGGATGCGTTTCTTTTGCTTGGCTTTCCATAAACGCCAGATGATTTGAAAGGCGGTATAGGTTTTACCTGTGCCAGTAGCCATGACTAAAAGGTTGCGGTTTTGACCACGCGAAACAGCTTCGACGGTTTTGTTGATGGCTTGCAGTTGGTAATAGCGCGGGGCTTTGCCGCTGCCGTCGTCAAAATAATCTTGGGTAATAAATGGAAGCTGGTGTTCGGTGTAGCCTTTAAAGGCGCAGTACTTTGCCCATAATTCTTGTGGTGATGGGAATTCATCTAGGCTAATTTCTGTTTCTAACTGGCCGCCATTAGCCGGTGCGGTCTTATCGTGAAAGATAAAGCCATCGCCATTACTGGCAAATACAAAGGGTACGTCGAGCAAACGAGCATAGTCTAAGCCTTGCTGCATTCCTTTACCGATCTCGTGCTTATTGGCTTTGGCTTCGATAACCGCTAACGGCATGTTGGGCTTGTGATAGAGAACGATGTCGGCAGACTTTACCGTTTTACGCATACCGACATTACCACGGACGATAACTTTACCATCACGCAAGGCAACTTCTTGTCTGATTTGCAGCATGTCATCCCAGCCTGAATTTTTAACCGCAGGCATGATGTATTTGCTAATGATGTCGGCTTCGCTAAGGGCTTTCTTATCCATCGTTCTAACCATCTTTATTATCCGTGATGTCGCGCTATCCTATTTGCTTCAAGTGCTGGTGGTAAGCGTGCTTGAAGCAATGGCCTTACATTTAGGCGGGGTGTTGTAGATATAGCGACAATGCCCTATTTAGAGGGGTTTTTCAAGATTAGTGAGCGATTTGTAAATGGAACGTTGGCAATGTCTGTGTTGTGTCTTATGTAGGTCAGGCTTCAGCCTGACAAAAGATCAAAAGACATTTGCACAGCGGGTGTTCGCCTAAAGACGAACCTACAGTTGTTGGGTTAAATTTTATAGCGCGCATAAAAAAGCCCGATGCAGTAAAACTGTATCGGGCCGTTCTATTGTATGGTGGGGCGGTGGGAATTGAATTTTACCTGTAAGATATTGATATTGTTATGAAAATTAATATTTAATTATGGCTAGTACTACTATTGGTACTACTAAAATAAAAAGTCACCATTTAATTAGCTGGTAATTAACATTAACTTACAATGGGTGTCTTTAAGATTTTTATAGTTTAACCGCTTGAATTTTCTTTTAGTTAATTGAAAGTAATTAAACGTAAGTATATTCTAGATTACTCAAGCTTTCGTGTAACTTCGCTTGATTGCGCATTTAAGGAATCTGCTTTTATAATCCGATTAAGAAGAGATATTTTTCGCATTAGCTAAAGAGGTCATGATTCACAATCTTAAATAGCATAAATTATAAAGGTAGTACTGGATATAGAGAATAATGAATCTGAATAAAGAGCTTAAAACGTCTTCACACCTACCCCTATCGGGGTTTTATTTTATTAGTGAAGTGATTAAAGAAATAAAAAATAGAACTAGTTTTGAGCTAACTTTGAGAGATATTTTTAGGTATGCAGGAGAGATGCCTTTATATTTGAAGATGAAGAAAGATATTGATTCTTTATATTTTCTGAAATCAACTTCTGTGGTGGACGAACCTAATACTAATTTTGATAATGGTCTATTTCTTATCCATGATGATAAGTTCATTTACGATGTGGTAGATGCACTTTCATTTAATGGTGCTGATGAACTAGAGTATTTAGTTCCAAAAGAAGTTTCTACTCCAAACCAGCGTTATATATTTAGGTTTGAGGGATTTAGCTCACCAGAGGATATTGTTAATAGCCTAGGTGATTTTGAAAATAGATTTCGTATAAAAGGAGAAGACATAGATAGTTTTATAAGAAACAAACTTCCAGCTAATAATTTAAGTCTAAATGATGCGGAATATACCGAGAAAGATAATGCAAAACTCTCTACCCAAGGTGAAAATAGTTATCGACGTAGCACAAGAGCTCTTGCGCAAGCCCTTATAGGTACTCTACCCGACAAGCCAAGCAAGTCAGATATTAAACAACTTGCTAAAGTGTTATTAGAAAATTCTGTGGAAGACCCTCAGTCTGAAAAAACATGGATTAAGCACCTTACTAACCCTGATTGATATTTAGAAACTTTCAAGAACTTCTCAGAACTTCTCAGAACTTTCCCCTAATTTATTATTCCTAAAGCTTTAATACTCCCGTCAGTAACGACAACTTGCGAGGAGTATTAAATATGACTGAACGAATCCTAAGACGCAAAGAAGGTAAGCGCCTAACGAACCACCTTTGCAGTATTCCAAGGTAGTAATGCCTCAACATCTTCAACGCAGGTGGCTGCCGGCAGCCTTGTAAATACTTCTTTCAAATAAACACTTGGCTCAACGTTATTGGCTTTTGCAGTCTCAACCAAGCTATAAAGATTTGCACTTGCCTTCGCACCTTTTTCTGTAGCGGCAAACAACCAGTTCTTTCTCCCGATTACCATCGGACGAATCGCATTTTCAGCAGCATTATTATCAATTGGCCACGCGCCATTCTCCGTATATCGAATTAATTTTGGCCACTGATTGTGTAAATACGTCACCGCTTTCTTGAGCTTTTCTGAATTCATTGGGCGATGAATGTTTTTATCTAACCATTGCCGTAATTGATCGAGTAAGGGGACGGCTTGCGCCTGCCTTGCCTGATACTTTTCGTCTATAGTTTGGTTATCACTGAGTTTTTCTATGCGATACAGCTTTTGAATAAAAGCTAATGCTGTATTGGCTTTACCTGCTTTGTTTTTACCTTGCGCATCAAGAGCTTCTTTAAAATAACGTCGTGTATGTGCCCAACAGCCTAGATTTGCTAGCTGCTTAGTTTTGCAAACCGAATCGTAAACCGCATAACCATCTGTCATCAATGCTCCGCTAAAATCACCCAGCATCCAATCAGCTTCACTGATCTTACGCGTTAGGCTGTAATGAAACAGCGTGATTCGCGCACTGGCTTCATTATTGGTCATTACCCACATGCGGCTTTGTTGCTGCGCAGATCGCTCGCTTTCTTTAAGCACTTGCAAGACTGTTTCATCCATATGAAGCAGTGAACTTTCTCGAGCACGTTCATACATTAAGTTGATCAGCGGCTGAATTAGGACGCCACATTTAATCATCCAGTTCGCTAAACTGGTGCGATCAAGTTCAACCCCAAAGCGTTTGAACATCTGTGCTTGGCGATACAAGG
Source organism: Oleispira antarctica RB-8 (assembly GCA_000967895.1). Lineage (GTDB taxonomy): Bacteria > Pseudomonadota > Gammaproteobacteria > Pseudomonadales > Oceanobacteraceae > Oleispira > Oleispira antarctica. The sequence continues at coordinate 728,505 of FO203512.1, forward strand.
GCAAAGCATCACAATATTTATGCGTTGCAACTTGCGCTAATAAACCAGGAGAGGCGATTGATTTTTCAATCGGCTGCGCGGGCTTATTGGCAGTGACCATGTAATTATTGCAGCAAGGGCAAGTGTATTTTCGGCGAACGTGCTGTAAAACACTCATTTGCGCTGGGATGTAATCAAGTTGTTCCGAAGTTTCATTGCCAAAATGACGCAATGCAGTTCCATCATGTGGGCAAACCTTTTCGGCTTCGCTTAAATCATGAATAACTTCGGTACGGGGTAATTTCTCTGGAATCGATGTCCGTTTTTTCTTACGCTTATAAGCTGGAACGTTTTCGCTATCTTCTTCATCGGACGCGTCATCGTCACTTAATAATTCAGCCTCATCGAATAAATTGATCTGATCGACACTCAGTTTTTCACTCGACGAGCCAAAGCGTTGCTGGACCATGTAACGAATATATTCTTCTAATGTCTGGATCTTATGATCTTTATTCTCAAGAGCGCTATCTTGTTTTTTCAGTGTGTTATTTTGTTCAGACAGCTGTAACTCCAACGCAGCAAGACGTTGTTTTAGTTTGATATTCTCTTGAGTTTGATCAGTGTTTTTCATACGGCTATTTTAACTCAATCATCAAGATAAACCGAGTCAAATTCAATAGAATCATGAGCTTTCATTGCCTTAATATCAAATCCTCGTAGCAACCAATGCAGTTGTTCTTCACTGATATTGATGGTGTCTAGCTCATGCTTTTTTGGCCATTTAAACTTATCGTTTTCAAGACGCTTATACCAAAGACAGAAGCCCGTTTTGTCCCAGTATAGAAGTTTCAGCTTGTCGCGGCGTTTGCTGCAAAACAAAAACAGCGCGCCAGTATTGAGCGATTGTTTCATTTCGAGCTCGACAATGGCTGTAAGGCCATTGATTTGTTTTCGAAAATCAACAGGATCGCGATGCAAATAAACTTCAGGTGCATCCACAAACATTTTCATGCGAACTGCCCAATTAATTTTGCTAGCCAAACTACATCGGTTGAGCTTGGAATGGATAAGTTTGCTTTGCCGATGGTGAGTGTAATCACCGTTGCTGAAGGCTTAGGCTTCTCGGCGACTATTATTTTACTGAAAGCAGAAGATTCAATATGCTTAGGTTTAAGCAAGCTACTACGTCGAGCATAGAAACTCTTTAAAGGAAGGTCTTTCTCTCGACAAAAATCGACGATGGATAAATCACAGATTTGTTGCGCCTGAATCAATTCAAGCCATTGTTGTTTCGTGCGTTTCATAATCTTCATCTCAAATAATTTAAGATGAATCATACGGCTGTGCGCAAGTTAATGAAGAAGGGGGTTCATGAGGCGCTTACCAAAGAAGTCCAACATCTAACTGGATTATCTTGCACAACTATCTATGACCGCATGGCCAAGAACGAATTTCCAAAATCTATAAAATTGGGAAACGGACGTATGGTGGGCTGGACATTGTCATCTATTGAAAACTGGATTGAGCAGCAATGCGCTCAAGCTAACGATCAATAAAGGTAGATGATTAATGAAAAGTACATATAAAAAAACTCAAAAAGAAAAAGTACTAGAGCACCTTCTTAAAGTAGGAAGTATGACGGTAGCAGATGCTATTAGTCTTTGGTATTCATGGCGGTTGCCAGCGACTATTGGTGAATTGATTAAAGAAGGGGTTCAAATTAAGTCAATCAACGAGCCGCATCCGGGAGGCTATCACGCCAGATATATTCTTAAAGATCACAATTTAGGGAAGGATATATTGGAAGAAATTAGAAATCGTCGAAATAAGCCAAAGGGTCACTGAGCAGTTCGAGCTACTCAGTAACCAAAAACTCAATTAAACCGCAAAGTTAAAAGGAGTCGCCTTAATCTTACTCAGGCTAAGAACATTTATCCAGTTTTTAGCTTGAGTAAGAAGGCTTTTACTATGGCCAGACGTAATCCAAATAACCGCTCTTCAAAGGGAAGTTTTGCAGGTATTCCCGATATTGTTATGGGGAGTTCCTGCTATGTTAATCTTGGGCCATCTGCTAAGGCCCTCCTATTTGAAGCAGCTTACCAATACAAAGGGAGGAATAACGGTGATCTATGCTTTGCGTGGACTCTAATGCAAAAGCGGGGTTGGAAGTCAAAAGCGACTTTAAACAATGCTTTAAAAGAGTTAGTAGAAGCAAATCTATTAGTGTTGAGTAGGCAAGGTCATTTTAGAAAACCATTCGATAGGTGCAGCCTTTACGCTATTACATGGCAAGCTATCGATGAATGCCCAGGGAAAGATTTAGAGCTTGGGCCAACTAATACGCCACCTAGAAAATTCAGCATAGAGCAAGCCCAATATAATCAGAACAAGAGTAAAAAGTTAATGAAGAATAATAAAAAACAGAGTACATAATTTTTGGTCTGTCGGTACGAAAACTGGGTCGAGAGGGTGTTGTAAACACTTTTCTCGGTACAGTTTCTGGGTCGGTAGAGGGGGTTTTAAGCTAGTAACACAGTACGGAAACTGTACCTCTTTATATTAATACCATACGCAGTGGTAACTAGAACAATAACGCAGCTAGTAATATTAAAAGTAAATTGCTGTATTACTCCAAATCCTTTAAAGCCACTCCGTTCTTATTTTTACAGCTTATTAAACCGTTAGAAGAACCACCAGAGCTATAGTCAAATCTGGTGTACAGAATATCAAGCAGCATCCTGATCCTGTTGTTCTTGTTTGATGCCATCACGAAATTTCACACCCGTAATCACATCCGCTAATAAATTATAACCTCGTAATCTGTGCCACCGTTTCTGAGCCGTTTCCATTAACTTCAATACCATCGCTAACGTCGTTACTCGACTGCCACAATTTTTACTTTTTGTTGTTCTTAACCGCACCGTCGCAAAAACAGATTCTATCGGATTAGATGTACGTAAATGGCCCCAATGCTCAGCAGGAAAATCATAAAATACCAACAAGGCTTCTCGATCTTTTTCAAGACACCTCATCGCTTTCGGGTACTTAGCTTCAAATAATTTAACGCAATTTGTCATGCTTTTATTGGCTTCTTCTTTTGTTTCAGATTGCCAAATTTCATGCAGTGCGCTTTTTACTTTTGGTTGCATCGCTTTAGGAAACTTAGCGAGCACATTCGCTGTCTTATGAACCCAGCAACGCTGCCCTTGTGTCGTTGGCCAGCACTTAGAAAGCGCTTTCCAAAAGCCTAAGGCCCCGTCTCCGACAGCAACTTTAGGCTCGATGCTTAAGCCTCTTTGCTTTAGGCCGAGTAATACTTCAGACCAGCTTGCCTCTGACTCTCGATAGCCATCACTCACGGCGATGAGCTCTTTATTTCCCAGCTCGTCCGAGCCAATGATCACCAGCAAGCAGACTTTATCATCCATTCTTACATTGCAATAAACGCCGTCAGCCCAAACATAAACATAACGCTTTTTACTTAGATCTCTTTTCTGCCACTGGGTGAAATCAGCCTCCCAGCTTGTTTTCAACCGGCTGATTGTAGCAGCCGAAAGGCCTTTCGCTTCCTCTCCCAATAGGTGCTTTAGCGACTCACTAAAATCACCCGTTGAAATGCCGCGCAAATAAAGCCACGGTAAAAACTCTTCAATACTTTGGCTGCGTTTTAGATAAGGCGGTACAAGTGAGCTGTTGAATTTTATGCCATTATCAGTACGGTCACGCACCTTAGGAACTTTGATATCAATATCTCCTAAGCCTGTTTGTATAGTTCGCTCAGGAAGGTAGCCATTGCGCACCAGGCCAGTCTTTCCATCTTCTGTTAATAACCCTTTATGATCGGCTAAAAGCTGTTGAACTTCGGTTTCAATCGCTTGGGCTAACAACTGCTGCGCGCCTTGCTTTAAAACTTGTTGTAATAAGTCAGTTGGCTCTGGTTTATGTAGCTGAGAAATATTATTATCATTCATGCAGTGTACTCCTTTTGGTTGTTGATCCGCCAAGATCAATCAACAGGATACGCTGCTACTTATTTACCCGATACACCAGAAATGATCATACCTCGAACCACCACGAATAATAGCAGCGGCGGCGCTAGGGCTAGAAAATTCATAGTCTTGTGTGAAAACTAAATGATCGTCATTAAGTACCAATAAACCATCTTTCAAATACTGCTCACGTTTTTTCTTAATGCGATTAGAAGATGCTCTGTCTATGGCAACGGCTTGCGAGTCTTTAAAAACCACAAAGCCATTAGCGGTGCGTTTACCTTTAGCGGTAAAGCCTTTAATAGAGCAGGTTAAAACGCTCTCTGAGTTATTTATATTTAAAGGGTCATCATTACTCTCGATTATCTTAAACGCGTCGACAGCATTTCCTAGAGAAAGCAGGGGCAGTAGTTGTAATACCTTTTCTAAAAAGACATCCATCTCTGCCTGATCAGATTCAGGTAGCTTGGCACCACTACTGGCATTATTTAATACCTGAACCGTATTAGAATGATTAGCCCGTACTATAAGCGCACCTTCCAAATAACGTATGTGGGCTTTAGTTAGGTTTTCATCTTTGCTCACAAACGCAGCGACTTGGTTCCATTCACGCTTATCGTGCTGCTTTAAGCGTTTAACAACGGATTCAGCTTCACCAATATAAAGCGTGGGCATATCCGTTTCGGCATCGACCCCTGTAAGAAAGTAAATCCTCGGACTAAGTAGCTCTTCACGTTGCAAGAGCTTGGTTAATTCAGAGTGTGGGCCTGCAATGGCTTTGCCTGTCCAATTGGATATTTCCGCAGTACGAATACCAGCGGGTTTGCCGTCGGTTAGGAATAGTTTAATTGTGGCGGGTTGCATGTTTTTTCTTTCCTTGAATTCTGTCGTTAAAATATAAATCATCCTTAAATTAGGCAGGCTTAATTTAACGTTACGTTAACATTCCTTATTAAGCCTTGGTCTAGTTGATCTTCGAAACGTAACCAAGGCTTAGGATTGAAAATAATATTACTTTATGAATTTAGGGCTTGTCCGGCTATAGAATCCGATAGATGAAATTATCCATAAACTACCATTCTAGATGGTGACATTTTTATATTTTTTGTCACCACATAATCATAATCAATCTAAGTGGTGTAACCCGATAATAAGTACTGCTTTGTTTCTTTATTAAACTTTCCCTCCCACACCTTTAAACTTCTCAACAAACGCGGCGATCTTTTGAAACACACTCTGTTTCTTGGTCAGGTATTGCGGATTTAACGGGCTCATTTTGGGCAGAATGGCATTAAGCTCTGTTCCTGCGTCGCTGGCATACTCCCGCTTGAGTGAGGTGATGATATAGCGTCGGGCTTCTTCAGCATTCAGACTTTCTGCGTTGATCAGTTCCTCGGCTTCTCTTTGCTGCTCAACTTGGGCGAAAGAAAAGAAGGCTTCGATCACGCTAGACTTTTCGCCAATCTGATCCAAGTCCGTTTGATTAATAAAATCTACGACTAAACTTTCTTTTGCGCGATTGCCAAGACTGGCTCTTATCACCCGGCGAACTTCATCAACCAAATCGGCTTTGCTTTTGGTTTTCTTGTTATGTTCGAAAATTAGCTCCAGAATATAATCAAGATTTATCTCCTGAGATTTCAGCAAGTCTATTTCGAACACCACATCATCCCAGTCAATGGAGGATTTTTCTTTCTCCTCCGCTGATTTTTGTCTGCGCTGCCAATCGCGTATGTCGTTGTAGGTAGAGCGATAATCCTGAACCTTACGGTCGGCTGGCAAGCGTATGGTCTGTAACTCAGCCAGTTTTTCATCATCCAAATAGTTTTCTACTTTAAACGATTCAACCGCTTCTGCATCGCTCATGTCCACGTTTTGAAGGGCTTTCAAACTGGCAAACTCATCATAGTTTTGCAGCACGTTCTCTACGCGCAGGTATTCGCCGAAGAGTTTGGCAAAGTCTTTTTTATCGGATTCTTTTCCAATGGCGGTCGGATCAGGAAAGCGTTGCTCTAGCTCGCTCACAACATCCATAAAACCGCGCCTCGCTTCACCGCTTACTACATCGGTAAAGCCATCCATGTATTCCTTGTAGCTTTTTTCTAGCACTACGTTTTTGGTGTTTTTATCGCCAAACAGCGTGATAGCATCCACGGTTGCCATTTCCAGATCTCGGAATGTGACAATATTTCCGAAGGTTTTGGTGGCGTCATAAATGCGGTTAGTTCGCGAAAAGGCTTGCATCAAACCGTGGTAACGCAGGTTTTTATCTACGAACAGCGTATTAAGCGTAGGGGCATCAAAGCCGGTGAGAAACATTCCCACCACTATCAGCAAATCAATTTCTTTGGTTTTCACCCGCTTGGCCAAATCGCGGTAGTAATTCTGAAAGCCGTTGCTATCGACACTGAAATTGGTTTTAAAGAAGGCGTTATAGTCGCCTATCGCCGCGTTTAAAAATTCTTTAGCGCTACTATTCATTGCACTTACATCAAAGCTTTCATCCAGAATATCACCCACCGCATCCTGCTCTTCATTGGCGGCAAAGGAGAAAATGGTGGCGATTTTCAGCGGCTTTTCGCTGCTTTTATTTGAAGGGTCAGCCTGCAAACTATTCAGCGATTCATAATAGAGCTTAGCGGCATCTACACTGCTCACGGCGAACATGGCATTAAAGCCCTTGGCATTCGTCTGCAATCGGTGAGTCTTCTGGCGGTAGTTGTTTAGAATGTACTGAGAAATTTCTCGAATACGCTCTGGGTGCAACAACGCTTCTTTGTTTTCAGCGGCAGAAAGCTTTTTCTCATCCTTCTCAGTTTCAATGGCCTTAAATTTGTGGCGCACATCGTTATAGTCAACCTTGAATTTGAGCACTTTCTCATCACGTATGGCGTCGGTAATCACATACGAATGCAACTCCCGACCAAATACACTGGCGGTGGTTTCCGCACCTAAAGCGTTTAGCGGAAAGATGGGCGTGCCAGTAAAGCCAAACTGATAGAAACGTTTAAATTTCTTGTTTAGGTTTTTCTGAGCTTCACCAAACTGGCTGCGATGACATTCATCAAAAATAAACACCACCTGCTTATTGTAGATGGGTAGGTCGCCTTCGGTTTTCATCAGGTTGTTGAGCTTCTGGATGGTGGTGACGACGATCTTGTCATCATCTTTATCCAAATTACGCTTTAAGCCTGCGGTACTGTCAGAACCGTTTACACTGTCCGGTGAGAACCGTTGGTATTCCTTCATGGTTTGAAAATCTAAATCTTTTCGGTCCACCACAAAAAATACTTTGTCGATAAACTCAAGCTCAGTGGCCAATCGTGCCGCTTTAAAGCTGGTTAAGGTTTTACCAGAGCCGGTGGTATGCCAGATAAAACCGCCGCTTTCTGGCTTGCTCCAAGTTTTTGCCTCATAAGAGCTTTTCACCTTCCACAAAATACGCTCGGTGGCCGCAATCTGGTAGGGGCGCATCACCAGTAATGTGTCACTCACATCAAACACCGAATAATGCAGTAATACATTGAGCAGGGTGTGCTTCTGAAAGAACGTCGCGGTAAAGTCTTTTAGGTCTTTAATTAGGCTGTTATCAGCCTTCGCCCAGTTCATGCTAAAGTCGTAGCTGTTTTTGTTGCGCTGGGTGGTATTAGCAAAATAGCGGCTATCGGTGCCGTTCGAGATAACAAACAACTGCAAGTATTTATACAGCGAATCCTCGCTATTAAAGCTCTCTTTGCTGTAACGATGCACCTGGTTAAAGGCTTCACGAATGGCGACGCCACGCTTTTTCAGCTCGATTTGTACCAGCGGTAAGCCGTTCACCAAAATAGTCACATCATAACGGTTGGCATGGCTGCCGGTTTGTTCAAACTGCTTGATCACCTGCACCTTGTTGCGGGTAATGTTGTTTTTATCCAGTAGATAAATGTTTTTAATGCGGCCATCGTCAAACACAAAGTCGTGAATGTAGTCATCGTGAATCTTTCGTGTTTTATCAACGATAGTGTCACTAGGCTTATCCAGATACGTTTCCACAAAACGTCGCCATTCACCTTCGGCAAATTGCACATTATTTAGCGTTTGCAACTGTTCGCGCACATTGGCCAGCATGGCTTGCGGGTTATTCAGGGCAGGCAAATACTCATAGCCCTGATTTTGTAAATCCTGAATCAGCTCGCGCTCTAAGGCATCTTCGCTCTGGTAGCTTTCGGCCACTTTCCAGTCTTTTTTATATTTATCGAGAACGATAAAGCTGTTCGATTCGGCAATGGTTTTATAATCCATCATACGTCGTAATCCTTTTTGAGCCGTTTTTTTACTTCTCGATCAAAGTCTGATTCGATGCGTTGTTGCTTGTTAAATTGGTCGTATTCCACGTGGGCTTTTTGCTCAGCTAGCTTGCGAGACACCTTTCCGTAACCTTCAAGAATTTGATACTCATTGAATGCCAGAAACTTGTTCACGCTCTCGGTAAAGCTTTCCATGGTAAAGCTGTTACGCCGTTCGATAATGCCCTCGATGTAATCAAAAAACGCCGACACGGCACGCTCCAGCTTTTTAATGTCATCTTCACTTAAATAATTTTTCGCGATCGTTGCATCCGATTTTAATACCCGACCTCCCGGTGCATTTTTATAGGTGCTCATGCCCATCAGGGGTTTGTTGGCATCGGCCTTCAGCGAAATAATCTCAGCGGCGGTATGGCCGGTGATAGCAAAATGAAACTTATCCTGCACATGGGCGTAAAACTGCTGAGTGGTTTGGGATTTTGGGTCGTAATCAATACTGCACTCGGCGAATATGTCGGTAATCTGTTGGTAAATACGCCGCTCGCTGGCGCGTATAGAGCGCACCCGCTCCAATAGCTCACGAAAGTAATCTTTGCCAAATAAGCTGCCATTTTTTAAACGCTCATCATCCATGGCAAAGCCTTTGATGATGTACTCCTTGATAAGCTGAGTCGCCCAGATACGGAACTGGGTGGCCTGGGTGGAATTCACCCGATAGCCAACGGAGATGACTGCATCCAAGTTGTAGTATTTCACCTTGGTCGTCTGAGTTTTACCTGCAATCGCGCCGTGTTCAGTGGTATGTTCCAAAATGGAACATACCACTTCTTCTTGTAACTCATTGCTTTCAAAAATATTTTTCAGGTGCTTAGTGATGGCAGGGCGCTGTACGCCAAACAACTCGGCCATGCGTTCCTGCGTCAGCCAGAGGGTTTCGTCGCTCAGCAGTACCTCGACTTTAACCTCGCCAGTGGGCGCGGTATAGAGCAGAAACTCCGTGGTCTGGTCTTGTAGGCTTAGGCGTTTATCCTTCATTTTGTGGTTCCTGCTGCCAGTAGTTGTAGTTATCAACTAAATAATCTAAAAGATACCTAACAATTTGTTTTTCTTCTGGCCTTAAATTGGATGGGCGCACTCCTGGTAAAGCATCATGGCTGGAGAACTGAATAATCCTATTGAAGTAGGCAGTTTTATTCTCTTCACTGTCACCAGGAAGTAATTTCGACCATTGAGGGTACCCTAGAAAACTAGCCGTTTTCTCATACAGGCTTCTTATATGAGCAAAATGATGTCTCTGCACTTCACCCGCTTTAATTGCAGACTCAAGCTGTCTTTTTAGATCTAAATGGTAGAAAAAACTTGAATTTGAATCACCGTTTTTTTCAACTAATGAGACCGAGTCATCATCTATTCGCTCTAACAAAAAACAAGACTTTGACTTCAGCTCATTATGGAGACAATTATAGAAAGTAACATCATGAGTTGAAACGATGAACTTCAGTGAAGATTGGCTACTTTTTATCAATGATGCCAAGTCAACAGCAAGCTGCATTAAATGATTCTCATCTAATGAACTAACAGGATCATCGATAAAGATGTATTCCAAGTGTTCAAATTCACTCGCAACACCTTTGTTTAACTGTTCATTCTGCGAGTCAATTATTTGCTCTAATAAACTATAAAAAATACTCCAAATAAAATTACTTTCCTCGCCCTTTGATATTTTAATATTAGGTTCAGAAACATCATTTCCGCGCTCGAAAGAAAATGTAACTTCAGAAAATTCTGGATTAAACTTAGGAGTTAACTTCGGGTTCGTATAGCGTTGAAAGTTAGCAATGGCATTTTGTTCTTGACCATGCTTTATCAGTGCTGATTGTGTATAGGCATTTGGCCGAATAATGAGTTTTCTTTCACTATCCTCTTCTAAATCGTTGTCCCAATAAAACAGGTCTTCTGTAAAGGCATTGTAGTAGAGGACTTTACTTTTCTGATTTTCTTCTCCATCTGTGACTTTTGGTGAGATCAACTCTTTAAACTCACGAGACAGCCGGGTTTTACCTGTTCCATTAAAAGCATAGATTAGCTGTACCTTTTTGGAGGATGCTTTTAGCTGCTCGGCTATTTCCTTTAGCGAGTTACTCATACTATGCCTCGACTCCTACTTGGATTTCTTGTTTTGGGAAACTTAACAATAGATCACGATAGTATTCATATTGCTGTTGGCGCAAGGCAATCTCTCGCGGTAAGCCTTCGGAAATAGATTTAGTTAAGGTATCAAACTTATCGAGAATGGAAACAATACGAACCTGCTCAGCAGGTGAAATAATTGGTATTTTCACTTCTAAAATTTGCCCTTTTCGCAAATTTGTTTGGTCAACTCCATTGTTATGCTTTAGTAGCTGAGGGGTTCTATTCAAAAAATAATGCAAAAATTTAGGTAGCACTTCTTCTTTATTTTTTACAGTAATTCCACCAATTCGCTGATTCAATGTATATTTTTCATCCACGTCAACAATAAAGGTTTTTGAAAGCGCCTTACCATTTGGTAGATCGCTCATTACTAGCAAAACATCATCTTTAAATAGCGGACATATTTGACTGTTTGAGTATTTCGCAACCTTGCCGTCTGTAGAAATGAATTTAGAATTTACAACAATGTACTTTCCATCTTCAGATATATCTTTTTCATGGCCTTTCCCGTTGGCAAAATGTGCCACTTCATCCAACGTTTTCCACTCCACTTCACTTTCTTCAAAACTCAGCAACTGGTCGCGGTAGTAGTTGTATTGTTTTTTGCGGGCGCTAAGCTCGGTGGTCAGCTCGGTGGTCAGCTCGGTGGTCAGCTCGGTGAAGGTGTCCAGTATGCGGACGATTTCGGCTTGGATTTCTAGCGATTTTTTGGGGTTTTCGGGGCAGGGGATGGGGGTTTGGATTTCAACCATTTTCCCTTTTGTTAGCTTGGCTCGCCCACCACCTGTTAAAAATGCGGTGTAGTTAACAATACATAGATAGTGAAACAAAAATCTTGTGTTGAGCCCAGATTTTCCACGAATGACATGAACATGATTATTCGCCCAAAATTTTCCGCTGACATATTGAATAGAGTAATTCTCTAGACTTGCTGATCCGTCCTCAGCGATAAGAACATATTCGCCATCGTGAGTATGGCCATCAACATAATCCTGAATATTATTCGCACCGTAGTATGGTGTTTTTCCGGCTACACGTAGCGACGCTTTTACCGGCCTCCGTCCACTATTCGCCACCTCAATAAAGTCGTCATCCCCCAGCGCCTTCCACTCCACCTCTACACCATCCAGCAGCTTTTCCATGAAGTTCATGTTACTCATGCCTCAAGCTCCTCACCTTCACTTTCGCCACCCTCAATCTCGGCCACAATCGCATCAATGTCTTGGCGCAGCTGGTCGATTCTGGAAACAGTGGTTTTAAGCTCGGCATTGAGTTTTGTAATGTCGGTCACTTCACGGTTGTCTTTGGCTTCTACATAGCTGCTCACCGACAGGTTGTAATCGTTGGCGGACACCTTTTCAAACGGTATGGATTGGGCGAAGTGTTCCACATTCGCTTTGCTATCGAATACCTGCATGATCTGTTCGATGTGATCATGGGTAAGCGTATTGGTATTGGTGTCTTTTTTAAATAAACCACTCGCATCAATAAACTGGGTGGTGGTATCGGTTTTGTGTTTGGAGAGCACCAGAATAGTCACCGCAATGGTGGTACCAAAAAACAGATTGGGTGCGAGTGAAATAACCGTTTCCACATAGTTGTTATCCACCAGATATTTGCGAATTTTTTGCTCAGCACCGCCACGGTAAAAAATACCGGGGAAGCACACAATAGCTGCTCGGCCTTTGCTGGATAAATAGCTGAGTGCATGTAACACAAAGGCAAAGTCGGCCTTGGATTTGGGTGCGAGTACACCCGCTGGCGCAAAGCGATCATCGTTGATCAGGGTTGGGTCATCACTGCCTATCCACTTCACCGAATACGGCGGGTTGGAGACGATGGCATCAAAGGGTTTGTCATCTAGAAAGTGCGGGTCTGTTAGGGTATTGCCCAGCTGCATATTGAACTTGTCGTAGTTGATGTTGTGTAAAAACATGTTCATACGGGCAAGGTTGTAAGTGGTGTGGTTAATCTCTTGCCCGAAGAAGCCATCTTCAATGATGTGGTTATCGAAGTGCTTTTTGGCTTGTAGTAACAGTGAACCGGAACCGGCAGCTGGGTCATAAATTTTATTGACGCTGGTTTGTTTGTGCATGGCCAGCTGCGCAATCAGCTTGGAAACGTGCTGCGGGGTAAAAAATTCACCACCGGATTTACCGGCATTGGCGGCATAGTTAGAAATGAGGAACTCGTAAGCATCACCGAACAAGTCAATTTGAGCGGCATCTGGCTTTTCATAAAAATCATGACCAAAATCCAAGCCTGCCACGCCTTTTAAAACTGCCGCTAAACGCAGGTTTTTGTCTTTAACAGTATTACCGAGTCGGTTACTGGTGGTATCGAAATCGGCAAATAGACCTTTGATGTCCGGCTCAGAGGGGTAGCCATTGGCCGAGGCTTCGATGGCGGAAAAGGTGGTGGCCAAGTCGGTGTTCAGGCTTTCGTTGTTGTTGGCGTTTTTAGCCACAGTGGCGAACAGCTGGCTGGGGTAGATGAAGTAACCCTTGGTTTTAATAGCATCGTCTTTGATGTCTGCCGTGATCACCTCATCGCTCAGCGCAGCGTAATGAATACTGTCGTCACCAGCTTCAATGTAGAGAGCAAAGTTTTCGCTGATGAAGCGATAAAATAAGGTGCCGAGGACATATTGTTTAAAATCCCAGCCGTCTACTGAACCTCGTACATCGTTGGCAATGGCCCAGATTTGTCGTTGTAGGGCGGCGCGTTGTTGCGTGCTTGTCATGCTTTTGTTCCTGTTGTTTTTCTTGGTATTAATCGTTTACTGGATGTCGTTAAATGCCTTATCAAAGGCTCTTTATCTTTTAACGAACAAACCTGTTTATTGTTGGGTCAGCTCAAGTAGATCCCCTACCTGGCATTCAAAGAGCAGGCACAGCTTCTAAATGGCTTCTAAATCCACTTTCTGGGCCGTTTCTTTATAGAGCAAAGTCACCGTGGCGCGGCTCAAGTCCGTTTCTCTGGCGACCTCGGCAATACTCATCTTGTGTTCGCTCATCATTTGGGGGAGATATATTTAATTATGATGTCAGCTTCGCTAAGGGCTTTCTTATCCATCGTTCTAACCATCTTTATTATCCGTGATGTCGCGCTATCCTATTTGCTTCAAGTGCTGGTGGTAAGCGTGCTTGAAGCAATGGCCTTACATTTAGGCGGGGTGTTGTAGATATAGTGACAATGCCCTATTTAGTGCGGTTTTTCAAGATTAGTGAGCGATTTGTAAGTGGGGGAGGGCTTATGCTGGTGGGCATAAGGTAATGGTTGCGCACTTATTTGAGTGGTGCGCAGTGCGCAAAAGTGCGCACTTATTAAAGAAAGTGCGCAGGTAGTGCGTACTTAGGGGGAGTGAATTATCTATGTTCCAGTTTGAACCAGTGAAATAGATTTTCTGCTCGCCAAGCTTATTTGGCCTGTTGCGGCTTTCTCGATATGCTCACTCCACCAACACATCATTGGTATTCTGCGTTTAATATACTCAGCGCGGTTGTAGGCGTTGCGAACTTCGTTATCACTTATGTGCGCGAGTGCGGCTTCTACTATATCGGCATCAAAGCCTTGTTCATTTAAGGTGGTGCTGGCTAATGACCTTAGCCCGTGTGCAACTAGTTGGCCATGAAAGCCCATTCGCTTTAAAGCAACGTTAGGGGTTGCAGGGTGCATGTGTTTATGGAAATTCCTATCCGAAGGAAAAACGAAAGGAGATGTGCCGCTAATCGGCCTCATAAGTGCAAGTAGAGAAATACTTTGCTCTGATAACGGTACGGTATGAGCTTTCTTTTTCTTCATTCTTTCGGCGGGTATGTTCCATAGAGCATTTTCAAAATCTATTTCGTCCCACTTAGTACCTGCGGCTTCGCTGGGTCTTACCATTGTGTGCAGTTGCCATTCAATGAGACAGCGAGTCGTTATTTTAATACTTGCGACCGAAAGAGCGGCCATTAGAGTGGGTAGCTGTTCAGGTTTCAGTGTGGGAAGGTGCTGCTTAACAGGTGAGTGAAACGCTTTATTTATACCGGTTAAAGGGTTCGAGGTGATCAATCCAATATTAACGGCATAAAGCATGATTTCGTTAAGGCGCTGACAAAGGCGTTTTACAGTTTCTAAGCTACCTTTCATCGCAATCGGCTTTATCGTTTCTATTGCTTTTACGGCTGAAACTTTGTGGATGGGTAGTTTGCCTAGCGATGGAAATATATGCAGCTCTAGTGAGCGCCACGTGTCTAGGGCATGGTTTTCAGAGACGGTACTCTTCTTAATTTCTAGCCACTGGCTTGCAACATGCTCAAGCGTATTGTTGTTTGCTTCAGCACTTTGCAGTTTATGGTCGTCACGATGTTCTTTGGGGTCGATGTCTTTAGCAAGTAGCGCTTTTGCTGCATCTCTTTGTTTGCGAGCTTCTGCAAGTGAAGTACTGGGGTAATTACCAAAACTAAGACTTGTGCGCTTCTTAGTGTAAGGGCGGTAATAATCTAATAGCCATAGTTTGGAACCATTGGGTTTAACTCGTAACTGTAAACCACCTCCATCAGTTAAGGTATAAACCTTGTCTTTAGGCTTGGCTTGTTTCACTTCTGTATTAGTTAGGGGTTTGGTTAATTTGGCCATTTTAGTAGTACCGCTTTTAGTAGTACAGCTACGGTACTACTAACAGTACTACTAAATCAACCGGATGTACTCGGAAGCCTGAGAACCTTACAGGCATAAAAAAAGGCCCATAACCTAGTGGTTATGGGCCTTTCCGGAGTTTCTAGGACTTACTAGGAACTCAATATGGTGGAGGCGGTGGGAATTGAACCCACGTCCGTCAATCCGCCACTAACTGATCTTCACATGCTTGGCCACTTTATTAAGTTAACCCGTCACGGCCCAAGAGGCAGGGAGTTTGGGGCGAGCTCGATTAGTTTTAGACCTTAAGCTACGAGCGAAGCCGCCAGTCGATCCTATTTTGCGTGCCCTTATCCGATGGTAATAGGCAACCATCTTCAAAGGTAAGCAGCCTAAGCTGCTAGTGCGTAGTTTTCGTCGTTTGCGACTATAATTTTGTATGACATTTATTTACGAGATTATCATACCCTCTCGACATGCACCTTTAGCTTTGTAACCAACGTCGAATCCAGAGCGCCCCCAAATTCTCGTTGTTACTGATTCTTTTCTATTTATAAATGCTGTTAAGCATTTTAAAAAAGTATCATTAACTTGGTTTAGCCAGTCTACTCGATGTTTCTATTATTTACTATTTATCTTGTACTTAATTATGCGTTTAAGTCATAAACTTAACGGATGCTCTCTATCTCACAGAGTGTTTCATCGTACGTTCTTTCTGTTTAGCCCAATCTTTATCTTTGTCGGCATTTCGTTTGTCGTGGTCTTGCTTGCCTTTTGCTAGGGCAATGTCCACTTTCACGATATGTCCTTTCCAATAAAGCGCCGTACATACACAGGTATAACCTTTCGCGTTGATCTGCTGTTCTAGCTTTTCAATTTCACGTTTGTGTAAGAGTAATTTCCGCTCACGTTTGGGTTCGGTGATTATGTAGGCCGTCGCTGTTGGTAGGGCTGTTATTAAACAGCCGTATAACCATGCTTCGCCTTCACGAATGAATACGTACGAATCAACGAGTTGACACCTTCCTGCGCGTAGGGCTTTTACTTCCCAGCCAGTAAGAACAACCCCACACTCGACATTATTACTGAGGTGAAAGTCGTGACGTGCTTTTTTGTTTTGAGCAATTGTATTGCCACTGTTTCCAGATTTTTTCTTTTTAGCCATGGCGGCATTATAGCGCTATGAAACTATAAAAAGCACGGCCCTTGTGGCTTTGGCCGAAATTTTAGACAATAGGCACTGTAAGAGTCTTCATAATTCGCATGAGAATAAAAAAATGTCAGAGCAAAAACGCGGTATGCACGGTATTTGGGGAGGTCGATGGACCTTTATTTTAGCGGCGACAGGCTCCGCTGTTGGCTTGGGTAATCTCTGGAAGTTCCCGTATATCACGGGTGAGAACGGTGGTGGGGCATTTGTTTTGGTCTATCTTGCCTGTATTTTACTCGCGGGTATTCCGGTGATGTTAGCGGAAGTATTGTTGGGGCGTAAAGAGCGCATGAGCCCAATTAATACGATGGCTGCAATGACGGATGAAACCGGTGCGCCCAAATTTTTCCGTGGAATTGGTTGGATGGGGGCTTTGTCGGGGTTCTTTATTCTATCTTTTTACAGTGTCATTGCGGGTTGGGCATTACTTTATGTCGGAAAAATAGCGTCTGGAGCATTTACGGGTATTGATGCTGATGGCTCTGGTGCGGCTTTTGGTGCGATGTTGGCTGATCCTGTTGGTCTTACAATTTGGCACACTGTTTTTATGGTGTTGACTGGAGCGGTGATTGCTCGTGGAGTTAATAAGGGTTTAGAAGCAACGCTAAATGTTTTGATGCCAATTTTGTTCGTTCTTATGTTGATCTTATTTGGTTATAGCTTAACTACTCCAGGCTTTATGCAAGGTTTTCACTTCTTATTCGATTTTGATTTTTCTAAATTGTCTACTGAAAGCATTGTTGTGGCTTTAGGGCATTCTTTCTTTACCTTGAGTCTGGGTATGGGGGCGATCATGGCCTACGGTGCGTATATGCCGAGTAAGCAGTCTTTGGGTAAAACGATTTTATGGGTAGGTCTGTTGGATACGTTGGTTGCTTTAGTGGCTGGTATGATCATTTTTGCGATTGTATTCTCTAACGGTCTTGAACCTTCTTCTGGCCCTGGTTTGATGTTTATCAGTCTGCCGATTGCTTTTGGTAGTATGCCAGGCGGTGTTTTCTTTGGTACGGTGTTCTTTATTTTGGTATCGATTGCGGCGTGGAGTTCGGCTATTTCTATTGCTGAGCCAGCGGTTGCTTGGGCTGTTGAGAAGGGTGGGAGTCGTATTGTTTCTACCGTCGCTATTTTTGCGGTGGCTTGGTTTATTGGTCTTGGCTCGGTATTGTCATTTAATGATTGGGCTGGTTATCAGGCATTTGTGTTCATTAGTGAAATGGATTTGGTCAGTGGGGTGGAAGAAAAGGTACATACGGCTTTCCATTTATTTGCCAATGTTAATCTTTTACAAGCTGAATATGTGAATACAGCAGCTGTTTCTTATCATATAGAAGGTAAGACATTCTTTGATTCTTTAGATTTCTTAACGTCTAACATCATGCTGCCTTTGGGTGGTTTATTGATTGCTATTTTCGTTGGTTGGTTCATGTCTAGCGATATGATTAAACAAGAAATGAAAATGAAGAATGAGGCAATGTTTACCATTTGGCGTTTTGTATTACGCTACATTTCTCCGGTTGCGATTGCGTTAATCTTTATCAATAGCTCAGGTTTGCTTAAGTATTTGGCATAAAGGGAAGAGAAGAGTATGACTTCGATTACTCGCAGTGCATTAGTGATGCACAGCGCAGAGCAGATGTATGGTTTGGTGAATGATGTGGAAAGTTATCCGCAGTTTTTACCAGGCTGTGCTGCTACTGAGTTAATTTCAAAAACTGATGAAGAGATGGTGGCGAGTTTGACCATTAGCAAGATCGGGGTAAACCAAACGTTTACGACCCGCAATCGCTTGCACTTTCCTGATCGCATGGAGTTGTCGCTGGTGGATGGCCCTTTTAGTCAGTTTGTCGGCATTTGGCATTTCCAGCGTTTATCGGATGAAGCCTGCAAGGTGACATTCAATATGGATTTTGAAGTAAACAATATGTTAACGGGCTTTGCCTTGGGCGCGGTATTTAAGCAAATGGCGTCGACGATGGTCGATTCTTTTGTTCAGCGCGCTAAGCAAGTATATGGGTAGTCGATAAAAATGAGCGAGCAAATTGAGATTGAGGTTGTTTATGGTTTGGCCCATAAACAGAAGCTGGTTAGTATTATGGTTGATCTAGGTACGACGGTTCGTCAGGGTGCAGAGCAGTCGGGTTTAGATCAGGAGTTTTCTGAGCTGAATATCGGCGAGTCGAAATTGGGGATATTTGGTAAGGCTGTTCGAAGCCCTGAGACTGAGCTGTTAAAGGCGGGTGATCGTATTGAAATTTATCGCCCGTTATTAATCGACCCTAAAGCGGCGCGAGCCAATCGTGCAGCTAAGGCGGCTAAGTAGATTAAGTATCTTTAATCTGTTGAGTGCTTCTGGTTTACAAGCTTCTGGTTTTACAAAAAAGAACAGCTCTTTGTTATTTAAAGAGCTGTTCTTAATCTGCTCAGTGTTACTCATAAAAACGCGTTATAAAATATTATTCGCTTGGGATCTCGAGTAGATTATTCTCTTTTTTGTCTTCCAATACTTCTTGTTGGTTCTCTGGTTCGTCTTCTTGTGGCACTTCGCCTTCAATGTGTGTGTAAATATCATCTTCAAAGAACACGGTTACTTGGTATTCTTTAACAACCTTGTCGCGGCGTTCAAGAGTATATAAATAATCCCAGCGGTTTTGTTGGTAAGGCGAGCGAATAAGTGGGGTGCCCATAACATAGGCTACCTGGCGCTTTGTCATGCCGATTTTCAGCTCGTCAATCATATCTTGAGTGACAATGTTTCCTTGTTGCACCGTAAGCTTGTACACTTTCGGGATACTACAGGCTGAAATAAATAAAAAGCTGAGTAAAACAGTAAGAATTCTAAATTGCATGGTATTGGCTATTGGCTTTGTCGTTAGAAGCCTTGATAATACCTGATAAAGTAAATTGCTGTAAGCCGCTGCGAAATATTCGAGGAAGAGATGTCAGATCAAAATGCCGAACTGCGTAAAGTAGGTTTAAAAGTAACGCTACCCCGCGTGAAAATTTTACAAATTTTAGAGAACTCTACCGCTCGCCATATGAGTGCCGAAGATGTTTATAAAGCTTTAATAGAAGCGGGTGAAGATGTAGGTCTTGCGACGGTATATCGCGTACTGACCCAGTTTGAAACGGCTGAACTAGTGGCCCGTCATAACTTTGATAGCGGCCACTCTGTATTCGAATTGTCTCGTGGTGACCATCACGATCACATGGTGAATATGGAAAATGGCGAGGTCATTGAATTCACCAATGATCAAATTGAGCGTTTGCAGCACGAAATTGCAGAAGCCCATGGTTATGACTTGATCGACCACAGTTTGGTCCTTTACGTTCGCCCTAAGAAGTAGACTAACTATTTTTCTTTAGGCTATGAGCTGTATTAAGAAAAAGCTGCTTCAACAAAAAAGCCTTTGTTTGGTAATACAAACAAAGGCTTTTTGCTGTCTGGCTGATTAATAGAGCCTAGCCATTGCCCATGGCAAGCATTTCTTGCGCATGGTCTAGCGTATGTTGCGTGATTTCGACGCCGCCTAGCATACGAGCAATTTCTTCGGTGCGCTGTTTATTATCGAGCGGACGAATGTTGGTAAAGGTCTGCTCATCACCGGCGATCTTGCTCACTTGTAGGTGATTTTGTGCTTGTGCCGCAACTTGTGGTTGGTGGGTTACACACAATACTTGGCTATGTTTGCCAAGCTCATTCAATAAGCGCCCGACGCGTTCTGCGGTGCCTCCACCAATACCTACGTCCACTTCATCAAAAATCAGACTAGGGATATTACTGGTTTGCGCGGTAATCACCTGAATCGCTAAGCTGATGCGTGAAAGTTCACCCCCAGATGCAACCTTGCAGAGCTGGCCCATGGGCATGCCAGGGTTGGTTTGCACTAACAAATCGATGTGATCAATACCGCTGCTATTGGCGTATTGTTCGTCGCTTTTTATATCAGTTTCTAAGCGAGCATTACCCAGTGCGAGCGCTTCAAAGTGAGTATTCACTTCTTTGTCGAGCTTGCCCGCTGCTTTGTGGCGTTTTTTACTCAGTTGTTGTGCCAGCTTTAAATAGGCTTTTTCAAGATCACTGACTTGCTGGATTAATTCTTCCATGTCGTCATCACTGAAGTTCAAGGCGCTGAGTTTGTCGCTCAATTCTTGCCAAGTATCGTACAGGGCATCGGCGCGTACTTGATGCTTTCTGGCTAGGTCGTAAATAGATCCAAGGCGCTGGTCTATTTGCTGTAAGCGCTGTGGGTTAATTTCAACCTTGTTTATATAGTCGTGCAGCGAGTCGTTGGCTTCTTGCAGTTGGATTTGTGCTTGATTAAGAAATTCACGGCTTTCTTTTAATGTTTCATTATCGTCATCAATTTGATCAAGCTGTTGAATTGCTTGCTGAACTTGTTGTAATGCGCTGTCTTGAGAGTTTGAACGCGAGCTGGATGAGTCATCGTTGTTGCCATCGGCGCAAAGTGTGAGTGCTTGCTGACCTGAAAACATGATGGCATCGGCGTTACTTAAACGTTTTAGCTCGGCTTCTAACTCAGCGACTTCTTTTTCGACCAGCTGTAAATTATCCAGCTCTTGTACTTGGTAGGTGAGTAGCTGACGCTGGGCTTGTTGCTCGGCGCTATCTTCTTGTAGATTATTCTTTTGTTTTAATTTTTCTTGCCATGCTTGAAAAGCTTGTTTGGTCTTAAGCGTTAGGCTGCGTGTGCCTGCGTAGTTATCGAGTAGCTTTCTGGGCGCGTCTTTTTGCATTAACGACTGGTGGGCATGCTGGCCATGAATATCGATGAGTTGGTTGGCCAGAGCTTTCAATTCTGTAGCGGAAGCGTTGCGGCCATTAATATAACCTCGGCTACGGCCTTCTTGAGTAATTACGCGGCGTAATATGCAGGTATCGTCTTCGATAGGGTAGTCGTGACTGTCGAGCCACTGAGATACTTTGTCGCTAATAATAAAGGTTGCGCTGATGTCGGCTTTTTCGGCGCCTTTACGCACAACGTTGTCACCAATTCGATTGCCGAGTGCTAGGCCTAGAGCCCCTAATAGAATGGACTTACCAGCACCTGTCTCGCCGGTGATGGTGGTCATTCCTGCTTTTAGCTCAAGTTCAAGATGCTCAACCAGAGTAAATTGTGAAATCGATAAATGAACAAGCATATTAGGCTCCTGCTATGCAGCGTAAGTCGTCGGTCTTTTTTAGTATAGTTGATTGTATATTCATACAGTGTTTATTTGTACAGTAAAACTATTATCTGGGCAAGTGTCTGGGTAAGCAATAAACAATTTAGACTGTTTTTGTTGATTTTACGCCCTTGAAAGGAAGATGCTCAGCCCCATATAGATTTCACATAAAGAAACTCGCTAGTAACATTGCTAGTAAATTAGGGTTAAGTGCATCTTAGAGGAAATATTCATGTCACAGCAGAATGACGAAAACTTAGAAACCACTCCTGTTGATGTGGAAGAGCAGATAAATGCAGCAGAAGAGCAAGCTGTTGAAGAATTATCTGTTGAAGAAGCATTGAAAATTGAATTAGTGGCCACACAAAATGAAGTGGCTGAGCTAAAAGACCAAATGCTGCGTGTACAGGCAGACGCACAAAACGTACGCCGCCGTTCAGAGCAAGATGTTGAAAAAGCGCATAAGTTTGGTCAAGAAAAGCTTTCACGCGAATTGTTGTCAGTATTAGATAACTTAGAGCGTGCGCTTGCGGCAACGCCAGAAGATGAAGCAACGAAAGCATTGCGTGATGGTGTTGATATGACCTTGCAGGGTTTTATATCGACGCTGGCTAAGTTTAATGTTGAAGCGATTGATCCGCAGGGTGAAACGTTTAATCCTGAATATCATCAGGCAATGGCGATGCAAGAAAATGCTGACTTTCCACCCAATACGGTGATGGCAGTTATGCAAAAAGGTTATAGCTTGCACGGTCGCTTATTACGTCCTGCGATGGTTATGGTATCGAAAGGTGCACCAACCATCGATGAAAATGCCTAACGCTTATTAATAGTGTCTAAAGCGCATTAAAAGTTGATTAAAGGTTAAAAAAACAGCAAATAATGCAGTTTTAACCTTGAAATATGAAAGCTGAGACTCATATAAGTTTCATCAAAGCAAAAACATTTTTAACGATTGATTAATCGTTTATTGAAATTAAGATCTGGCACCGCCAGACAGATTGGAGATCCAAATCATGGGTAGAATCATTGGTATTGATTTAGGTACAACTAACTCTTGTATCGCTGTATTAGACGGCAAAACACCAAAAGTAATCGAGAACGCTGAAGGCGATCGCACAACACCTTCTGTTATCGCTTATACCGCTGACGAAATATTGGTAGGTCAACCTGCTAAGCGTCAAGCTGTTACGAATCCAGCAAATACAATCTTCGCTGTAAAGCGTTTGATTGGTCGTAAATTTAAAGATGATGTTGTGCAAAAAGACATCTCTATGGTTCCTTACAAAATTATTGCAGCTGATAATGGCGATGCATGGGTTGAAGCTAACGGTAAGAAGATGGCTCCGCCACAAATCTCTGCTGAAATCTTGAAGAAGATGAAGAAAACAGCTGAAGACTATTTGGGTGAGCCAGTAACAGAAGCGGTTATTACTGTTCCTGCTTATTTTAACGATCAGCAGCGTCAAGCAACTAAAGATGCCGGTAAAATCGCTGGTTTAGAAGTTAAGCGTATTATCAACGAGCCAACAGCAGCTGCACTTGCGTATGGTCTAGATCACACTACTGGCGATAAAACGATCGCAGTATACGATTTAGGTGGTGGTACATTCGATATCTCTATCATCGAAATTGCTGATGTAGATGGCGAAACTCAATTCGAAGTATTGTCTACTAACGGTGATACGTTCTTGGGTGGTGAAGATTTCGATATGCGCATGATCGATTATCTTGCGGCCGAGTTTAAGAAAGAAACGGGTATGGATCTTAAAGGTGATCCACTAGCAATGCAGCGCTTGAAAGAAGCGGGCGAAAAAGCGAAAGTTGAATTGTCTTCTGCACAACATACTGACGTTAACCTGCCTTACATCACTGCTGATGCAACAGGTCCTAAGCACTTAAACGTTAAAGTAACGCGTGCAAAATTAGAAAGCTTGGTTGAAGACTTAGTTGCTAAGACGATTGAACCTTGTCGTATCGCGCTTAAGGATGCTGATTTGTCAGCGTCTGAAATCGACGAGATCATCATTGTTGGTGGTCAGACTCGTATGCCTTTAGTGCAAGCTAAAGTTGCAGAGTTCTTTGGTAAAGAGCCACGTAAAGATGTTAACCCAGATGAAGCTGTTGCTATTGGCGCAGCCGTTCAAGGTGGTGTTCTAGCCGGTGACGTTACTGACGTTCTATTGCTAGACGTTACGCCTTTGACTTTAGGCATCGAAACAATGGGTGGCGTTGCTACAGCAGTCATCGAGAAGAACACAACGATTCCTTCTAAGAAATCGCAAACCTTCTCTACAGCTGATGACAATCAAGCGGCTGTAACGATTCACATCGTTCAGGGTGAGCGTAAGCAAGCGTCAGAGAATAAGTCTTTAGGTCGTTTCGATTTGGCTGACATTCCACCAGCTCCACGTGGCATGCCTCAGATCGAAGTTACTTTTGACATCGATGCTAACGGTATCTTGAACGTTTCAGCTAAAGATAAAGCGACAGGCAAAGAACAGTCTATCGTGATTAAATCTTCTTCTGGCTTGAGCGATGAAGAAATTGAAAAAATGGTTCAAGACGCTGAAGCTAACTCTGAAGCGGATAAGATCTTTGAAGAAATGATTCAAGTTCGTAACACCGCTGATGGCCTTGTTCACGCAACGAAGAAAACTTTGGAAGAAGCCGGCGACAAAGCCACTGCTGAAGAAAAAGAAGTGATTGAAAAAGCAATTGCCGACGTTGAAGAAGCATTGAAAGGTGAAGACAAGGCCGCTATCGAAACTGCGACGGCAGCGTTGACTGAAGCCTCTTCTGGTTTAGCGCAAAAGCTTTACGCTGAGCAGGCCGAGCAACAAGCTGGCGCTGAAGGCGGCGAGCAAGCTCAAGAAGCTGGTAAAGACGACGATGTTGTTGATGCTGAGTTTGAAGAAGTTAAAGATAAATAATCACCGCGTTTTAATGTGATTATTCGAACGCGGCCTCCTGTTACAGGGATGCCGCGTTTTTGCGTTATATTAGTACCTGCTTTTGGCGTCAGTGTTTAAGCTGATTTTAGCTAATTATTTAAAGCCGGGTTGTTAGTCAAGTGTCAGGGCACAGAAATGTCTAAAAGAGATTTTTACGAAATTCTTGGCGTCGCGAAAGACGTTGATAAAAAAGAATTGAAAAAAGCCTACCGCAAGGTAGCGATGCAACATCACCCAGATCGTAACGAAGGTGATAAAGCGTCAGAAGAAAAATTTAAAGAAGCTTCAGAAGCGTATGAAGTATTAAGCGATGATCAAAAGCGTGGCGCTTATGATCGTTATGGTCATGCCGGTGTTGATGGAAGTCAGGGCGGCGGTCAGGGCGGCGGTCAGGGCGGTGGCGGTGCAGGCGGTTTTGGCGATATTTTCGGTGATGTATTCGGCGATATCTTTGGCGGTGGTGGTGGCGGTGGTCGTCGTGGCGGTCCTCAGCGTGGCAGTGATTTGCGTTACACCATGACATTAAGTCTTGAAGAAGCCGTTAAGGGGTGTGATAAAAAAATCACGATTCCTACTTTGGTTGCTTGCGATCCGTGTGATGGTTCTGGTGCTAAACCAGGTACTAAGCCAAAGGTATGTTCTACCTGTGGCGGCCAAGGTCAAGTGCGTATGCAGCAAGGTTTCTTTGCTGTGCAGCAGACTTGCCCATCGTGTCGTGGACAAGGCACTACAATTGATAGCCCATGTGGTAGCTGTCATGGTCGTGGTGTTAAAGAAGAAACGAAGACGCTTAACGTTAAAGTACCAGCGGGTGTTGATACCGGTGATCGAATTCGCTTAAGTGGCGAAGGCGAAGCAGGCGCAATGGGTGGCCCAGCAGGCGACTTGTATGTGCAGATGAATGTGAAAGATCACGCAATTTTTGAGCGTGATGGTCATAACTTATATTGCGACGTGCCAATCAGTATTGTTGATGCGGCATTGGGTGGTGAGTTAGAAGTGCCGACTTTAGACGGTCGTGTAAAACTGAAAATTCCTGCTGAAACACAAAGCGGCCGTATGTTCCGTTTACGTGGCAAAGGCGTAACACCGATTCGCGCTTCTAGCCCTGGTGACTTAATGTGCCGTGTGCAGGTTGAAACGCCGGTTAAGTTAACTGAACATCAGAAGAAATTACTGAAAGAATTCCAAGCGTCATTGAAAGGTGAAAAGCATTCACCACAAAAGACTACTTGGTTTGCTGGCGTTAAAAAATTCTTCGAAGAAATGTAATTACCCCGTTCTTTTATTAACAGGAATAGAAATGACTCGTATAGCAATTACAGGTGCCGCCGGCCGCATGGGCCGCATTTTAATCGAAGCGGTTGATGCAGCCGAAGGCGCTCAGGTAGGCGCAGCGATCGTTCTACCTAATGATCCTATGGTGGGCGTTGATGCTGGCGCCATTGCTGGCCTTGGTAAAAACATAGAAGTTGTTGCAGTAACAGATGTTGCTGCAGCGATTGATAGCTTTGATGTCTTAATCGACTTCACTATGCCAGAAGCCACCATGGCGAATGTTAAAATTTGTCGCCAAGCCGGCAAGAAAATCGTTATTGGAACCACTGGTTTAAATGACGAACAAAAAGCCGGTCTTGCAGAAGCTGCTAAAGACATGGGGATTGTATTCGCACCTAACTATTCGGTAGGTGTAAATCTTTGTTTGAATCTTTTGCGCATGGCGGCATCGGTAATGGGCGACGATAGTGATATCGAAGTCATCGAAATGCACCATAAGCACAAAGTAGACGCGCCATCTGGTACTGCTTTACGCATGGGTGAGGTGGTTGCCGAAACAATGGGCTGGGACTTAAAAGAAGTCGCTTGTTATGGTCGTGAAGGTCAAACTGGTGCACGTCCGCATAAGCAGATTGGTTTTGAAACCATTCGTGGTGGCGATGTCGTTGGCGATCATACTGTGATGTTTGCCACCGATGGCGAGCGTGTTGAGATTACTCATAAAGCACAAAGCCGTATGACGTTCGCTAAAGGCGCAGTACGCGCAGCTAAGTGGATTGGCGCACAAGAAAATGGTTTGTATGACATGCAGGATGTTTTGGGCTTCTAATAACTTGCAGTTGTTATAAGTCATTCATCTGAATATATCGATTTTAAAAAAACCAGCTGCGGCTGGTTTTTTTGTGTCTGCAGTTAATATAAAAGTAGTACTAAGTCACGAAAAGGAAGATCTGTTTCTTAAGATAATTGATGACTAAGAATGAGTTTGCTAAACTCACCGCGCTTATAATTTTATGGATGAAATAAGACTATGTCTTCAGCAAACGGATCATTACTGTGCAACCTTACGTACACCTCTAAAAAAATTCTCGTACCTCTCTTCTCAATTTTTACATTATTACTGAGCTTAAATGGCTTTGCCGCTAATGGTGCGGACAATCTTGGTCGTGCTGATTATGACCTTGATGATGATGGTCTAATCGAAATTAATGACCTTGCTGATCTTGATGAAATTCGAAATAACCTCGATGGAAAAACGCTTTATGGTTCAAATACTGGCTGCCCAAATGCTGAAGACGGTGCGGTTAATGGGGGTTGTATTGGTTTTGAGTTAACGGCTGACCTTGATTTTGATACTAATAGTGATGGTGTTGTTAACTTTGACGACGATTATCGGAACAGGAATAATCGAGGTATAGCTGAAGGCTGGCTACCAATTGGTGATTCTAGTAACTATTTCAGTACTAATTTTAATGGCAATGGCCATGTGATTAAAAACTTAAATATTAATCGTCCAGCTAAAAATAATATTGGATTATTTGGCTACATTCAGGGTGCTCGAATTGAAAATATTGCTCTTGGTGGTTTTCATAGTTTCATCACTGGTCAAAACTTCGTAGGAGTATTAGTGGGTAATGCTAGTTCGAATAATCAAATTCGTAATACTTCCATTGGGGCGAACGTTCAGGGGGATAATTACGTTGCAGGTCTTGTTGGTCAGGCTAATGCAGGAACTCATATTGAAAATAGTTTTGTCTCTGGTTCAGCCAGGGGGGGAGAGTATGTTGGTGGCTTAGTCGGTAAATTAAGAGGAAGCTCCATTAGCCAGTCATTAAGCACATCAAGTGTTTCAGGTAATAGAGATACAGGTGGCTTGATTGGTGATGTCTATGATGCCGATGTTATTAGCAGCTATTGGTCCAAAAATACTAGTGGTCAGGATTATAGTGCAGGAAGTTCAGAAGCCAGTAGCTATGTAGGTTTAAACCTTGCAGTCTTGCAATGTGCAGCGGCTGAAAATACCGATTCTACTACAGGCTGCGTCTCAGCTGATGGCAGTGATGAAGGCTTGAGTGCGGCAGTGATTCTTTATAAAAATTGGGATCCTGCAGTATGGGATTTTGGTATTGATCCAAATGCAAGCGAGCAGCTGCCAGGTTTAAAATTCAATGGGCAAGTAATACGTGATAATGATGCTGATGGGGTATTTGATGAGGATGATTCTTTTCCAAATAATCGCGCTGCTTCTCAAGATCTAGATACTGATGGATATCCCGATGCTTGGTTGTTAACTTGTGATGAAGCTTGTATTCAAAATAGTGGCCTAACTTTTGATCATTTCCCAAACCATGCTTGGGCCGCTGTCGATGCTGATTTCGATGGATTGCCGGATGGTGCTGAAAACTGTGTTTCTGAATGTATTCGTGATGGGTTAGCAATCGATAGTTTGCTAGGGGATTATGATAATGACGGTATTTTAGATTCTGTGGATACGGATGAGTACGGTGTCCCTAAGGTTGATATGAACGGTAACGGCTTAATCGACATTGATAGTTTAGATAAACTTAACGCTATGCGCTATCAATTACAGGGTATTGGCTTACAGCTGGAGGAGGCATCTACGGTGGTAACATCTGGCTGTCCTTTTCTTCTTTATCAGGGCAATTATCAGCAGCGCTGCTTTGGTTATGAATTAACGGCTGATCTTGATTTCGATACTAATGCGAATGGAGAATTTGATAGTGGGGATGCCTATTGGAATGAAAATTCTCAAGGTGTGGGTGAGGGATGGCAGCCAGTTGGTATTTATACTGATGGTTATGGCAGGACTCACTACCCGTTTAATGCTCAGTTTAACGGCAATGGATATGTGATTGAAAACTTAACTATTAATCGCCCGGACAGCTACGGAGTTGGTTTATTTGGCATGATTCGAGATTCCACCATTGAGAATTTAGCCATTGCTGGAGTTCATAGTTCAGTTGTTGGTTTTAGTAAGGTAGGAGTTGTAGCTGGCTATGCAGAAAATAGTCAGATCCTTAAGGTATTCATCGGAGCTAAGGTTCAAGGTGATAGTTTTGTGGCAGGGCTTGTTGGTAATATGAGGGAGGCGAGTCATGTCGAAGATACTATTGTCTCTGGCTCGGTTAGTGGTAATAGTTATATTGCTGGCTTAGCTGGGAGCTCCGGATCTGGCAGCAGTATTAGTCAGTCTTTAAGTACGGCAAATATTGTTGGGGATCTGTGGGTCGGTGGTTTAGTTAGCTCTGGTGATAATACTCGTGTTGTTAACAGTTATTGGGCGAAGGATAGTAGTGGTCAAAATGATAGTGATGACAGTTCAGAGGCTAATAGTTATGTTGGCTTAGACTTAGTGACCTTACAGTGTGCAACTGCTGAAAATACGGATTCTAGTACGGGCTGTGTATCGGTTGATGGAAGTGCAGAGGGATTAAGTGCGGGGATGATCCTTTATAAAGACTGGAATCCGGAGGTATGGGACTTTGGCTCTGGCCCTACTGCCGGTCAGCAGCTGCCAGGTTTAAAACTTAACAGTCAGGTATTACGAGATAGTGATGGTGATGGTGTATCCGATGAGGATGATGTCTGGCCAAACAATCACGCGGTGTCAAAAGATTTAGATGCGGATGGATATCCGGATGCTTGGACAATTAGTTGTGATGCTACGTGCATTCAAGACAGTGGTTTTACATTAGATAGATTTCCACAATTGGCAGGGGCATGGCTTGATGCTGATCACGATGGTTTAGTCGACGAAGTTAATCCGTTATGTACGGTTGATTGTGATATTCCAGCAGCGCTAATGGATCCCTCTTTGTCTGATTACGATAACGATACTATTTTAGATGATGTCGATACTGATGAAAACAATGACGGCAAGAGCGATGTTGATGCCGATCATGACGGCTTAATTGATATTGATAGTTTAGATAAACTCAACGCTATGCGTTTTCAATTGCAAGGTGTTGGTCTGCAATTAACTGATGTTTCCTTGCTGGAAGTGTCAGGTTGTCCTTTTGTTATTTTTCAGGGTGCTTATCAACAGCGTTGTTCAGGTTATGAGTTAACACAAAACCTAGATTTCGATACTAATGGTAATGGTGAGGTTGATAGTCAGGATGCCTATTGGAATGCAAATGGCCAAGGCATTGGTGAGGGGTGGTTACCTGTTGGCGATGATGATATTAATAGCAGTTTCACTGCCCTCTTTAATGGCAATGGTTATGCGATTAAGAACTTAACCATTAATCGACCAAGAACAGAATATGTCGGTTTGTTTGGCTTTATCGAAAATGCTCGGGTTGAGAGTCTCGCCATTGCTGGCACTCACAGCTCAGTTGTGGGTTATGAGCGCGTAGGGGCTTTAGTAGGCTATGCAACATTTAGTCAGGTTAGTAATATTGCTATAGCTGCGAATGTACAGGGTCAACGTTTTGTGGCCGGTCTCGTGGGTTCTCTAAGCACAGGATCCGTCGAAAATAGTTTTGTCTCTGGCTCGGTTAGAGGTAATACTTATATTGGTGGTTTAGTTGGCAGCTCGGGATGGTTTAGTAGTATTGGTCAGTCCTTAAGTACGTCAATTGTGACAGGTAATGGGAATGCTGGAGGTTTAATTGGAAGCGTAAATAATTCGGTGATTATTAATAGTTATTGGGTAACGGATACGAGTACTCAGCTTGAAAGCTCTGAAACCTCGGAAGCGAATAGTTATGTTGGACTTAACCTTTCGGCATTGCAGTGTGCAGTTGCTGAAAATACGGACTCCAGTACAGGTTGTGTATCAGTTGATGGCAGTATTGAAGGCCTTGATGGGCCAGTTGTTCTTTATAAAAACTGGGACCCTGCAATATGGGATTTTGGTACTGAGCCTAATGCAAACCAGCAGTTGCCAGGCTTGAAACTTAATGGTCTTGTTTTACGGGATGGCGATGGCGATGGTGTATTAGATCAGGATGATAAATGGCCAAATAATCGAGCGGTTTCTCAAGATTTTGATGATGATGGCTATCCAGATGCCTGGTCGCTAGGTTGTGATGATGCGTGCATTCAAAATAGTGGCTTAACTCTCGATCATTTTCCTCGTCATGCTTGGGCCGCGCTAGATGCTGATTTTGATGGGTTACCAGATGGTGCAGAGAATTGTGTGAGTGATTGTGAGCTAGATGGACTCACGAAAGATAGCTTTTTAGGAGATTACGATAACGACGGTATTTTAGATGCTGTGGATACGGATGAAAATAACGATGGTATTAATGATGTTGATGCGGATCATAACGGCTTAATCGAAATTGATAGCTTAGAAAAACTTAACGCTATGCGCTTCCAGTTACTGGGTGTTGGTCTTCAATTAACCGATTTTTCTTCGGTGGAAGTATCTGGCTGTCCTTTTATCATTTATCAAGGCCTTTATCAGCAGCGCTGTTCAGGTTATGAATTAACTCAAGATCTAGATTTCGATACTAATCGTAATGGTGAAATTGATAGTGAAGACCTTTATTGGAATGCTAGTGCTCAAGGTGTAGGTGAAGGGTGGCTTCCGATAGGGAAGTACGATAGAGGTCCCTTTAGATTTCCCACACCGTTCAGTGGTAAGTTTAACGGTAATGGTTATGCGATTAAGAACTTAACTATTAATCGTCCTGGAACAGAAGAGGTTGGTTTGTTTGGCTATATTCAAGGTGCTAAAGTTGAGAATCTTGCCATTGTCAGTACTTATAGTTCAGTTATCGGTAGTGAAAATGTGGGGGCTTTAGTAGGGATTGCGAACAACAGCCTGATTCGTAATATTGCTATATCAGCGAAAGTTCAGGGTTATAGTTACGTAGGTGGGCTTGCTGGTAAAATAGGAGAGTCAACTCTTATTGAGAATGGTTTTGTTTCTGGTTCGGTGAGTGGTGGTTATTATGCTGGTGGTTTAGTCGGCTACTTAAAAAAAACGTTTAGCCATACTAAAAACTCTATTGTTGGGTCATTAAGTACATCAATAATTTCGGGCGATAGTGGTACTGGTGGTTTGGTTGGTTTTGCTGGCTATGATGATGATACTGATATTAGCAATAGCTATTGGGCAAAGGATATTAGTGGTCAGCAGTATAGCAAAAGAACCTCTGAGGCTAATAGTTATGTTGGGCTTAATCTTTTGATATTGAAATGCGCTATAGCTGAAAATACTGATTCAAGCACAGGTTGTGTCTCTGTTGATGGTAGTGATGAAGGTTTAGCTTCTGCGATGGTGCTTTTCAATGATTGGGATCCTGCTATTTGGTATTTTGGTAATGAAAATCAATTACCTGGTCTTATCATAAATAGTGTTCTTTATCAGGATTCGGATGGCGATGGTCTATTCGATTCGGAAGATGTTATGGCATTTGACTATGATAATGATGGCTCAATCGATACAGGTGATTTTTATCCTCTTATTGCAGTAGGCAGTTTAGATACAGATCACGACGGTATTCCCAATGACTGCGATCAAACCTGTCTTAATTTAGGAATGATTGCCGATATTGATGACGATAATGATGGCTTGTTGGATGAGCTAGATGGCTATCCCTTGATCGCACTCGGTGGACTAGCAGACTTTGATAATGATGGTATTCCAGATAACTGTGATCAAGCCTGTCTTGATTTAGGTATGCTTGCGGATATTGATAATGATAATGACGGCTCCATTGATTCGGTTGATGCTTACCCACTCATCGCCGCTGGTAGTTTAGATAGCGATTTAGATGGAATTCCCAATGACTGCGACCAAGCCTGCCTTGATCTAGGCATGGTTGCCGATATGGATGACGACAACGATAAAATATTAGATGCCTTAGATGGATATCCACTGGCCGCGATTGGTTTATTAGCCGACTTTGATAATGACGGTCGTCCTGATATATGCAACCAAGCTTGTATCGCTTTGGGTATGGCAGCGGATGCGGATAATGATAATGACGGTATTGCCAATGCCTTCGATGCCTTTGAGTTTAATGCTGCAGCTTCTATTGATTCTGATAATGATGGTTTGGTGGATGGCTGGAATGCGAACTGCTTAAATGCCTGTCAGCTTGATTCAGGTCTGGTGCTCGATAGTTATACCAACGATACCGACAACGATGGTGCGACCAATGATGTGGACAGTGACTTTGAAAATGATAATGGCAAGCCAACATTATTAACGGTTGCACCTACTGTATACGCCTCGGTTAATACTGAAAGCGGTGCAGCGTTGACCCTGACGGCAAGTGAAGTTGATGGTATGTTTGCAGCATTGTCAGCGGTGGATGTTATTGATCTGGACGCATCACTTTCCTTTAAAGCCTACTTCAATAATGCCGAACTTGTGCGTGATAATGAAGGTCAGGTGACATTACCTTCTGGCTTACAAGTTATTGATTGGGTTGCTGTGGATCAGGCAGGAAATGAAAGTGAGCCATTAACACAACAGCTATTCATTTATCCTCAAGTGCGCTTCAATAGTGCTAGCTCTATTACTGGTGAAGCCAATAATGCAGAAATTATTATCGAACTGTCGGGTGATTCCCCTGAATACCCAGTAATCATTGAAGTGAGTATTGATGCTGAAGCAAGCTCAATTGATCAAGCTGATTTAGCGGCAGAGTTTGATATTAGCTCAGTGCACACCTTAAGTATTGAACAAGGTGATGATGCAGAGTTATTGAATAAGCAGGTGAGTCTATTCGTACCGGTTAAAGAAGATAACGAAAGTGAAAACGATGAATTACTCGTAATCGAACTTAACTCTGTGATGGCCGCGAGTGAGGGAGATGCTACTTTCTTAATTGATGAAAATAAGAAAGTGCATGAACTCACCGTAACTTACCAAAACTTAGCCCCGACTGTGCAGTTGTTAATTCAACAAGCGGGAGTTGAAGTGAGTGATATTAAGCAAGACGGTGGCGATGTGACCATTACTGCGATTATTACTGACGGCA
Source organism: Oleispira antarctica RB-8 (assembly GCA_000967895.1). Lineage (GTDB taxonomy): Bacteria > Pseudomonadota > Gammaproteobacteria > Pseudomonadales > Oceanobacteraceae > Oleispira > Oleispira antarctica. The sequence continues at coordinate 762,168 of FO203512.1, forward strand.
ATGGGAATGATGAGCACAGCTTAATCTGGGATCTGAATGCATTGGGTTTGAATGCACCGCTAGGACGTGTATTAACCTTCAATCCAGCAGGTTTGTCAGAGGGAGTATATGAGCTTTCGGTCAGTGTGACGGATAATAATCCAGTAAATCCATTGTCTGCCAGTATTGAAGTGAGTATTCAATTGCTTGTGCCGGTAGTCGTGCCTCCAGTTGATACTGGTACTGATTCTTCAGGCGGGTCCTCTGGTGGTGCCATGTTCTGGTTATTGATCTTGATGAGTGCAGCGCTGGTTTATTCGAACAGACGATATAGCTGCTAACCCAAAAAAGCCGAAGTCGTTTCTTAAATTAAGAGCGACTTCGGCTTTTTTTTGCCTGCTAATTACTTAGCGAAAGCATTTTATTGGATGACTTAAACTGCACCCAGCATATGAGCAATACCGCGATCAACCATCTGTTGCATACCGCGTGGCTTACCACTTGGATCAAATGCCATAGAAACCAGCATTTGAGAATTACCCAGCAACCAGCGCGCGCGTTCTGGTGCTGCTAAGCCTGGGGCCAAGTTACCATTCTTAATCGCTTTATCAATCTGCTTTGCGATCATTTCTAATAGCTTATTCTGGAAGGTGATGTATTGTGGCCAGATATCTTCTCGAATCGAGCAGCTCCATTCTAGCCATACTTTAACGTAGGCTGGATTGCTTTCACACATTTCCAAAAATGCTTTGATGTGGTTTTGAATAGCATCAAGAGGTTCATCGTCTTGGCTGTAAATTTCTTCTGCTAATGCTAAAAATTGTACTTCAACTTCATTTAAAACAGCATCAACTAAGTCTTCGCGAGTATTAAAATAATTGAAAACGGTAGCGACAGATACGCCTCCCATTTCGGCAATTTCCGTATGCCCTCCGCGACCAATTCCTCTGGCGGCAAAAACTTCAACGGCGTCATTGAGTAATAAACGCTTGCGCTCTTCTGGGGCAAGACGGCGACGTCCATCAACAGCAATAGGCATAAGATCGTTCCTTTGTAGTGAGTATGTGGTTCTAATGATAAAAAATTATCGTATTATTTTTTATCATTAAATACCTTTAAAAAAATCAGCAAGTAATAGGTTGCAAAATAAGGCATAAGTTCATTAATCGATGTTATGCATGTTAAAAACATATTAATAGTGAGCTTTTCGTACCAAAACATCCTTAAATATAAGGCTAAAACCTTATTGTTTGGTTAGTTAATTATTTTGATTAGATTGTCATTAGTGGTGGTTGTTAAAAATAAATACATTGATTTTGGTGTTTTTTTATTTTTATTTTTAGTTTTTTTGATGAGAATGTTTAATTAGAATTCAAAAAACAAGCGCTTGCTTGAATGTTTTTTTCAGTGGCTACCTTGTGTGTTTTTTATAGAAAATAATCTTTGATTTAGGCTCGAATGAGAGGTTGAGAGGGGGTGTTTTAAGGTCTCTTATCGATTGTATCGTTCGCGCCGAACTTAAAGATAATTATGGACTTGGCAAGGTCGTTTTGGTATGATTCGCGACCAGTTTATAGGCGTACGTCAGACTCGGTTGTTAGACGACTTGAGAGACGAGCGCCAGCGTCTAATCTTATTAAAGCTCTTAGATTCTCAGTGCAGATTATCGAAAGCGGGTGGAGCTCAGCTCCTCCCGCTTTTTTGCGACTAGACGCTAGGTAATATCAGGGTAAGTCTTTGATTTATAAGTCAAAGGTTGTGCTGATATTACCAACAGATATTCACGAGTGAGTATCTTAATTGACCCTATTCATTGATTACTTCGGGGACCATAGCCTTGTCTATAACAGCCATCCTAGCTCTAGAAGACGGTAGCGTCTTTAAAGGGACTGCCATTGGTGCAGCAGGTCAATCCGTCGGGGAAGTTGTTTTCAACACTTCCATGACGGGGTATCAGGAAATTCTGACCGACCCATCTTATGCAAATCAAATTGTTACATTAACCTATCCTCATGTGGGCAGCTACGGCACCACACCTGAAGATGAAGAGTCTCGTGGCATCTTTGTCAAAGGCTTAGTGATACGTGATCTTCCTTTGATTGCTTCTAACTTTCGCAGCACAAAAGCATTGGATGTGTATCTTAAAGAGCACAACATCTTAGCGATTGCCGATGTTGATACGCGTCGCCTAACACGCATCTTGCGTGAAAAAGGTTCTTTGAATGGTTGTATCGTTGCGGTTGAAGCTGCTGATAGTGACATCGCAAGCGAAGTAAACATCGAAAAAGCGATCGCAACGGCTAAAGCTTTTCCAGGCTTAAAAGGCATGGACTTAGCGAAAGAAGTTACAACGCAAGAAAATTATGGCTGGACTGAGACCGATTGGGTACTTGGTAAAGGCTACGGTCAGCTTGCTAAAGAAGACGCTAAATACAAGGTCGTGGCTTATGACTTTGGTATTAAGCGCAATATATTACGTTTATTGGCAGAGCGCGGTTGTGACCTAACGGTTGTTCCTGCTCAGACGCCAGCGTCTGAAGTGCTAGCAATGAACCCAGATGGCATCTTCTTATCGAATGGACCTGGTGACCCAGAGCCCTGTACATATGCGATTGAAGCGATTAAAGAAATCCTTAAAACAAACATTCCAGTTTTTGGTATTTGTTTAGGTCACCAGTTATTGGCTCTAGCCTCTGGCGCACAAACTGTGAAAATGCCGCATGGCCATCACGGTGGTAACCACCCAGTACAAGACCTTAAAACAGGTGTTGTCATGATCACGGCTCAGAACCACGGTTTCGCAGTAGATGAAGCAACGCTTCCAGCGAACATTAAAGCGACTCACAAGTCTCTTTTTGATGGCACTTTGCAGGGCATTGAATTGACTGATAAACCAGCTTTCAGCTTCCAGGGTCATCCTGAAGCGGCTCCTGGTCCTCGTGATGTTGCGCCATTGTTTGATCGTTTCATTGACTTAATCGAAGCGGCTAAGACTGCTGCTAAATAGATAGGGGATACCGCCATGCCAAAACGTACCGACATAAAAAGTATCCTAATCATTGGCGCTGGTCCGATCATTATCGGCCAGGCTTGTGAATTCGATTACTCTGGCGCACAGGCTTGTAAAGCCCTGCGTGAAGAAGGATTCCGCGTTATTCTTGTGAACTCTAACCCAGCCACAATTATGACCGACCCAGCAATGGCTGACGCAACGTATATCGAACCGATTACGGTTGATACGGTTGCTCGCATCATTGAAAAAGAACGCCCAGACGCATTATTGCCAACGATGGGTGGCCAGACAGCTCTTAACTGCGCACTCGGTTTAGAAGCTGCAGGTATCTTAGAAAAATTCAACGTTGAAATGATCGGTGCTAACGCCGACGTGATCGACAAAGCCGAAGACCGTGGCCGTTTTGATAAAGCGATGAAAGCGATTGGTCTTGAGTGTCCGCGTGCAGGTTTCGCTCACACAATGGCTGAAGCTTTTGAAGTTCAAAAAGATCTTGGCTTCCCTTGTATTATTCGTCCTTCTTTTACTATGGGGGGTACCGGTGGTGGTATCGCGTATAACAAAGAAGAGTTCGAAGAAATTTGTACCCGTGGTATCGATTTATCGCCTACCAGTGAAATTCTTATCGATGAGTCATTAATCGGTTGGAAAGAATATGAGATGGAAGTTGTTCGCGACAAGAAAGACAACTGCATCATCATTTGTTCTATCGAAAACTTTGATGCTATGGGTGTTCATACCGGTGACTCGATCACGGTTGCACCTGCTCAGACATTGTCTGATAAAGAATTACAAATCATGCGTGACGCCTCTTTGGCTGTATTGCGTGAAATCGGCGTAGAAACCGGTGGTTCTAACGTTCAGTTTGGTATCAATCCAAAAGACGGCCGTATGGTTGTGATCGAGATGAACCCTCGTGTTTCTCGTTCTTCTGCCTTGGCGTCTAAAGCAACCGGTTTCCCGATTGCCCGTATCGCCGCTAAGTTAGCGATTGGTTATACCCTTGATGAGCTACAAAACGAAATTACCGGTGGCGCAACTCCGGCTTCGTTTGAGCCTTCAATCGATTATGTTGTTACTAAGATTCCTCGTTTCACGTTCGAGAAATTCCCGAACGCTGATGGTCGCTTAACTACACAGATGAAGTCTGTTGGTGAAGTGATGGCGATGGGTCGTACTCAGCAAGAATCTCTACAGAAAGCCCTTCGTGGTCTTGAAGTCGGCGTAAACGGTTTTGATCCAATTATCGACATCACGGCTGAAGGCGCGATGGATAAGATCATTTCTGAGCTTAAAACTCCGGGTGCAGATCGCATCTGGTACATCGGTGATGCCTTCCGCGCTGGTTTAAGTGTTGACGAAATCTACCAGTATTCACACGTAGACCCGTGGTTCTTAGTGCAGATCGAAGATCTGATTAAAGATGAAGCTGATGTTGCTCAAAGCAGCCTAACGTCGATGGATGCAGATCGCATTTACCGTCTAAAGCGTAAAGGTTTTGCCGATGCCCGTTTAGCTGAATTGCTAGGGGTATCTGAAAAAGCATTCCGCAAGACACGTCAGAAATTAGGCATTCGCCCTGTTTATAAGCGTGTTGACACGTGTGCGGCTGAATTCGCGACCGATACAGCTTATATGTACTCTACTTATGAAGAAGAGTGCGAAGCAAACCCAACGGATAAAGATAAAATCATCGTTCTTGGTGGTGGTCCTAACCGTATTGGCCAGGGTATCGAATTCGATTATTGCTGTGTTCACGCGGCGTTTGCAGCGAAAGAATTAGGTTACGAAGCCATTATGGTTAACTGTAACCCTGAGACTGTTTCTACCGATTATGATACGTCTGATCGCTTATACTTCGAGCCAGTAACACTGGAAGATGTATTAGAAATTGTTGATAAAGAGAAGCCAAAAGGCGTTATTGTGCAGTACGGTGGCCAAACGCCATTGAAACTCGCTGAAGAATTAGAAGCCGCTGGCGTACCGATTATTGGTACTTCTCCAGAAGCGATTGACCGTGCTGAAGACCGTGAGCGTTTCCAGCAAATGATTCAACGCTTAGGTCTAAAGCAGCCAGTAAACGCAACTGTTCGCTCGACTGAGGAAGCCGTAACGAAAGCCGCTGAAATTGGTTATCCGTTAGTGGTTCGTCCTTCTTATGTATTGGGCGGTCGTGCGATGGAAATCGTTAATAATGAAACATCACTGCGTCGTTATATGCGCGAAGCGGTACAAGTTTCTAACGATTCTCCAGTATTGCTTGATTACTTCTTAAACCGTGCGATTGAAGTTGATATCGATGCGGTTTGTGATGGCGAGCAGGTTGTTATTGGCGCGATTATGCAGCACATTGAACAAGCGGGTATTCACTCGGGTGATTCGGCGTGTTCATTGCCTCCTTATAACTTGGCCGCTGATGTTCAAGACAAGATGCGTGATCAAGTTAAAGCGATGGCATTAGAGCTTGGTGTTGTTGGCTTAATGAATACTCAGCTAGCGTATCAAGATGGCGAAATTTATGTGATTGAGGTTAATCCTCGTGCATCACGTACTGTGCCATTCGTTTCTAAGTGCATCGGTACTTCGTTAGCGTCGATTGCTGCGAAAGTAATGATGGGCAAGAAGTTGTCTGAGCTTGGTTTCACTAAAGAAATTATTCCTAAGCACTTCTCTGTGAAAGAAGCGGTATTCCCGTTCAATAAGTTCCAGGGCGTAGATCCAATCTTAGGCCCTGAAATGAAGTCGACCGGTGAAGTGATGGGCGCAGGCTCAACATTTGGTGAAGCTTTCTATAAAGCTCAGCTGGGTGCTGGCGAAAAGCTACCAACAGAAGGTAAGGTATTTATCTCTGTACGAGACGCTGATAAAGACGGTGTTGTTGCGGTTGCCCAAGGGTTTGCTAAGTTAGGCTTTGAATTGGTTGCTACTGGCGGCACGTTCAAGAAGCTAACCGAAGCGGGTCTTACGGTTGAACGTATTAACAAGGTAAACGAAGCACGTCCTAACGTTGTTGATGCTATCAAGAACGATGAGATTGCGTTAATTGTGAATACCACTGAAGGCCCTATTGCTATTGCAGATTCTGCCGATATTCGTCGTAGTGCATTGCAGCATAAAGTGTATTACACAACGACTCTTGCCGGTGCAGAAGCCGTGGTTGAAGGATTGAACGCCGAAGGTCTAAATGACGTTCGTAGTTTACAGGACATTCACGCAGCCATCTCTTCTCAATAGAAGAGAGGCTGTGTCTCTTCTTTAGTAAGCACTAAAGGAAAAGGATTAAGTTATGCAGAAGTATCCAATGACAGTTGAAGGTGAAAATGCCCTTCAAGTAGAATTGAAAGAGTTAAAAACCGTTCAGCGTCCTGCAGTGATTAAAGATATTGCTCTGGCTCGTGAACATGGCGACTTGAAAGAAAACGCTGAATATCATGCCGCTCGTGAGCAGCAGGGTTTCATCGAAGGCCGAATTCAAGATATTGAAGGCAAGCTTTCAACCAGTCAGATTATTGATGTGAAAACCATTCCTTATACCGGTAAGGTTTTCTTTGGTACGACAGTGACCATCATTAATCTTGATACTGACGCTACGGTAACTTACCGTATTGTTGGTGATGATGAAGCGGATATTAAAAAGTCACGTATCTCTATTTCTTCACCGATTGCGCGTGCGCTTATTGGTAAAGAAGAGGGTGACGTGGTGGTTGTTCGAGTTCCAGCAGGTGATGTTGAGTATGAAATTGATAATGTAGAACATATCTAATCATTTCAGTAGTACTGTATTTCAGCTGCATAAAAAAGGTCGTATGTTATTCACATACGACCTTTTTTTATGCCTGCTATTTAACCCTGTTTAAATTGTAGATCATGTGTTCTCGCTGGGGGTTAGCGATTCGGCAGGTACGGGTTGTTCACCTTTGATGGCATTAATGATTTTCTTAAAGCTCTCAAGGCGATCAGATTCCGTAATATAACTGGCGTATACCGAGCGAGAAATACTGGGCGTATCGGCAACAATATGCAGCTGTCCCAATTGGACATAAGGCATTAATAAACTTTCTGGTAAGAACGCAGAGCCACCGTTCGTTAATAGAAAATCCAAAGCAATACGACCGGTATTAGTATGCAATACGGCAGGCGGCGCTCCTGAAAATTGCTGTGCGTGTTGCACGTTAAATGCGGTTCCCCAATCAACCATTACATAATGATTTTGCATGGCGGTTTGCCAGCTATCAACTTTATGTGAGCTTGCTAAGAACAAGGGGACTTGGACAATTTCTTCCGTGCTGACTTCATCAATTTTAGGGGCATCAAAGGTAATCGCAATATCCAACGTGCGCTCTAACAGCTGGCGCGCAAGCGTGGTGGCAGTATGTGCTTCGGCGCGCATGGCAATACCAGGAAATTGACCGAATAATTTGCTTAGCTCGTGCTGCAGAAAGGCATCCCAAAGATTCGGCGTCGCGCCAATCGAGATTTGCTGATCTTGATTATTTGCAATGGCGACTTCTTGACGTATTCTTTGTACTAGAGTTAGATTAGCATTGGCCAGAGGGCGTAACTTTTCACCAGCAGGCGTTAAGCGGATGTTATTCCGCAGCCGTGTAAATAGCTGAACACCTAGCTGACTCTCTAGTTGACGAATACGAGTACTGACGGCCGCTTGAGTTAAATACAGGTTTTCTGCTGCTTTTCCGAAGTGTTTAGTATGGCTCACTTCAAGAAAAGTTCTTAATAATTCACTGTCCATTTGTCTTCTAATTGTCTTCTATTAAGGTGCTTATCTTAACGATAAATATATATTGATTTACCCCATCCTACCATAAATACATACTCGCGTTTCTGGTAGGCAAAGGTAGTTATCATGGAAACTTTAGTAGGTCTTAACAAGACAGAGTTCTTTCCGTATTACGATGATATGCACTTCCCTTATGGATTTGCACGCAGTGGTTACTTTACGAAGAGGCAGGCTGAAATATTAACATCTTATGGTCGACATCTAAGAGAGCTGTGGACTGAAGAGGTTTTGCCAAAAAATAAAGTAGAAAAAAGTTTTGTAAAAGTGTGCCAAGGCAAGGCGGCCGCTGAAAGTGAAATAGAAAAAACATGGCTCGCGTACTTGGGAGCGGTGAAGCAAGTGACTAGTACTATGTACACGTCGTACTGGCATGATGTAGACGATTCAACAACTGAACACATAGATTAAGGATACAAAAATGAAGATTGCAATTTTATCGAGAAACAAAAAATTATATTCAACGCGTCGCTTAAAAGAAGAAGCGGAAGCGCGAGGCCATGAAGTCGACGTTATCGATACTCTGCATTGCTACATGGACATCACTTCGAATAACCCAGTTGTGCGTTATAAAGGCGAGCCATTACCGCATTATGATGCTGTTATTCCACGTATTGGTGCCTCGGTTACGTTTTATGGCACAGCGGTTGTGCGCCAGTTTGAAATGATGGGAACCTTTGCCGTGAATGAATCGGTAGCGATTAGCCGTTCTCGCGATAAATTGCGCTCTTTGCAGTTGTTGTCTCGTAAAGGTGTTGGTTTGCCTCGCACAGGTTTTGCTAACCGCCCTGATAACATCAAAGATTTGATCAAGAATGTCGGTGGTGCACCGCTAGTCGTTAAGCTATTGGAAGGTACTCAAGGCATTGGTGTGGTATTGGCCGATACGAACAAAGCGGCTGAAAGTATTATTGAAGCGTTCATGGGTCTTAATGCCAATATTTTGGTACAAGAGTTTATTAAAGAAGCCGGTGGTGCTGATATTCGTTGTTTAGTGGTTGGCGATAAAGTCGTTGCAGCGATGAAGCGTCAAGGTGCAGAAGGCGAATTCCGTTCTAACTTGCACCGTGGTGGTACGGCTGAAGTGATTAAGCTTACTCCTGCTGAGCGTGCGACAGCGGTTAATTCTGCCAAGATCATGGGCTTAGGCGTGTGTGGTGTTGATATTTTACGTTCGAAAAATGGCCCTGTTGTGATGGAAGTTAACTCATCCCCAGGTCTTGAAGGTATCGAATTAGCAACCGGTAAGAACGTAGCAGCATTGATCTACGATTACATTGAAAAAACAGCTAAGCCACATAAAACTAAAACTCGTGGAGAGGGTTAGAAATAATGAAGGAATTAACCATAGGCGGAGTCGCTATACTGCCAGGGGAGAGTAAAAAGATTGATCTCCCTGTTGTGCGCTTGTATACCGATACCGAGATAAAGATGCCGGTTTACGTCAAGCGTTCGCGTAAAGACGGTCCGGTAATCTTTGTCAGTGCCGCCGTGCATGGTGATGAGTTGAATGGTGTTGAAATCATTCGCCGCTTGATTCGTCGTCGCACGCTTAAATTGAAAAAAGGTACGTTGATCTTCGTTCCTATGGTTAATGTCTATGGCGTCTTAAACCAAAGCCGCTATATGCCTGATCGCCGAGATCTGAACCGAGTATTTCCAGGTTCGGCGCGGGGTTCATTAGCAGGACGTTTAGCGCACATATTTCTGAGTGAAATTGTGAGTAAGTGTGACTACGGTATAGACCTTCATACCGGCGCAATTCACCGCAGTAACTTACCGCAGGTAAGAGCGAACTTGGACGATGCGGAAACGCGTGAAATGGCTGAAAAGTTTGGCGTACCTGTATTGCTTAACTCTAACTTGCGTGATGGTTCTTTGCGTGAATCTGCGGTAGAGCATGGCGTAAAAATATTGCTGTATGAAGCAGGCGAAGCGTTGCGATTTGATGAGCTGTCGATTCGTGCAGGCGAGAAAGGTGTGCTTAACGTACTTGCTCACCTAGACATGATTGCAAAGCGTAAATCATCGAATAAAAAGATTACGCCTTTTATTGCTTACAGCAGTTCTTGGGTACGCGCGGTTACCAGTGGTTTTGTTGATAACAAAGTTCAAAATGGCGACCATGTTGCTAAAGGACAGGTATTGGCTGAAATCGGTGATTCGTTTGGTGAGGTACAAAGTGAAGTCCTTGCGGGTCGTGAAGGGATTGTTATTGGTAAACAAAACATTCCTTTAGTGCAAGAAGGTGACGCAATGTTTCACATTGCTTACTTTAAAGAAAGTGATGACGTTGCAGGTAACATAGAAGACCTTGCAGATAATCTATTAGACAGTGAATAAAATACAATAAAGAGGTGAGTTGTGGAGTTTGTTGAGCACATAAAAATACCCTTATCAATCGCACTGCTGTTAACAGCCGTGAGTTATTTTGTTGTGAAATCTATGATTAAACGCCTAGTGCGTAAAATAGGTCGCGAGAAAAGAATTGCGGTGCGAAGGGTGCAATACGTACAGTTTATTTTAACGGGCTTCTGGACAATAGTAACTCTCGCAATATTAGGGGTTGTCACAGGCTTCAATTATCAAGATGTTGGCTTAATATTTACGTCAATATTTGCTGTGCTAGGCGTTGCTTTATTTGCTCAGTGGTCCATTTTAAGTAATGTGACCGCGAGTGTCATCGTGTTCTTCTTCTTTCCCTATCATGTTGGTGATCATGTGAAAGTGATTGACGGGGAAAATACCATTGAAGGTATTATTCACGAGATTACATTATTTCATGTGATCTTAAAATTTGAAGAAACACTGATTACTTACCCCAACTCACTGGTCTTTCAAAAAGCGGTAGTCATCACCAAAGATAAAGGTGCGAAGATGTTATGAAGAAGATAGTGATTGGTGTATTGGAAACTTGTAGTCTGCCAGAATTAAATATTTCTGATCTACAAATCAGAATTGATACTGGTGCAAAAACATCGTCATTGCATGTAGATGATATAAAAAGAGAAAGACGTGGCGGGCGCTTAGGCGTGAGCTTCACACTTCATCCTGATATATATGATGTAGATGTTGTGACTAATTGTTGGGCGCCTGTAAGCGATGTACGTCGTATTAAGTCTTCTAATGGTGCCATAGAGCAGCGTTTGATTATTAAGACAACGTTAGTGATGCATACCGTAGAAAAAGAAATTGAAATAACCTTAACCAATCGCTCTGACATGAGTTATTTAATGCTGTTAGGCCGAGAAGGTATGGGGAAAGACTTTTTAGTTGATCCTTCTCAAACATTTTTAGTTTCTGAAGGGACGTAGATAGTCATGATGATGAAGGTTGAAGACGTTGTATTAGATGTCAATATGGAAGAGTTAGTCGCAAAAATATTGCTGAATAAACAGCCTGAAGAATATTTTGATACGATAAAAAAACTAACCATATTTCAGCAAGTACAATTAATAGAGTCTTTGCCTGCAGAGATTAGATTAAATATATGGCATTGCATTGATCCACTAAATTGGTGGTCTTTGATTGGTTACTTGCAAGCAGAGACGAGTAAAAACCTTATTCGTTCTTTGCCTGTTGAAGAACATTCCAAGCTGCAAAAGGTTGCGATAGCCGCTGAAGTATTATTACTCGCGGATAAACTGCCTAAGTCGCTGATCGATGCGATCATGCTTGACCAGGATGAAAAATCTTCACTAGAGTTTCAGCAAGCGTTAACCTATTCAGATGATCAAGTAGGACGCTTTGCACACCGTAATATTTTACGGGTAAGAAAGGGCATTTCGATTGCTTCAGTTATCGATCGCTTAAAAAGAAAAGATTTTATCTCAGCGGTATTCATGGTTGATAGTGAGCGTAATTTATTAGGCTATATTCCTATCGCTGCGCTGTTCAATAATGATGAGAATGACATTGTTGATGATGTTGCAAGGCCCGTGCAAAGTGTTGAACATGACTCACGAGTCAGTGTTATTGCGACGACGCGCCAGTTTGAAGAAGGTATGGATTATTTGCCCGTTGTAGAGAATGGCAAGGTAACAGCGGCTATTTCTATCTCGGTTATTTTGCATGAAGTACAAGCGAGCCTAACGAATAATACGATCAGTGAAGCACCAGTACAGGATGAAGATTTGTTTGGCCCTGTTAATGTTGCTATGCGTGGTCGTGGTTTATGGCTGTGTATTAATCTGGCAACGGCATTTTTAGCCTCTTGGGTTATTGGGTTTTTTGAAGGTGCGATACAGCAAGTCGTTGCGCTGGCCATATTAATGCCCGTGGTTGCTAGTATGGGCGGTATTGCGGGCAGTCAAACACTCGCCGTTACGGTAAGAGGCTTGGCGTTAAAGCGTATAACGACGGCGAATATTAAGCTTTTATACCGCAAAGAAATGAAAATTGCTTTGCTTAACGGAGTATTGATCGGTGCAATTATTGCGATGGTGGTCGCGTATTGGTTCGACTCTGTTCAGTTGGGACTTATTATTTTATGCGCTATTGTTGTTAACAGTTTTGCCGCTGCGGCATCAGGAACCTATATTCCTTTTGTTCTAGAAAAAATGAATGTAGATCCAGCCGTCGCTTCAGCAGTGGTCTTAACCACCGTGACCGATGTGATTGGCTTTACAATTTTCTTGGGTCTAGGGACCATTATATTTTTATAAAATATCCTAAATACTGACTCTAGTTTGGATATTATCGGCCTGTGTTTAAAAGTATGAATGAGTAGCTAGATGCTTAGATTGATACTTAAACTTATTTGGAGTAAAGAGTGGAATGTTCTAGATTTCGGCTCTTTACTCAGGCAAAATCGCGCATCTTTTAACTATCAAGATGCATTAATATTAGCCTCGCTTAGAGACTAAAATAATTTATTTTTTTGATACTGCTTTCGTTGGAGCCTACTATTGAATCGTAAACCTTCTGACTCTACTTGGACCCCTCAACAATCTGCTGATGTGTACGGCATTGATCACTGGGGTAATGACTATTTTGGTTTGTCTGATCAAGGCTTAGTCACTGCAAAAACACTGACGACGCAAGTGCCATTAATGGATATCGTTCAGGGTATGACCGAGCGTGATCTACAAATGCCGGTATTGCTACGCATTGAAAATATTTTAGACGCGCAGATTTATCGCTTAAATAATGCCTTCCGTGATGCGATTAAGAAACTTGATTATCAAGCGACGTATCGTGGTGTCTATCCAATCAAGGTAAATCAGCAAGCACAGGTCGTTGAAGAAATCGCAGACTTTGGTAAGCGTTTTAAACACGGTCTAGAAGTAGGCAGTAAGCCAGAAATGATTGCGGCGCTTTCAACCTTGACTGAGCCTGGCAGTTTAATTATTTGTAATGGCTATAAAGACCAAGAGTTTGTTGAGCTAGGTTTGCAAGCGGTGAAGCTCGGCTTCCTATGTTTCTTTGTGATAGAAACACCGGCTGAATTACCGATTATTATTGAGCGCAGTAAGCAACTGAACATTGAACCGCTTATTGGCGTGCGCGTTAAAATGACCTCTAAAGTAAGTGGCCATTGGAACTCAACGTCGGGTGATCGCAGCGTTTTTGGTCTTTCTACCAGCCAACTAATTCAACTTGTCGATCGTTTAAAAGAAGCGGATATGCTGCACTGCTTGCAGTTGCTACATTGCCATCTAGGCTCACAAATTCCTAATATTCGTGAGATTCGGGGTGGGGTGGTTGAGGCATGTCGCTATTATGCGGACCTTTGCGGTGAGGGTGCTGCGTTAAGTTATATTGATTTTGGAGGTGGTTTAGCGGTCGATTATACCGGCGCTCAATCTAACGATTCACAAAGTCGTAATTATAATCTTGAAGAATATTGTACCGACATCGTTGATACGCTGAAAAATACCTTAGATGAATATGATATTAAGCACCCAACCATTGTGACTGAATCTGGTCGTGCAACGGTCGCTTATTCATCCATACTTATTTTTAATATTTTAGATGTTACTAAATTTGAACCGATTGAGTTACCAAAAATCGGCGATGATGAACATCAACTGTTACAAGATATGCGTGAGGTATTAGCCTGCTTAACACTGCAAAAAGCACAAGAGTGTTATAACGATGCGCATTTTTATCGTGATGAAATTCGTGAATTGTTTAAACGAGGTCAGGTTGACTTACGAACTCGGTCTGCAGCAGAAAATTTATTTTTAGAAATTCTACAACAGATAAATAAAAATCTAGAGTTAATGGAACATATCCCTGTTGATCTTGAAGGATTAAAAGAATCGTTGGCGGATATTTATTATGGAAACTTTAGTCTGTTTCAGTCGTTACCTGATATTTGGGCGATTGATCAGTTGTTCCCTATTATGCCGATTCATCGTTTAGACGAAGAACCTAAGCGCAATGCCATTATTGCCGATATTACCTGTGACTGTGATGGAAAAATCGATAAGTTTATTGGTCAGCAGGATGTTTCGAGTACGTTACCATTGCACGAGCTGAAAGATGGTGAAGAATACTATGTGGGTGTTTTCTTGGTGGGTGCCTATCAAGAAACCTTGGGGGATTTGCATAATCTCTTTGGCGATACCAATGTGGTTAGTGTACGTTTAAACGACGATAGCAGTTTTGATTTCGTTAAAGAAATACACGGCGATACCATTGCTGATGTTTTAAGTTATGTGGAATATGAGCCAAAAGAAATGGCTTTGCGTTATAGAAATACCGCAGAGCGAGCAGTAAAAGAGGGGCGTATCACTGCGCGTGAACGTCAGCATATGTTGAAAACGTATAACGCCAGTATGCACGGTTATACCTATTTCGAGCGTGATGAGTAAGAAGCCTGTTTAGAGACAGTGGAGGAGATACAATGAAAAAAGTAATGATTATTGGCGCAGGCGGTGTTGGCCAGGTAGTGGCGCATAAGTGTGCTCAGTTACCGCAGGTTTTTTCTGAAATCGTATTAGCAAGTCGTACAGAATCAAAGTGTATTGCGATTGCAAAGCAGATTAAAGAAACACAAAATCGTGATATCAGCACGGCTCAAGTAGACGCAGATAATGTCCCTGAGTTAGTTGCGTTGTTGAACATTGAAAAGCCGTTTATGGTCATCAACGTTGCATTGCCCTATCAAGATCTAACCATCATGGATGCGTGTTTAGAAGCAGGCGTTCACTATATGGATACGGCTAACTATGAGCCATTAGATACCGCTAAATTTGAGTATCACTGGCAATGGGCGTATCAAGAGAAGTTTGAGAAAGCAGGCTTGATGGCGTTATTGGGTTCGGGCTTTGATCCGGGTGCGACCAATATGTTCACTGCGTATGCGGCTAAGCATTACTTCGATGAAATTCATTATTTAGACATCGTCGATGTAAACGGCGGCGATCATGGCTATCCGTTTGCGACTAACTTCAACCCTGAGATCAATATTCGTGAAGTGACTGCGGAATGTCGTCACTGGGAAAACGGTGAATTTGTTGAAACCCCTGCAATGTCGACTAAGCAAGCGTTTACTTGCCCTGACGGTGTTGGTGATTTCAATATCTATCGTATGTACCACGAAGAATTAGAGTCGTTAACTAAAAACTATCCAACGCTTAAGCGCGCTCAGTTTTGGATGAGCTTTGGTGAAAGCTACCTGAAGCATTTGGAAGTATTACAAAATGTTGGCATGACGGGCATTGAGCCAATCGACTTTAATGGTCAGCAGATTGTACCGATTCAGTTATTGAAAGCGCTATTGCCTGACCCATCAACGTTGGGCCCTCGCACCCACGGCAAAACCTGCATTGGTTGTGTTGTTCGTGGCATCAAAGATGGCAAAGAGAAGACGGTTTACGTTTATAACATTAAAGATCACCAAGATTGTTATAAAGAAGTTCAATCACAGGCCATTTCTTATACCACAGGTGTACCTGCGATGATCGGCGCTAAGCTGATGATTGAAGGTACGTGGAAGGGAGCAGGTGTATTCAATATTGAACAGATGGATCCTGATCCATTCATGGAAAATATGAACAAGCACGGCTTACCGTTCCAAGTGATCGAAGAGCCTGGCTTTGATTTGATCTAGGCCTGTTGTAATAAATAGAAGATCAAAAGCGGATGCATTAATTGTTTTTAATCGCTTCCGCTTTAGATCGCTATTGGGTATGCCGTTTGGCGATACGCATGTAAACGTCATACCCAATATCGATCCGCGAAAGCTAACGCCTTGTTAGATTATTAATTCTTCGTAACTTCATATCAAAAGAGATTCTCGTGAGCATAAACAGCAAAACCTTTTTCAATTTTAATCCTTCTCGTGTGCCTAGCCCTTGCTTTGTTGTCGACGAAGTTGCTGTTGAAAACAACCTGAAAATTCTAAACCGTGTTCAGCAAGAATCCGGTGCCAAAGTTCTGTTGGCTTTAAAAGCCTTTTCCATGTTCAGCCTTGCACCGCTAATTACTCAATATTTAAGTGGTACGTGTTCTAGTGGTTTGCACGAAGCTTTATTAGCTTATGAGGAGTTTGGTGGTAATAAAAAAGGCGCTAAAAATACAAGTGAAGAACACAAAGAAATGCATGTGTTTTCAGCTGCTTTTACTGAATCAGACTTGAAAGAATTATTAACCTTTAGTGATCACATTGTTTTCAATTCGTTTAATCAATGGCAGCGTTTTCAGCCATTAATTCAACAAGCTAAAGCAGATCGATTAAAGAAAGGCGAGGTCATAGATTTTGGCTTACGTATTAATCCAATGCATTCAGAAGGTGCTGCTGAAATTTATGACCCTTGCGCCGCAGGCTCGCGTTTAGGTATTCCGTACGATACGTTTATGCAGAATGCCCCCACTCCAGATGACCTAGTCGCTGCCGGAATTAATGGTCTACATTTTCACACCTTATGCGAACAGTTATTTGAACCGTTAGACAGAACACTAACCGCAGTCGAAGAAAAATTTGGCGACTACCTGCATAAAATGCAATGGGTGAACTTTGGTGGCGGTCACCATATAACCCATTCAGATTATAATGTGGATAAATTAATCGCGCGTATAAAAGCCTTCCAAGAAAAGTATGATGTACAAGTCTATTTAGAACCAGGTGAAGCCATTGCGATTCATACGGGTGTCTTGGTTAGCGAAGTATTAGACCTTGGCTATAACCAAATGGACCTCGCTATTTTAGATACCAGTGCAACGTGCCACATGCCTGATACCTTAGAAATGCCGTATCGCGCAGAAATATTTGACCCAAATTCAATCTCACAAACCAGCGCAGGCGAGAAAGACGAAAAAGCTTTCACTTATCGCTTAGGCGGCCAAACCTGTTTAGCAGGTGATGTTATGGGCGACTACAGCTTTGAACAGCCATTAGAAATTGGCCAGCGTTTAATGTTCGATGATATGAGCCATTACACCATGGTGAAAACCTCGACCTTTAATGGTATTGGTTTACCGTCGTTGGCGTTGTGGAATTCAGAAACTGACGAAGTGACCGTAGTGAAGCAGTTTGGTTATCAGGATTTTAAGCAGCGCCTTTCTTGATATTGGTTTATTCGTAATAACGAGTCTTTTGAAAAGAGAGGGTCGTTCACATATCACTTTTATAACAAATTCTTAAGCCATTGAAAAATATAAGAAAAATGGCTGAGATATTGAAGTGCCTTGATAAGCGAATAGGCGATGAAAGTGATATCAAATTGACAAAAGCGAACGGTAAATATAGTTTTGTGTTTGTTATTAACAGGGATAGTCTCATGATTTCAAACAAGTTTTCTCTTCATTCGCCTTTCCCAGATATAAGGGGTTATGCGAACACGGTTCGTATAATCCACTGTTAAGCGCTCAAATGGTAGATATGGAATATAACCTATACGACATTTTTGAAAAGATTAGTGTTCGCACTGGTATGTATATCGGCGAGCAAAATTTATCTAACTTGCGTTCATACATCGGTGGCTATGAAATAGCTATGTATTCAGTCAAAGCTCAAAATAATACTGCTCCAGATTTTTCTGATTTCCATAATTGGGTCGCAAAAAAATACGGGTTCTATGAATCCACAGCGGGATGGCACAATATGATTTTGGCCGTAGAAATGGGGTTACCTGTAAAAGGTATAAACTGGGAAAGCTACTCTAAAGAGGCTAGTGAAGCCCAGCATAAACAATCTCTTGTAAGATTTTTTAGGCTTGTACAGGAGTTCAGAAATGCTTAACAAAAACATCAATGTTCGCCAGCAGAGCTGGCTGGACGCGCAAAAAGCCGCGCGCCCATTATGTAAGCGTTAACTTTGGCACATTGATCTAGCTCCTCCCTACTCAGGAAAAATTAAATGCATTACCTAATGCTTGATACTTGTGTATTACTTGATATTTCGACAAGGAAAAACGATCTTCCAATAGTAGCTGCTCTAGAAAGTCTAGTAGCTGCCGGGCTTGTCAAATTGGTAATCCCAAGTCTCGTTATTGAAGAATATGACAGAAATAAAGGTGATGTCGCAGATAAAACTAGAAAACGTTTATCGCAAGAGTTCAAGCAAGTAAGGAATGTTATTGATGAATTCGGTGGAGCTGAAAAAGATAAGGCCATTGATATACTAAATGACGTAAATGCTCGGCTTCCACTATTATCAGAGGCAAATTACGGAACAATTTCTAGAGTTGAAGTACTAATTGACGAGTCAGTACAGGTTCCGGTTTCAGATTCAGCTAAATTAGCAGCAGTCCAAAGAGCCTTAGATAAAAAGGCCCCTTTTCATATAAGCAAGAACTCCGTAGCAGATGCCATAATCATTGAGCTATTCTCGGAGTATATTTTGTGCAACGACTCGGAAGAAAATAATTTTATTTTTATAACTCACAACCACAACGATTTCTCATCAAAAGACCATCGACAGCCACATGAAGACTTCTTGAGTATTTTTCAAAAAGACAACGTGCACTACTTTAATAGCACCTCTGCTGCAATATCTCTAATTGATGATGAATTCCTAGATGGAATTCAATTTGAGTATGACTTCACAGAGGAAACTAGAGGCTTAAGTGAAATCCTAAATGCAATGGATGAATTCGTGGATAAAGTCTGGCTCAACCGGCATTGTAATCGAGCATACTATATTGAAAATGGCGAAATGAAAATTGTTCCAGACGGAACGAAAGAACATGGAAATAAAGTGATACATGAAAGTATATGGGCTGGTGCGCTAAAGTCAGCGCAACGTGTTACCGAAAAATATGAAGACACTGGGCCTTGGGATGATTTTGAATGGGGGATGATGAACGGAAAATTATCAGCTCTTCGATGGGTTCTAGGTGATGAATGGGATATGCTTGATACATAGAGAAGTTAACAAGCAAAGGCAGCGGATAAATCGCTGCTTTGAGCGTTAAAACATTGTAAGGAATCTCGAACTAAAGGAGTAGCAAATGGATATTTCAAAAAACTGGAATGAGATATTAAACGTACTTAGTAGCGGTAAAAAATCGAATAGGTTCTTTTCTATAGCTACGGTAGACCAAAACGGTAATCCTCATGTTACGCCCATTGGTCATGTCTATTTTAGGGATGACATGACAGGGTATTACTTTGATGCGTTTTCAAAAGCAATGCCAAAGAATTTTGAAGCGAATAACCGTATTTGTCTAATGGCGGTAAACAGCAGTACATTATTTTGGTTAAAATCATTATTTAAGGGTAAGTTTGGCTCTGCACCTGCTGTACGCTTATTTGGTGAGGTTGGCGAAGTGCGGGATGCTACAGAAGAAGAAATAGACAAACTGAAGAAAAGTATAAGCATCACTAGCAATTTAAAGGGTCATAAGCTTCTATGGAGTGACCTTACAAGAGTCAGAGATATGAAATTCACTGATTTCTCTCCCGCAACTTACCCAGTAATGTGTGAGAGTTTGTGGCAGTAGAAACAGATATTTTAACAAGAACAAGCATAGGAAAACTTAGTCATTCCGCCTATCGGCTACATCTCTAATTTTCCTATGTTGTAAGCGTTAGTGCGTCAAGCAAAGCTTGATGCATCTTGCAGGGTGCAAGTCCCTGTCGGGTAAGTTTAACCAACCACCCGTATCGAGTGTTGCGCCTGTGGCGGAGTTTGTGGATCGAAAGTACTTTCCCGTATTTTCTTTTCAAATTAAATACAGCAAGCGAACAAAACAGGTGAAGCGTACACAGAGAAATATATAGGCCATAGGGACTGACGTGGTCCTGAAGTGCTGGTATCGCTCCGAGAATTGTGAATTCTGATTGACGAGGTTTCTTCTTATAACGCTAGGGCCATCGAAGTCCATGCAAAGCAATCGTAATGGTTAGATTGTGGCGAGTCAGCGGCGTCTATTAATTACAATAGTAAGTCGTGGTATATAGAGATGCATCAGGAACTTGAGAGATCCGAGTGTGCTCCTGAAGGATCAGGTAGGGATGTTTAACCTAATGGTGAGACGAACGAAGGCTGCTCGGAAGTCGGATCAGCTCATAGTAGTCTGAGGGCGGGATAAAACATCGGGAATGTTTTCAACAGCCAGAGGCTGCCTTTGGTGGAAGGCAGGATGCCGAACATAAATGCCGTCTACATGGCGAAGGGGCTGACAGTTATATAATGAAAGCAACAGACACATAGTCCGGACAATGCCGGGCTGGAATCACTATGAAAACTACCCAAGGATTGTACATCATATGAAATATAAGGTTGTTGATAAGTCACAAGCTAAAGAAATAGCTAAATTAGCAGTGTGCCTCACCAATGAAATTATCGAACGTACCGGGATAAAACATTTTGATGTTGATGTGCCATTAGCAGTGAGCCTATGCGAGGGCTATGTTTCTAGCGGTCTTTATAACGTTATTGCGGCTTTTGATAAAAATAAAATAGTTGGTTTTGGTGCTTTATGTGAAAGTCGCTCTCTATACGCTGAAGGTACATTTGGTATTGTTCAAGAATTTTATGTTATGCCAAATTATAGGTCTCAAAATGTAGGTAAGGAACTTATCAAAGAGATTGTTAATTTCGCTAAGAGCGAGAATTGGAAAAAGCTAGAATTATGCACACCACCTTTACCTGAATTTGATCGAACTGTAGCATTTTATCAGGTTAATGGTTTCGAGATCACTGGTGGTCATAAAATGAAGTTCACAATCGTATAACCAACGGCTGCACCGGATAAATTTCCCTGTCACCTTTTGTGAAAAAAAGTACGCACAAAAGCCACCATCAAAAATTTGCTTGATGAGCTTGACCAATATGAATGGTATTTCGATGTTTACTCGAAAGTTGGTTCTGATATATCTGCTATCACAAAAATTATTATTAATGACGATGAAGGCCAATATGATCGGAATGAATTCGATGAGTCAACGTATCCAAGCTCCAAAGGCTATGCCTTGCTGATGTCTATTATAATGATTCATTCATGTATTAGTGAACCGGCCCATTGTTTTCTATGCGCACCTTTTTCAGCAAGTCATTATCATCGTCATAACTCACAAACCAATTAACTTAAGTGCTAGCCATATCGTTAATGCTAATAAAATTAATACACCAGCCAGAAAAAGTTTAAAACGATGGGGTACAAAATTAGAAGTTACGTGAATATAGGTATGCATGTAGCGGGTTAATACATAGATGCTCATAATCGAGATAAGGAAGCTATCCACATTGTTTGTCAGGTAGTAAATAATACTGATGATGTAAAAGATAACGGGAGACTCAAATTGATTCCCCAAGTTGTTTAATACTTTTACTACAGACACTGGCCATGCTTTCGGGTCTAAGGCCGCTTTCTTCCTATCAACACTACCTTTTTTAACGGCTCTACTTTTGACGATGCCTAAATAGATATACAGCATGAAAACAAGAGCAACATGAGCCAAGACGGGCAGGAATATTAGATCATTATTCATCACGAGCACCTTCTAATTTGAATTTCACTAGGATTAGTTGATAAATTATCATATATTGACACTGTCAATTTAAGCAGAGTATGTGGGCAGTGTCAATATGATTGAAACATCACGGTATCATCATGGGAATTTACGAGAGCAAATCCTTCAAACTGCTTTTGTGCTATTAGATGTTGAAGGCATTGATGCTGTGGGAATTAGAAAAATTGCCCGACTTCTTGAAGTCGCTCACTCGGCTCCTGCTAACCATTTCAAAAGTAAGCAAGCTTTACTCGTTGCTTTAGCTACAGATTCTTTTCGTGATTTATATTCAAAAATTGTTCAAGAAAATTCGAAAGAAACGGATGATTTCAGAGTGGCTATTCATTCTTTTAGTAATACGATCTTAGAATTTGGTCTGAAATATCCGAACCGCTATAAACTCTTATGGCGAAGTGAATATGTGGATGATCAAGATAGTGATCTGGGGATCGCAAAGGAAGATATTTATACTCAGCTTACGGCCATACTGAGTGAGCAGGCCAAAAAAAAGCAGGTGGATGTTGAATCACAAGCCATTGCCCTTTGGTCGTTAATTCATGGTTATGTATTACTTCGTTTGGATAAAAATCTAAAGGATGGATACGATGAAGTGACAGGCCTTAAAAGACAGGTAGCCATTATTGATGTTTTGATTGATGGCATCATTGAATAAAATAGAAAATTACTTCTATCCAAGGCTGATCCTATTAACTTTGTTTTAAATAGTTGGTTTTTGAAATCGAACTGACTACACTGTGTGAAAATTTAACGCAGCGTAATGAGCAGGAAGCTTATGATTACAAAACCACAAGGTGGGCAGTTTGTTATTGGTGATGGTCGATTGAGCGGGTACATTGCCGTTGCTCTTGCATCACTCAGTTTGTTAGGCGTATTGGCCTTTCACTTTCCACAATATCTTACCACTCCAGAATTACGTCAATCATATAATGTCGATGTTATTCGTACAATTATGTTTGCTGCGTTAGTGATTTCAGGCGCTTTGGGATTGTGGAATATGATCCGTAATGTGAATAAACGGGCGGCCCTTATTGCTTGGGTATTAGTATCGATTGCCATTATGCTGGGCGGCCATCGCATTGAGGTGGGTGACTTTCCTGATCATACGCCGTACTTAGGTCTCGATTGGTTTATTTTAGATTTGTTGGGATCAACATTAATCTTTGTGTTCATTGAAAAAATCATTCCCTATCGTAAGCAAGCCGTCCTGCGAGAAGAGTGGCAAACGGATACCCAGCATTTCTTAGTGAATCATCTGTTAATTGGTTTTGCATTATTAGCGGCTAACCAATTTGTGACACAATTCTTTGGTTGGGCCGTCAGTGATGTATTGCAGCAAATGGTGCAATCGATGCCTTGGTGGTTGCAGTTATTTGTAGTGCTGCTGTTTGCTGACCTAATGCAATATTCGCTGCATCGTGCTTATCATGAGGTGCCTTATTTGTGGCGTTTTCATAGTGTGCATCATAGTGTTGAAACCATGGATTGGTTGGCCGGTTCGCGCCAGCACTTTCTTGAACTGGTGGTGACGCGTTGCTTTGTATTAACACCCATCTTTGTATTTGGTTTTGATAAGTCGGTAGTAGACACTTATATTATTATTGTCGGTTTTCAAGCGGTCTTTAATCACGCTAATGCGAACATTCATGTGGGATGGCTTAAGTACATCATTGTTACACCGCAATTTCATCATTGGCATCATGCTTCAGATAAAGCGGCGATTGATCGCAACTATGCCGCGCATTTTTCGTTTATTGATTATTTATTTAAAACAGCTGTGCGTGGGCAAGATAGATGGCCTAAAAAATACGGTATTGTGGGCGGTGGTATGCCAGAAAGTTGGATTAAACAGCAGACTTATCCGTTTACTAAATCAAAAAAGAAGTAGTGCGTCAGTAAGCTTACTGACAATGTCTAAATTGAAAAATTATTATCACTACGATGATGATTCATTAGTACTTGCCCCACAGAGGGCATTACAGCTTGAAGGTAGAATATGAATATTGAACTGGCCTTAAATCAGTTTTACGAAGAAAGTGGTTTTGAACCGGAAACAGGAAAACGTCCAGCCTTTGTAGAGGTTTTTGTAGGCTGTTTATTAATTCCACTACCAAATATTGAAATCAGAAGAAAGTACATTAAGTATCATGACTTGCATCATGTCATTAATGATTTTAATTCATCGCAAGCTGGAGAAGGTGAAGTTAGTGCATGGGAACTTGGAACGGGAAGTATGCTGCATCCTATACTCATGTTTATGAATTTAATTGCGATATCAACAGCTCTCGCGATTAATCCTGTTCGTGTATTTAAAGCCTATTTAGTGGGCTGTAAAAGTAAAAATTTATATTGCCCTAAGGTTAGGCGCCGCATTGATAGTGGTGAATTGAATGATATTGAGCAGTTAAAACGCGAGTTTTTAAATTGTCGTTGTAGCGATGCATGGATAGCTTTAAAAATGATTCCGTTTGTTATTTTTGCGCTTCTCTCTATTGTGATTCATCTTATTCTAGTGATACCGGCTTTATTATATAAAAAAGTCTGGGGTAGGTTTTTTCAGGCGAAGCTAGTGAAAGTGGTAAAGGTACGTAGTTGATCGCAAAGAATGCATAATGGCAGTACCTTAGGTAACTATTCATGCGACTTTTGAAACATCTTTTCATCTAAGCTTATCTCCAGCAGATACTTCCCCGTTCAGCGAATTTAAACCCTAGTCAGTATTTTAGCGTCTGAATATGCGCAAGAATCGGGTTGTTTTAATTAGGTCGCCGTTTACACTGTTATGCATTCCTGTTTGAGTCACAAACCATGAGCAGTACTTGTATTCAATATCATAAAATTGCAAAGGCCATCGCGTATTTGGATGATAATTTTAAACAGCAACCTAGCTTAGATCAGGTTGCTGAACAGCTGAATATGAGTGCCTTTCATTTTCAGCGTTTATTCAAAGAATGGGTGGGTATTAGCCCAAAAAAATACCTGCAGTTTTTGACGGTAAGTTATGCAAAGAGTCAACTTGAAGCTGAAAAATCAAGTTTATTGAAGGTAGCTGCAGAGGCTGGACTTTCGGGGTCAGGGCGATTGCATGATCTATTCGTGAATATCGAAGGGATGACACCAGGGGAATATAAAAAGGGTGGGCAAAATTTAGCCATTAATTATAGCTTTTCTGAAACACCCTTTGGGGATGTGGTCGTGGCCTCTACGGAGAAAGGGATTTGCTATTTAGCCTTCATCGACAGTTATGCATTAGGGCTTGAAGAGTTGAAGAAAAATTTTCCTAATGCCTCTTATCAAAAAAGATTGGATAACAATCAGAAAAATACTTTGTGTATTTTTCAACACGACTGGAGTCAACTTAATAAGATTAAACTGCACTTGAAAGGAACAGATTTTCAATTGAAGGTGTGGCAAGCGTTGTTAACTATTCCGCAGGGTGGCTTGGTAACTTACGGTAATATTGCGCGTCGCATAACTCAGCCAACGGCGTCGCGTGCTGTGGGTACTGCGATTGGCAGTAATCCTATTGCTTTCTTAATTCCTTGTCATCGTGTTATTCAATCTTCGGGTAATATTGGGGGCTATCGTTGGAATCCAATTCGCAAGAAAGCAATCATCGGCTGGGAAGCAGCTAAGCAATATGCTGATGAATAAATAAAAGAGATTACTTCACTCGAGATTAAGTATGCCTTTATTTCAAGACCTGATGGAACCTAGTATCAACCAACTGCCTTATGATGGTGAGGTTCATTATTGGCGGCGTATTTTCAGTCAGGGTGATGCGCTGCAGTATTATGAATTATTATTAAAGCAGATTGCTTGGAAAAATGATGAAGCCATTATTTTTGGTAAGCACATAGTAACGAAACGAAAAGTTGCATGGTATGCCGATGAACCTTATCAATACACGTATTCTAACATTCATCGCACGGCCTTGAGGTGGACGCCTCATTTGTTAGCCCTTAAAGAAAAAGTAGAGGCTAAGACACAGCAGTCTTATAATTCTTGTTTATTGAATCTTTATCACACAGGTGATGAAGGTATGGCTTGGCACAGTGATGATGAACGTGCGTTAAAGGCGCAAGGTTCGATTGCTTCTTTAAGTTTAGGGGCTGTGCGAAAGTTTGCGTTTAAGCATAAAAAAACAAAAGAGCGTCTTGTGTTTGAACTCGAATCTGGTGACCTAATCGAAATGAAAGGCGAAACGCAGAGCCATTGGTTGCATAATGTTCCAACCACAAAGAAAATACAGATGCCTAGAATTAATTTAACGTTTAGGCAAATGGAACAATAGGAATAAAAAAACAATGGCGGCGCCTTTAAGTATGTATACATGCGACTTTTAAAAACAGCTTTTCACCCTGATGTGTCTCCAGCAGACATTTCCCCGACCAGTGAACTCAAACTTGTTGAGCGTCACGCTGCTCGTGGTATTGTGATTAAGGGCGATAACATCTTATTGCTATACACACAGCGGTATCACGATTACAGCCTTCCCGGTGGTGGTATTGATGAAGGCGAAGATGAAATCGCGGGCTTGATCCGTGAATTAAGCGAAGAGACAGGTGCTCAGGGTGTGCGCAATGTAAAAGCCTTTGCGCGCTATGATGAATATCGCCCGTGGTATAAAGCCGATGCCGATATTATTTACATGATCTCGCATTGCTATGTGTGTGAAATTGATGAAGTGCTGGGTAATACCGCGTATGAGTCTCATGAAGTGAGTAATGGGATGAAGCCGCTGTGGATAAATATTTATGAGGCAATTGCTCATAACGAAGCTGTGATTGCTAATAGTAATAAAAAGGGGCTTTCGATTGTGAGGGAGACATTTATGTTGAAGGTAATTGCAGAGGAGCTGGTTGCAGATTGAATACTGAAAATACTCATGTTGGGTTGCGATCGCTATAACGATAGGCGATTCAGCCAGTCACACCTTTCTGCAATACGACTCTTGTAATAAGCTTCTCAGGTGTGATCAATTCTACTAACTTAATCAGGCAGAAATACGCTAAAATAGCGGCTATTATTTTAGCTTTGAGCCCCATAATTAATGTCTACTGCAACAACCGACGTCATACCGCCAGTTAATGTCACCACCTCTTTTGAGGAATTGGGTCTTATTCCGCCTTTATTAGCGCGCTTAACTGAGCTGGAATATCAGCAGCCAACGCCTATTCAAGCGCAAGCTATCCCAAGTGTATTAGCGGGGCGTGACCTTATTGCAGGGGCAAATACCGGTTCTGGTAAAACAGCCACTTTTGCTTTACCTCTATTGCAGCAGCTGCATGCTGAAAAATCATCAGGAAGCAAAAACAGAGAAGGTAATTATGCGACGGGTCTGGTCTTGGTGCCTACTCGTGAGCTAGCCAAACAGGTTGCTGACAGTATTCGATCTTATGCCGTGCACTTTAACGGCGCAATCAAAACGGTTGCCGTGTTTGGTGGTGTATCGGTCAATACTCAGATGCAGGCATTACGCGGTGGTACTGATATTTTAGTGGCGACTCCAGGTCGATTACTCGATTTGATTTCAAGTAATGCCATTAAGCTCGATATGATTAAAACCTTGGTGCTTGATGAAGCCGATCGTATGTTGAGCCTAGGCTTTGCAGAAGAGCTATCGGCGCTATTAGCGCTTATGCCTAATAAATCAGGGCGAAAGCCAAAGCAAATCTTACTCTTCTCAGCGACATTTCCTGAGCAAGTAAAAGCATTAACGGCTGAGTTGCTGAACGACCCTGTTGAAATACAAGTACAAAGTGCGGACGCCAGCACGTTAGTACAGCGTGTTTTTACCGTTAACAAAGGCGAAAAAACGGCCGTATTAGCGAATCTAATTAAGAAACATGAATGGCGACAAGCCCTTGTTTTCGTTAACTCTAAAAACGGCTGTGAGCATTTAGCCTATAAGCTTTCCAAGCATGACATTACCGCTGAAGTGTTTCACGGCGATAAAGGCCAGGGCGCACGTAGTCGTGTGCTTGAAGGCTTTAAAAGCGGAGATATTGAAGTATTGATTGCAACTGACATTGCCGCTCGTGGTTTAGACATCGAAAAATTGCCAGTAGTCATCAACTTTGATTTACCCAGAAGTCCATCCGACTACATGCACCGTATTGGCCGAAGTGGTCGTGCTGGTGAAGTGGGCTTGGCGTTATCGCTGATTGATTATGAAGATTATCATCATTTCAAAATCATCGAAAAGAAGAACAAAATCTGGCTGGAACGTGAAGAAGTTACGGGCTTTGAAGTGGATGAATCGCTTATCGATCCCTCTTATGCTGAAGACAAACCAATGGCGCCACCTGCCGGTAGCGGTAAAAGTAGCGGCAAGAAAAAAGCCAAGAAAAATCTTAAAAGCAAGTCGTCGATTAATACCGATATTTGGTCGGGCTATTCAGAATCAGATTCTGAATAGGAGACGAATAAACGCAGCATAAAGACGAATAAAAACCAAACCTGAGGATGTGATATGAAAATAATGAATAAGTTAGCTACTTTATTAATGCTTCTTAGTCTGAATCATACAGTGACCGCAGCGAGCGTCGGTACTGGTGGACTGAGTGCTGCATTCTCAAAAGATTCTGCCAGTGTGGGGGTTGTCGTGGGCTCGGGCAGCGCTTTCGACGATGACTATATGATTTTGGGCTTTGGCGCGGGTTATTACGTGATTAACGGCTTAGAAATTGGTATTGATGCACAGTACTGGTTTTCTGGTGAGCCTTCGATAACAAAAGTCACGCCTAAAATAACGTATGTTTTTACTCAACCACAAACGATCAGTCCTTACTTGGGTATATTTTATCGCCGTACATTTTACGGCGATTACGAGGGCATGAGTATGGACGATCAAAACTCATACGGTTATCGAGCGGGTGCTTATTTAAATTCAAGTGATGATGTTTATATTGGTGGCGGTATTGTTCATGAAAAATATGTGGACTGTAATGAATTCGTTGATTGTTCTACAACATACCCCGAAATAATTTTTGCGATCAGTTTCTGATAATTCTTCAGCAAAAAGAGTTGAATATCTTATGAACACAAATTTAGTTCTTGATGTTGTCGTGCCAATATTTGAATCTAGCAGCACATTGAGACTAAAAATAAACGTGCATGCACTTGATGCTTAGCACTACTGGAGAGCGTGAATGAACCTAAATAACGTATTTTTAATATTATTGTCTGCATTATCTTTAAATGTTTTTGCGTCATCGGAAGATGAAATTAATCATCTTTTAAACTTTGTAGCATCAACAGACTGTCAATATGAACGCAATGGCACAATGCATAGTGGTAAAGAAGCGGTTGAGCACATAAATAAGAAATATGCGTATTATTTAGACGACATCGAGACAACGGAAGACTTCATTAAATATTCCGCGACAAAGAGTAAAATGTCCGGTAAATATTATAAAATACACTGTGCTGGTAATTCATCCGTTAAAAGTCAGGATTGGCTTTTAACCGAGTTGTCGGTTTATAGAAATACACAAAAGTAATCATCGGTTTAATATTAATTGGCAGGAAAGACTCTGTCCAATTATAAAGTATTAATTTCATAGAGATAATAATGAACATTTTAAGTTTTTTTACTAGGTTTACAGTTGTTTATACATTGCTTATGGCAGCAGTAGGAATTGTAGCGGGGGTTTTTGAGGTCGAGAGCGCAAGTCATGCGAATACACCTATTTTGTTTGCTATTGCATTTTGGTGCTTTTATTCCTATTCAGATAAAAATGGAAGAATTATTGCGGGTAATGAAAAGTGGAAGTTGATATTTGCTGCCTTAGCAGGTGACATTATTGGGACTACTTTACTTGCCATACCAACGGTGATGTTGAACGAAATACCGCTAAATTATTTATTGATGGGAATGGCGATAGTAATACCTCTCCATTTTCTTATATTTTTGGCTGTGAATCATTTTGCTAAAAAGCAAATACTCAAACTGAAGCCAGAATTGGCTGATAGTTAATCGGCTCATTCATTGGGCATTTTAAACGTTATTAAATCTCTTACTCTAGAGACTAAAAGAGAAACACAATGGAAGAATTTGATCAGTTAGCCGCGCCAGGCTATCCCATTTTTTTAGGTTCTGAATTTGAGCATCCTAAGAAAGAAGATGCACGTTTTCACATATTACCTATTCCTTATGAAGAATCGGTTTCTTATGGCGGCGGTACGGGCTTAGGCCCCGCCAAAATTTTAGAAGCCTCGTGGCAGTTAGAAACTTGGGACGGTAAAAGTACCCCTAGCGATCAAGGTATTTACACCCATCCACCTGTCGATATGACAGGGGATGCCGAGACCGTTGTGAATAACATCGCGCGTGATACGCAGGCTATTGTCGAAGCGGGTGGTTTTCCGATAGGTTTAGGCGGCGAACATACGGTTACCTACGGTATTATCAAAGGCTTATTGGCCGCAGGCGTCAAAGACTTTGGCGTAGTGCAAATCGACGCTCATGCTGACTTACGTGAAGCCTATGAAGGTAATCATTACAGCCATGCCTCTGTAATGAAGCGCGTAGTGGATGAAGGTATTCCTCTGTTTCAATTAGGCATTCGTGCTTTCTGCCAAGAAGAGGTTGAGATTCGTAAGCAGCATGGAGTTTATCATCTTGATGCTGAAGAGCTTGTGCCAAACAATGTTTGCAGCTTTGACTTGCCTGAAGACTTCCCAAAGAACGTTTTCTTCACTCTCGACATCGACGGTATGGACCCTTCGGTATTCCCGTCTACAGGTACTCCGGTTCCAGGTGGTTTGGCTT
The DNA here is from genome assembly GCA_000967895.1 of Oleispira antarctica RB-8. Taxonomy (GTDB): domain Bacteria; phylum Pseudomonadota; class Gammaproteobacteria; order Pseudomonadales; family Oceanobacteraceae; genus Oleispira; species Oleispira antarctica. Next base: position 792,654 of record FO203512.1, read on the forward strand.
GGTATCAAACGTTATCGTTGTTTGAGTGTGTGGCTAAGCAACGTAATATTATTGGTTTTGATGTTACCGAGTTTGCTCCGATAGAAGGCTTTCATTGTTACGAGTTCTCGGCCGCGGTACTGACTTACAAAATGATGGGTATTGTTGAAAGGAATAGTTGAAAGGAATAGTTGAAAGGAATAGTTGAAAGGAATAGTTGAAAGAAGAGCTAATTAATAACGGACTCTAAAATTAGTAGACACAAAAAAGCCCTAGCAGATTCATTAGAGAAGCTGCTAGGGCTTTTTAGGTACTGTCTACTTTAGATGCAAAGCAGCATTATTTCTGCATGTGCACATCCATTTGAGGATATGGAATACCGATATTGTTTTCATCAAGAGCAAGTTTGATGCTTTCAGTAAGCTCAAAATAAACATCCCAATATTCAGGTGTTTTTGCCCAAGTACGCACAACAAAGTTAACCGAAGAGTCGCCTAGTTCTAATACGGCAATTTTGTATCCTTCTGCATGTAAAACCTTAGCGTTCGCTTCAACGGTTTTCTTTAATAATGCGGTAACATCCGGTAGGTAAGCGTCGTAGCTTACGCCGATTTTTAGATCAACACGACGCATTTCCTTTGTAGAGTAGTTAACAATACTGTCGTCCATGATGGAAGAGTTCGGAATGATGACGACTTTGTTATCAGGAGTTTTGAGTCGAGTGCAGAAAATCTGAATGTCTTCTACTGTGCCTGATTTACCACCGGCTTCAACATAGTCACCTATTTTGAACGGACGGAATATGATCATTAATACGCCTGATGCAAAGTTAGATAATGACCCTTGCAATGCCAAGCCAATGGCCAAGCCTGCTGCACCAATAACGGTAATAAAAGACGCTGTTTGAATGCCTAACTGACTTAGTGCAGCAATGATAACGAAAACATAAAGCGCGCCGTAAGATAGGTTATGAATAAAGCTAGCAACGGTATCGTCGATATTACGAATCTTTAATGCTTTCAAAATACCTTTGGCAATCAACTTAGCGAGTAAGCGGCCAATGATGTAAATTGCGAGTGCAGCAATAATTTTTAGAGAATATTCAAACATAAGGCCTTGGCCTTGTTCAAATATCTTATGAAGGTCGATGTTCTTAAGGTCAAAGTTTTCCATTATTACTCCAAATCGGTGAGGAAGGTATTCTTTTAAAACAAAGGCCGTAGCGTATTATCTTAAAAGAGTCTGGTAAAGTCCTTAAACGTAAAATCAGGTAATACCTTGGCTTCTATAATATGGGCGCTGTGTGGGATGCTTGGGTTTAAGCGGTCGACTTTAATATTATCATTGAGCATACAATAGACACGTAAGTGATTTATGACTTGGATGCTTCATAATGAGATGAATAGATATAGATGAATAGAATTCATTCGGTTTATGATAATAGTTCGTTAACATGCTTAATAAGAATTAATCACAATAATAACGTTAATAAATAGGTATCTACAATGAATGTCAGCCAAGCCGTTGAGACTCGTGTATCTTGCCGCTCTTTCAAAAAAGAGCCTGTCGAGCAAGATGTTTTAGAAGCGATCTTTTCCAAAGCCCAACAGTCGCCTTCAAATTGTAATGTTCAGCCCTGGCAAGTCTTAGTTGCCTCAGGTAAGCAAAAAGAAGCATTGAAGAACAAATTGATCCAAAACGTGATGCAGCAGCAAAAACCGAATCCAGATTTTAATTGGAATATTGCTTATACGGGTGAGCATAGAAATCGGCAGTTTGGCTCAGCCAATGCGCTATATACGGCTATGGATATTGGTCGTGAAGAAAAACAAAAGCGCCAAATGGCGATGCTGCGTAATTGGGCCTTCTTTGATGCGCCACATGTCGCCATTTTTACCTTAGATAAGTACCTCGATATTATGGGTGCTGTTGATATTGGTATTTATGCACAGACCCTAACTCTGTTATTAAAAGAGCAAGGTATCTCTAGCTGTATGCAGGGGGCTCTTGGCCAATTTCCTGGTCCAATACGTGAGATGTTCGAGCTGCCGGACGAGCGCGGTATTCTATTTGGTATGTCGTTTGGTTATGCCGATGAAGAGGCTGCTGTTAATACTGCACGGACTGATCGTGCTGAACTAAGCGACTCGGTTATTTTTGTTTAATGGAATGGGCTCTTTGAGCCCATCTTGAATGACTTCTACGTGACCGTGATCAATAAACATACAACCTGCAAGCGCTAAACTGGGTATCCCTCTTTGGATCACTCCATACTTGGACAAGCGTACATGACTCATCATGCTCTTCCTCTTATTTATTCTTGCTCCGGCTGTTCGAATGTAGCGCAGCTGGCCAACTCAGTTGCTGTAGAGATGAGCCATAATGGCTTGGCAGAAATGTCGTGTATTGCTGGGGTAGGGGGCGGTGTTAAGCCTTTGGTAAGAAAGGCTCAATCTAACAGAACCATCATTGCATTAGATGGCTGCATACTTCATTGCGTTAAGCACTGCCTAGCGAATCAGGGTGTTGCAGCTACTCATCACATGACGTTGAGCGAACTGGATATGGGGCTTAAAAAACGCAATGATACTTTGTATGATGATGAAGTACGTGATGCTGTCATTCAGCGAATTGAACGACAACTTGTCTTATCGGCAAAGTAAAATTGAGCATTGTGGTAAAGATTCAAAGATATACACAAGTGTTTACCGAACTTAGGTCAATGGCCTACCATTAATCCGTGATACCCTCCTCTTGTTCAATCTAAAGAACCACCGGAGGTGGCGCGTGATTAAGTCAGAAGAGTTATTCAATTTTTATTCACATTTGATCGGCATGATCGTCGCTATTATAGGGACCATATTTTTAATCCATGCAGCCTCAGATTCAATTTCTATGGTTGTCGTTGCGGCAATATATGGTTTGTCTATTAGCTTTTTGTTGCTTGCCAGTTCGCTGTATCACTTCTTTAAGACAGAAGACAACGAGTTATCCTTTTGGCGGAAAATGGATCGTCTCGCAATTTTCTTCATGATTGCAGGTTCGTACACTCCCGTATGTTATTTCTTTTTAGATGATGACTGGCGTTTGCCGATGATCTCTATTCAATGGGGGTTGGTGGCTTTTGGGTTGGTGTCGCAAATATTTTTTCCTCGCGCTCCTCGTATGATCTACGCGGCAATCTTTTTAGTGATGGGTTGGCTGGTTGTATTGCCCATTAATCAAATATTAGACAGCATGAGTACGGCTCAGGTCAGTTTGTTATTCACCGGCGGAGTGGCTTTTAGTTTCGGCGCCTTATTTTACGCGATTAAGAGACCTGTGTTGTTTCCGGGTATATTCAGCTTTCATGAGTTATTTCATGTGATGGTCTTGATTGGTGCAAGTTGTCACTATGCCTTAATTTATAGCGCCTTTTCTGCTGCGACGATTGCCTAATGAATGATTGTTTAACGAATACGGTGAAGAAACCATTGAGTGAATGTTGCAAACAGGGTTTGGCTCATGAAGAGTCGTTGTTTGATCAAGATTATCAATTTCATGCCATTGAGGGTGAAAGTAAAGATAAAAGCATCGGTAAACCATACCTGCTTCATCACCCTAAGAATAAGAAAGGCGTGCTGCTTATCCATGGCTTAATGGCCGCACCTTTTGAGGTTAGACAATGGGCTGATGCTTTATATGAGCAGGGCTATAACGTTTATGCTCCTAGACTTGCGGGTCATGGTACATCAGTGGTCGATCTTGCGACTCGAAACAAGCTGGAGTGGATACAGGCGGTTGAGCGGGGTTATAAAATACTGGCAGAGTGCAGTGATGATATTATTGTAGCTGGATTTTCGACGGGCGCTGCTCTGGCACTCAATATGGCGATTAGACATCCTAACAAGTTCAGTGCGCTTATCTGCATCAGTGCTCCGCTAAAACTGAAAAAATTCTCAGCGAACTTTGCGAGTCCGGTTAATCATTGGAATAAGGCGTTCGGCCTAATAAAAATCCGTCAAATAACAAAAGAATTTGTGACTAATCATGCCGATAATCCACATATTAATTATCTACGTTGCCCTGTAAGTAGCATCGTAGAAATTAAAAAGTTGATGAAGGGAGTACGCCAAAACTTAGCCCGTATTACTTTACCAACGCTTGTCATGCACGCGACTCATGATCCCAAGGTTGATGTGCAAAGCAGTAAAGATATTTATAGACTTATTGGTAGTAAAAATAAAACCTACCATGAGATTGATTTTGACCAGCACGGTATTATCAATGGCGAGATATCAGCGCAAGTTTTCAGTCAGATTGATCTATTTCTACAGAAGCTGTAGGCGTAATATCCATGAGTGCCCCACATAAAACTTAAGTAATATAGAAGCGAACATATTAAATAATTATATCTGTTTACTCAGGTATGTTATTTAGTATGCCCTTCGTTTATTCTTATGCTCTGGTTATTAGTTAATCATTATTAGTTAATCATTATTAGTTAATCATTATTAGTTAATCATTATTAGCAGTCATTATTAGCAGTCATTATTAGCAATTATTTAGGATAAATCATGGAAGGTATACTCCTTATATTCATAGGGTTGGTCATTTTTCTATTTTTTCGAACCCATTTCCAGAAACGTGAACTGTTAAGTCTGCAAAAGCAATTTCATAAGTTACAGCAGCAATTCATTCAGCTGCAGAAACTGACGCAACGACCAGAGCCCTTGATCAAGCCCGAAACAAAAAGCACTGTTGAACAGGGTAGGGGCGAGGCGATTGAAGATTCCGTTAATGATACTAATGAATATGCTGTTGAATATGTAATGGAAGAGATAGCCAGTATCGATCTTTGGCGCCCAGCTCCTGAAACAATGTCATCTGTTCAATCTACACCGCAAGCTAAAAATAATTCTACCACTCCTCCTTCTTCAGTCGATCAGGGATTGACGTATGTTATTGGCCTAGCAAAAAAATATTTTAGCGAAGGCAATCAAATCGTTCGTATTGGCCTTGTTGTATTATTTTTTGGTATGTCGTTTCTAGCAAAATACTCTATAGAAAATTCACTGGTTTCAATCGAAGTACGCATGGTAGGGATTCTTATCGCGGCGTTTATTGTACTGGGTATTGGCTGGCACCTAAGAATAAAGAATCCTACTTACGGTTTAATCATGCAGGGTGGCGGTATTGCGATTAGTTACATTGCGATATTTGCTAGCTTTAAGCTTTATCAATTAATACCGGCTGAACTTACTTTCCCTTTATTAATCGTATTCAGTCTTTTTGCGATGTCGTTAGCCGTACTGCAAAATAGTCGGACTTTAGCGATCACTGCGATTATGGGTGGTTTTGCTGCCCCGATCCTAGCATCAACAGGGCAAGGCAGCCATGTTGGTTTATTCAGTTATTACTTAACTTTAAACTGCGCCATCTTTTTTGTTGCCTGGTTTAAATCATGGCGATTATTGAATGTTATCGGTTTCATATTTACCTTTATTATTGCTTCCTTTTGGGGAGTTACCCAATATCGTCCGCTGCATTTTGCTAGTACAGAACCTTTCCTTATTGCGTTCTTTTTAATCTATGTCGCTATCTCTATTCTATTTTCAATTAAACAGAAGCCTGAATTAAAAGGCTATGTTGATGGCACTTTAGTCTTTGGCGTACCTATGGTCGGCTTTGGTTTGCAAGCGGCGTTAGTACACCACATGGAATATGGTCTTGCGTATAGTGCGGCTGCATTAGCCGGATTTTATTTTTTAGTGAGCTTTTTATTAAAAAAATTCACTCGCTCAGAAAAGCAAGTTGGAGAAAATTTAGAGCTGATGTCTCAAGCTATGCTGGCCCTAGGCGTGATCTTCGCCACGCTCACGATACCTTTTGCTTTAGATGGCCGCTGGAGCGCCGCATCGTGGGCGATTGAGGGAGCAGGCTTTGTGTGGATTGCAATACGCCAACAAAGAGAAATTCTTAAATACATTGGTCTAGCCATTCAATTACTGGGTGGTTTACTATTTTTAGCAGATTATCCTTATCAAAGTGGGGCAATTGTATTTCTTAATGTGGAATTTATGGGGATCGCGATTATTTCTTTATCGGCTTTATTCACCGCGCATCTTATTCAGTCTGAAAAATACTTATTAAAAAATTCAGACCTTGTTGAGGGTAAAGAGTTAAATAACGCATTAAGAAAAGAACGGGATAAACCCCTAAGTAGCTTGAGCCAATCCCTATTGCCAATTAAGCAAGCAATTGATGCTGTGGCGGCTGCTGGTTTAATGTTTTGGGCCTTAATTTGGTGGTATGCGGGAGGACTACTGCAAATTGAAGATTATGTTAGTCGTCAGTTTGAGCTTACTTCTTTTGTCGCGTTCTTAACCGCTTCCGCAGGATTATGGCTAGCCCTTAGTTTGAAATGGCGCTGGCAGCAGTTTAGCTTCTTTCCTTGGTTATTATTATTGCCGTTATGTTTGTATTTTTGGCCAACGATATTTAATGGCCACTTTATGGCTGATTATGGTTTTGTTAGCTGGCCGCTGGCTATCGCCTTGTTGTATGGGGTTTTGTATAAGTGCCAGCAAGCCGAATTTGAGTTATTTAAGCCAATAGCTCTGCACAGTATCAGTTATTTACTCGTGGTGAGTATTATTGGGTATGAGCTGACTTGGTTTGTAAACGATTTTGGTTTTGCGGCAACTTGGAGTGCGCTGGTGATTATGCTGGTATTAATTTTAGCATTACGCTTAATAAATCACGCTCAGAGGTGGCCATTAAATTATTCTCATCAAGCTTATCAGGTCATCTCCGCAGCGGTTATTATCGGCTTGATGTTAGTTTGGAGTCTTGAGTTTAACTTTGCCGCCGTGCTTAAGCCCGATCCGATTCCTTATTTACCTGTTTTTAATCCTATCGATCTTGTTCAGTTATTAGCGCTATGGACTTTATTTAAATGGTACAGCTTGTATGGTCATCGGTTAGCCTTAAAAGCTAACGTAGATTCTCGCTGGGCTTTGGGTCTATTCGCGGGTTTTGGATTTACTTGGTTCAACGTACTGCTGTTAAAAACCATTCACCTAGTTGCGGGAGTCCAGTATCAGTTTGAAGCCCTGTTTAATTCCGCTGTGGTGCAAACCAGCATTTCCATTGCCTGGACGCTGATTGGCTTAGTTGTGATGATGTTGGCGTCGAATAAGTCGTTGCGCCCGTTGTGGATAATTGGTGCCAGCTTAACGGCTATAGTGGTGGCTAAATTATTTTTACTCGACTTGGCAGGGCAAGGCACAATTGAACGTATTATTTCGTTCATTGTGGTGGGTGCATTATTGCTGGTAGTGGGGTATTTTTCCCCAGTGCCTCCTACCGAAAAAGCTAACACATCAAGTGTTGCTACGGATTCGGAATAACAATTTTTAAACCATTAGGCTGCAGTAAAATGATGGTTGGGGCCATGCCAAACATGGCTTTAAATGTATGCGAAAAGTGAGAAGAATCCGTAAATCCTGCATTGATAGCAGCTTCAGTTAAATTCCCCCCAGAAGCGATTTTTACAGCGGTTATAAAAAGTCGATGCCACAAACGGTAACGACGCATTGGCACACCTGTTTGCTTTTTAAATATTTGAACCAGTCGTGGTACTGATAAATTCACAAGGCTCGCGAGGTCATCAACCGATAGATTATCATCGGCTGTTTGCTTAATTTTCTCCACCACCTTCGCCACTCGGCTATCGATGGCGTGATTTGGATAAAATTGACTAAAGCGTTTCTCGAGTAAATCATCTAATAAATTATAAGCGCTGTTAGAGTCTAATTGTTGAACGTACATCGTTTTATAAACCTGCTGAAACTCCACGTATTGCTTGAGGTTGTAGCAAATTTTTCCGTGCTTTTCTTGCATCAATGCTGAAATTCCAGAGAAGTCCGCGCCTAAAGCATCAAGGTTGCAATTTGCAACAACTGCATCTTGTGTATGAATGGTAACCGACAAGCCAGCAGGCAATAAAAGGCTGGTGCATTCAATTGTTTCTGCTTCGCCTTCCATACTGAAAGAAATGGGTTTGTCCAGTGAGACCACTAATGTCGCAGCGCCTTGAGATAATTTAAGCGATTCAAATAAAGGACCAATATATAAGGTACGCTTGTCCCACAGATAAAGAAGGGAGGGGAGAGTTTGAGCTGCCATATACGGTCTCGTGATAGAAAAAGTTGTTTCTGTAAATATTTTTAAAAGGTAGCAATATTAATCAGTTCGTACAAGAGAGATCAGAAACCTAGGCCTACTCTAAAGGTGCACTTCTACTAATAAAAACAAAAAAATTAAGGTCAACTATGAAAAAAATACTAATTGCTGCTGTTGCAACAATGACGTTAGCTGCTCCCACTCAAGCGGGTTGGTTTAGTAACTATTTTAAATATACCAAAACAAAAAATCCGATTGTTTTAGTCCCTGGAATTTTTGCTTTCGATACCATTGCTGGTATTGATTATTGGTATCAAATTCCATCGGCAATTGAATCACGGGGCGGTACCGTTTTTGTACCAAAAATTAATGCATTCGATGGCTCGGTTGAGCGTGGCGAACAACTTATTGCTCAACTTGATGAAATTAAAGCCAGCTCTCGCGGAAAAATTACCAAGTTTAATTTAATGGGGCATAGCCAGGGTGGCGTGACTTCACGTTACGTTATGACGGTGCGTCCTGATCTAGTTGCATCCGTTACGTCTATGTCGACGCCACATACCGGTTCACCGGTTGCAGATCTGCTAACCGGAGTCGCACCTGAGGGAACAGCGCAAGGGAATCTTTTTGCGGCGATAGGTGATGCAGTAGGTAATCTGGTTAATTTATTATCGAATAACAAAGCCAGTGATTCAGATCTTTATGCGATGTTGAGTGAATTCAATAAGGTGGGTGCAGGAGACTTTAATACACGCTATCCCCTAGGCTTACCAGAGCAGGAATGTGGTGAAGGGCCACGCTCTGTAACCGTAAATGGGCATGATATTGAATTGTTTTCATGGGGAGGCGCTGCGCCGCTAACAAGTATTATTGATCCGTCAGATTTACTATTCGCTACAACCTCACTCACGTTTACGGGTGCTGATAGTGATGGCATCACTGGTGTGTGTGCAAATCATTTTGGTCGAGTTTTGCGGGATGATTATGCAATGAATCACATTGATATTAATAATCATGTATTAGGCCTTGTCTCTTTGTTTGATACAAATCCTAAAACAGTATTTAAAAATCATGCGAATCGATTGAAGAATATGGGCCTGTAGTTTTAGGTCTCGCATAATAAATCGCTGCACGACGATTAATAATCTGTTTTTTAAACAGCTAAAATTCGTGCGGCGATTTAGTTTTCCCAGTAGAGTGCTCTAGTATTATTGGAGAAAGTTATGAATAAAAATAATAAGAAAATAATCGTTATATCGTGTTTATCAATCGCCATATTTTCATTTATTTTTTTTGTCTTATATGCCAATGAAAATATTGTAAAACCAACAATGAATAATGAGCTTCAACCGCTATTGCTTAGCAATAAAGTAGCATTTGATAAAGTCATTATAGAAAACATAAATACCTTGTACGATTTTGATAAACCCCTTCCTAAAAGTTTAGAAGGCATCGATTTAAACATTGCATTGCCTCTGGATAGTCTTGGTAATTTAATCGTTGGCATGGAATTGAGAGATTTATTTGAATTGTATTTATCCGCCACCGGTGAAGAAGAGCTCGATGATATTTTATTACGTATTCAATACGCTCTGGCGCAGCAACTAACTGCGCCAGCATTGGAGCAGGGTTATGATGCATTGAAGCGTTTTATCGATTATAAAATTGAATTGGCTAATTTAGAAAAACAACCGCGTAATAATACGCTATCCGAGTTAGAAAATATTCGTCAGCAAAAAGAAATACTCGCAGCGATACAGCAAGAATATTTTACCCCAATTGAGAATGACGCCTTGTTTGCGGCCGAAACAGAATACGATGCCTTTATGCTTGAACATTTAACCATTCAGCAGAATGAGCAATTAAGCGCAGAAGAAAAACAGCATCAAGTTGAAGCTTTAGAGAGATCACTACCTGAAGATATTAGAGCAGGGCGTAGCAAGGCTATGGCTCCGGCTAAATTGTATCAACAGGCGGAAGTCATGAAGGCTGACGGAAAAAGCGCTCCCGAAATTTATCAAATGCGTGCTCAGTCATTGGGTGAAGAGGCTGCAACCGCTTTGGCTCAGTTAGATCAGCAGCGTGATCAATGGCAGCAGCGACTCGGTGCGTTTAATTCCGAGTATCACTCTATTTCAGCATCGGGGCTCAGTAAGCAAGACCAAGAAACCGCGGTGAAAGCTTTATTGGCTCGCAATTTTGATGCCACAGAATCGATTAGAGTACGTGCATTGACGGGGTTATAGTCTGCTTATTAGTGGCTTTGCATTGAAAGCTGATCTGCTTTATATTTACAGTGTAAATTTAAAGCCGTTATTAATACGGCGCTACCGTAGAGACTGACGCTATGACATCGCCACAGATCGCAACATTGCCAGACTATAAAAGTTTCAATATTACCCTTGAGAATAAGATCGCTCACGTCCAATTTTCTCGCCCCGAAGCCATGAATTCAATGGATAAAGCCTTCTGGCAAGAATTACCTGTCTGCATGCGTGATATCGAAAGCCAGACCGATGCCCGCGTTATTGTCATATCTTCAACCGGTAAGCACTTCTCAGCAGGCATGGATTTGGGTGTATTCAGTGATAGTTCTACTATGCCACAATCGAAAGATCCCTCGCGTATGGCAGAAGGTCTGCGTCGTTTGGTATTGCAGCTGCAAGCCACTTTGAGCTCTTTGGAAGAAATTCGTCTGCCGGTATTAACCGCCATTCAAGGTGGCTGTATTGGTGGTGCGCTAGATTTAGTTTGCGCCGCAGACAGCCGTTATTGCACAGCCGATGCGTACTTCACTATTAAAGAGACTGAACTGGGAATGACGGCCGACGTGGGCACATTGCAACGTCTGCCTAAATTAATTCCAGCAGGTATTGTGAAAGAGCTCGCGTTTACAGGGCGTAAATTTTCCGCACAAGAAGCTCAGCAGTTTGGTTTAGTAAACCGAGTTTATAATGATCAAGAAAGTATGCTTGTCGGCGTTATGGAAATAGCGACTACTATTGCTGCTAATTCGCCATTAGCGGTCACGGGTTGCAAAGAAATGCTGAATTACAGTCGTGATCACACTGTAGAAGATAGCTTAAAGTATATGGCAACTTGGCAAGCGGGCATGTTTCGCCCTAATGACATGATGAAAACATTCCAAGCTAAGGCAATGAAAACTCAAGCTCAATACGATGATCTGTTACCGATTAAAGGGCTATTTGAAAAGTAAGTATTGAACGCTAAGACTTGTAGTCTGCCCGAGTATTATTAGGTAATAACTGTTGTTACCTTATAATACTGGGACATCGTACGGTATTACTGAATGAAATTTGCAATCAGATTTGCTGTTTTAATCGGTCGGACTTTTGGTAAGAAGTGTCCAGCAAAACGTACAACTTCGAGTTTTGCTCCTGCAATTTCGGCAACAATATCTTCGGTATGATGAAACTTAATAATTTCGTTAGAACCTACAAGCACTAACGTATCACTGTTAATACTATTTAAAGGTGCTAAGCAGTCCTGACCAGGAATGGTAGGTAAATAACAAGGAGACTTCCATAACGTCAAAAGTTTTTCTCTAAATATCGGCCAGTGTTTGGGGGTTGGGCTTATTACTTTATACTTTAAACCAAAGGTCAGATCAGAAAAGCGTGTAAACAGAGGCTCGCTATTTAATATCGTTGAAAAAGCTGGAACATAAGTATCACCACGAAAGGAAGCGCCAATTAATACCAGCTTGTTCATTCGAGCGGGATGAAAAGCCGCAATGTTAGCAGCGATTACCGCGCCATCACTCCAGCCAGCAAAATGAGCATTATTAATGTTTAGATGATCTAGCAGTGCTAATGTATCGCTGGTCATTAACTCATAAGTGATAGGAACCGTTGCATCAGTGCTGCGACCGTGACCACGATTATCAATTTCAATGACTTTAAAATGTCGGGAAAGAATGGCTGTTTCCAAATGCCACATATCTGAGTCAACGTAACCACCATGCAATAACACCAGTGGAGTTCCTGAACCATGAATTTCGTAATAGAGTTTAATGCCATTCACTTCAGCATATTCTGCTTGGCTAAACTGGGAGAAAGTAATAATTAAGCTGATCACAGCTAATGGGATTTTCTTTATGAGTCTCATCAATGAGTTCCTTATCCTTTTTAATGCGCTATAAAAGCGGTGGGGACTTTACCTCATTAAGCAAAAGTTTTCATGAGTATTTACAAAATACTGATTATTATTTGAATAACTCAATATTATGAACTACTGAACTTTGTCATTTTTATTTTTGCGGAGATTCGCGTAGTGAATGCTTGGCTATCGTAAAATAGTTAATATTTACGGGTATGAATTCATACTTAGATAAACTCAGTCTTTTGGCTTATCTATCGAGTTGGTTTAACTCTTACGAAATCATTACTTGCTAAGATAAAGGTACTGACTTTAAGACCCTAATGAAGAGTTCTATTTCATCAACGGTTATTTTACATCACTTTTTATTTCTTCATCTAAATCACCCGTATTATATGCATTCTTTGAATTAATCAATGCAGAGTGATCGTGGGGGTATTTTTCAATTAGAAGATCGTAAGGGAAATCTGAAAAACTTCCATGGTCATTTACACATTCCATATATTGGTTCCCATGCGTTCTAATAACTTTTTCGCTGCAGTAAAGCAGGGCTGATTGAGTGTTTACGCATAAGGATCATATTTTATTTCATCTCGAATATATAAAAAAGCGATTGAATTTTCTTTATCTGAATGATGAGGTGAAGAATATAATTAGATTTTTCTTTTATTTTCATATGTAAATAATCAATAAAATCTGTTTCAGAAAGATGATTTCTTATTTTAAAATCCGTAATTATTAATGGTGGTTTATGGATTTTAATTAATGTCATTACTTAAAATGCAGTAGTTTTAGTGGTTAGTAATCTAAAATATATGAATAAGAACCTAGCAAGGACTGAATGAATTATTGAATTAATAAGATTTTGCCATGATTAGATTTTAAATGAAAAATAATGCGTACGGTTGTTTTTATTATAGATATCGACGATACAAAAATCTTTATGTCTTAAATTACCTTTACCTGACTCATCTTGTCTTTTATGTACTTTCTGTGGCTTAATATTTTTCTTATAAACAGTCGCGAAGCCTTGCTCAGTGCCTAATAAAACCCTAAGTCAACATCATGCCTCAGATACAGGCTCTCATTCAACTATTACGGCATATTCAACCATAGCTGCGTGGGCGATTGCTATTAGTTGGGCGTTGAAAGCTCAAGAGCTAAATGCTGATGAGATTTTTGCTACTGCAGGATTAACCTTGAGTGATTTTGAGCAAAAACCTTCTAGTCGTATTCCGATCGAACATATGACTCAGCTATGGGAAGCATCAATAACAGCAACTTCGAATCCAGCCTTTGGCTTAAGTGTTACTGAACATGTACACGCAGTGCACCTTAAAGCTCTTGGCATGTTAATCGTGAGCTGCGAGAGCCTAGCGCAGGCACTTGATAAAATAGTCTCTTATCACGCTCTGGTGAGTGATTCTGTTCAACTGGATTTGCATCATTCTGCCGACAAAGTGGGTTTTAGTATTAGAGCGGTAGAAGGCGTGAATATCAGCCCTGCGGCGTATGATGCTTTTTTCTCTGTCATCGTGAAATTCTGCCGTAATATGATGGGTAACGATGAGTTAGTCGCGAGACTAGACCTGATTCGTCATAAACCAAATTCTTTAAAGCCTTGGTTGAAATTTTTTGGTCGTGAGGTTTATTTCAATCAAGATGATAACTGTTTATGGTTATACCGTTCATTTTTAGAAAAGAATTCTTTGCATTTCGACGAAAAAGTGCAGCAAATGAATGAGAATGCAGTGCAAGACTATCTGCAAGATATGAATGCGAATACCTGGGTCGACAAGTGTAGAAAGCATTTAATCATCGGTTTAAATGAAGAAGCCCCAAGCCTTACCAAAGTTGCAGGAAAGTTGAACGTTTCAGAGCGTACTCTCGCGAGGCACCTCAGAGCAGAAGGGGTAAGCTTTAGTGAGATATTACAGCAAAAGAAACAAGACCTTGCTTGTTATTACTTATTGGAAACCGATGAGAATATTACCGGTGTAGCTTTAAATCTAGGGTTTCAGGATGTTAGTAACTTTAATCGAGCTTTTCAACGCTGGTATAATATGACACCCTCCGATTTTCGTAATAAACGTATTAAATAAACATCGATGCTTTTCGTATTGTTAATGGCTTTAGGCGACTTAAATAATGTTTTTGAAAACTCTTCTGACCTTCGCCGTGATTTGTGCGGTTTATGTTTGGTATAGAACGCAGAAAGCTAAACAGGCGGATTATGATGCTAAGATTCAAGGCCGATTAATTGCGGTTGAGACTGCAAAAAATGCTTGGCTTAGACCCTTATTATATGGAATAGTCGCACTCTCTGTAGTCGCAGGTCTTTCTATGTATTACTTTTCGTGGCGAGATGATAATACGCAGTATCAGGTGACTATTACTAACCCTCAATCGGGCGTGACAGAAACCTTTATTGCGCTGAAAAAAGACATGCGTGGAAGGTTGTTTATTACGCAGTCGGGTCGAGAGATTTGGACGTCTGATTTGGAAAGAATCGACATTAAAAAGTTAAGTTCAGGAAGTAATTGAATCGTGAAAGAGTGCAACTCTTGCGGTAAGTGCTGTATCAAATACAGCAATGGTGGTTTGTCGGCCTCTAAGCAGGAAGTTGAGCTGTGGGAGGTTTTTACTCCGACTATTGCGGAGTATGTGCATAAAGGCGAGATTTGGGCTGACCCTAAAACGGGTAAGCTATTAGAACTTTGTCCTTTTTTGCGTTTAGAAACTAGTGTGAGTTCGTCGCGGGTAAAGTACAGCTGTGATATTTATTTTGATCGCCCAGATGATTGTAAATATTACCCGTCTAATGTGCAGGAAATGATTTTAGATGGCTGCGAAATGATAGAAGCATCTGACTTAAAAAATCTGAAAAGAGCGCAGGCTAAACTCGATATTATTATGACGGATAGCCGAAGCTAATCCTCAATTTGGCTTAACTCAGAGCATACACGATTACGGCCATTAGCCTTTGCTTGATACAGCGCTTTATCTGCTTGATCTAGCCACTTATAGGCATTACTGAATTGCGCACTGAGAGGAGCAATGCCGATACTGATCGTGCAGCGATCAACTTTTTCGAATTTTGTGTGTTCAATTTTTTGTCGTAACCGTTCGGCAACTAATAAGGACTCTTCCAGGTCGCTATTGGGTAATAAAATAGCAAACTCTTCGCCCCCATAACGGCCTGCGATATCGCTATTGCGTAGCCCTTGTAAAATACTTCCAAGTTGCCTTAAAACATTATCACCAACAAGGTGGCCGTAGGTATCGTTAATGTTTTTGAAATTATCGATATCGACCATCATGACGCAAGTTTTTTCACCTGACCGCTTACAGCGATTAAATTCTCCTAATAAGCGTTGTTCCCAATAACGACGGCTAAATACGCCTGTTAAGCTGTCATTACGGCTCAATTGTAATAACTTTCCTTTTTGAAATATAAGTAAACGAGTGAGCTTATAGTTGATTGTGGCCAATACCATTGGGTAAATGGTGATCATTGGAATGCACACTAAGATAACGAGAATATTTGATTCGAATTGAAAGCTTGGGTTTATCAGTAGGCTGGACAAAATAATGGCTAATATCATCGCGATAAAACCATGGAGGAAGAGTTTTAATCCACCGGTACTGATGTTGTTCATCATTACTGCGGTAATAAACACCGTAGAAGGAATGAGCTCAAAAGACATTAAGGGTACCCACAGCCCAGTAAAAAAAGCATCAAATAGTAGGCTGCTTGTGACAACTTTTGTTGTCACATTACTTCTCTTAGCCCATTGATAAGCGATATGTGGCCAAGCTAGACAAACGATGAATAAAAATGGCATCGCAATGGGAATTTTATGATATCCGTCATCACTCACACCTAACACAGTAATAACAACCGCTAATCCTATTAGGTAGGCAAAGATACGAGCTGCGTAAGAATAATAGGCAATTCCTTTTAGCGCATTGTTTCTAAATTGAGACTCAGAATCCAAATTGGAATGCCTGTGAAATTGTATCGGAATGGTTAATAGTGACAAATTGTACTCGGGTGGCGTATTTTGTCTGTAATATTGAGCGTTTTATTGCAAGTAAATGTATTAAATGCTTTTAAAGCAGAATATATAAAACGTATACGGTTTATGTATAAAGTGTATATAATGTAATGTGTATTATTATAAAATTCTTGGAATGCAATTCAATGGGCATAGTTAAAATATCAGAACAGCTTCACGAAGAAATTCGAAAGTCGAGCAGCGTCATGACACGATCGATTAATTCTCAAGCAGAATTCTGGATGAAAATGGGCATGTTGGCTGAACTAAACCCTAACTTGACATATGCCGAAATTATCCAGCAGCAATTAAAACAGCAAGAGTTTGATGTTAGTGTCTGCGACTTGAAGGTGCTCAACGGCGGGGCAAAGTAAAATGAAGCAGTCTCAATCCGTGAATATTAAAACCGATGAAGAAATAGGTTTAATGCGTGAGTCAGGACGCTTATTAGCGCAAGTCTTTGCCATGCTCGATGATTATGTTGTTAGTGGCATTACTACGCTTGATATTGATACCAAAGTAGAAGACTTCATTGTTAATACTTTGAAGGCTCGTCCTGCCAGTAAAGGTCAATACGGTTATCAGTACACTCTTAATAGCTCTGTTAATGAAGTGGTGTGCCATGGAGTACCTAACCAGCATAAAGCTTTGAAACCTTCCGATATTGTAAATATCGACATTACTTTAGAGAAGAATGGTTTCATTGCTGACTCAAGCAAAATGTATGTCTTAGAAGGGGCTAGCCCACAAGCAAAACGCTTAGTTAAGATTACCTACGAAGCTTTGTGGAAAGGGATAGGGGTTGTTAAGCCTGGAGCAACTCTGGGTGATGTCGGTAATGCCGTACAGCGTCATGCCGAAGCGGCTGGTTATAGTGTAGTACGAGAATACTGTGGTCATGGTATTGGACGAGAAATGCATGAAGAGCCACAAGTACTGCATTATGGTAAGGCAGGTACCGGTTTAGTGCTTGAACCAGGGATGACCTTCACAATAGAGCCGATGATTAATCAAGGTATACGAAAAACAAAAACCTTAAAAGATGGCTGGACGGTCGTGACCAAAGATAAAAAATTATCGGCGCAATGGGAACATACTATTTTGGTAACCGAGACGGGTTATGAAGTTTTAACGTTACGAGAAGAAGAGTGCGTTTAAATTATTATTTATGAGGCATGGTGTTAATTTATAAATTGTTCTTAAATGCTTAATAGGATGGACGCAGATTGGCCACGAGTTTGAGTAAATGCTAGAGTTAAACACATATCGTTAATTTCTAGCAGGTAAGTCTATGAACAATAACGCTGCAAATACTATCGAAATAAACAATCATACGGTTGCTGATTTAATGAGCAGCAATGTGTTATGTGTCTATGAAGGTTGGACGATTCAGCGTTTGGCTGAGTTTTTCTTAAAGAATGAAATCAGTGGCGCGCCAGTCATTGCATCCGATCATGAGCTGGTGGGTGTTGTGAGTGTGTCGGATATATTTCGTTTTGAAAATGCCGATGATGAAAGCAAAAGTGAAGCATTAAGACGCTGTTATCGAGATAGCACTGGAATTGACATCGCTAGTCGAGAAGATTTAGTCAACTGGAGTAAGAACTCTCAAACGAGTTGTACCGTGCATCAAATCATGGCGAAACAAGTGATCAGTGTCGGCATCGACAGTCGATTAAGTGATGTTTCTGCAACTATGATTGAAAATGATATTCATCGAGTATTCGTGACTAAAAATGAAAAAATTGTCGGCATTGTTTCCGCATTGGACATTCTACGCAAGTTACCCATGGCGCAGCATAAAAAACAGGGACATGCTTAATACCGTTGTGAGTAAGGTATTGCGGGTAGTGATTGCTAAAATTACAGCAACAATCGCGCAGATCAAATAGTTGTTATCAAAGCTGATATCCAATTTTTTATCATGAATAAAAACGATTGGTGCCAAAATTGCGGTTAATACCGCGGGTGCGGAATAACTCAAAAACTTAAGCGTATTTGAACTTAGCTTTACGGGTAGACGAGGCTCTAAAAATACATACCGACTAAAAAATACAATAACGGCCATGAGCAATAGGGTTAACGTAATCATTCGCCTTCTCCTGTCGCTTTGGCATACAGGGTTCCGCACGTCATGCCCAATAGTGACGCAATTAAAAGACTTGAGGGAACTTGAAAGAGTTCACATACCACAGAGCAAACTAAGCTGACCAATACACAAATTAAAATAGATGGACGATTAATTTGGGGAGCTACGATGGCGATGAACGTTGCGGCAATGGCAAAATCTAATCCCCAGCTATCAAGGTTGGGAATGGTATTACCAATTAGAATCCCTGCCGCTGAAGCAATATTCCATGTTAGATAAAAACTCAAACCGCCGCCAAGTGCATACCAAGGATTTAAAGGTTTGTTTGCTTGGTCTTTATTGTTAGCAATGATCGCAAATAACTCATCGGTTAATAAAAACCCTAAACTCAGTCGCCACTTAAGCGGTAGGGGACTTATCTGTTCTCGCATCGCCATCGAATAAAGTAAGTGCCGCGACGTAATCAAAATAGTCGTAATTAAAATACTGGTAATACCAATCCCTGCTTTAATCATACCCACAGCTACAAGCTGAGCAGCCCCTGCAAAAACGATGGCTGACATTGCTTGGCTTTCAAAAGGGTTCAAGCCTGCATCCATAGCAAGTGAGCCAGCCAATATTCCCCAAGGAATCACGGCAATGCTCAGCGGCATTACGGCTAAGGCCCCAGCAAACCAAGCTTTCCAATGGGACGAATAGAGTGTTGACGGGGTGTTTTGCGAAGACATGAAAATATAAATTTCTGATGAGAATTTATATTCATCATAACTGAAACCACTCATTATAGGCAGTACAGTGACGGTCTATTTTAGGAATACAGTAAGCACTTCTGAAATATTGAAAATAAATTTAACATCTAGATTAGATTAGTTTTATTCGGCTTTATCAATATTCATAACATTAATTGATCCATTAATGATTCTGCGATGAAAGCCATTTGATCCACATGTCGTGGGCTAAGCTTTGCAATCGTGGCGCATAAGTTGCGGTATCGTGACGAATTGTTTTAACCGACTCTGTGTCTAAGCTCGAAATTTCACAAGCATGGCCGACTAACCATTCTTCGATTCGGTGTGGCTGCACTTCAATATGAAACTGCAACGCTAATACATTTTCGCCGTAAGTGAATCCTTGGTTGGGATAAAGATCCGATGAAAATATTCTTGCAGCACCTTTCGGTAAATCAAACGTATCCCCATGCCAATGTAATACACTTTGTTGATTCAGAATAGAAAACTGATTATTTTCAGTTGCGGTGATGGTTTTCCAGCCAATCTCTTTTACGCCGCCAGGATAAACTTTTGCACCTAAGGCCGATGCAATTAATTGCGCACCGAGACAGATGCCAATTAAAGGTTGTTTGTTTTCAATACGGCTTTGAATGATGCGTTTTTCTTGTGCAAGAAACGGATATAATGTTTCTTCATAAACCCCAATAGGGCCGCCTAGTACAATTAATAAATCGCAAAAGGTTGTTTCTACAATATCAAGATGCTCGGGATTAACAGCATCAAAATATTCAACAGAGTAGCCTGCTTCTAATAATGCCGGCTGCAGGTTGCCGAGGTCTTCAAAATGGAGGTGCTGGATGACAAATGCTTTCATGTTATTTCCTCAACAATAAAATAAACGTTTAACTAATACACACTTTTAAGCCAATACAGGTGGTTGGCTCTAATACAGACGGTTCACTAAAGAGTCGTCTAAATGGCGCTGTAATTCTGTTACGTCTTCGTTCGCTCCTGAATGGGCAATCACCATTTCTGCCATCGACGGTACATCGTTATGTGGCTGGTCGCCGGTATTCCATAAATTCGATCTGATCAGGCTCTTTCCACAATGGCCCATGACATGGTCGACTTGTAGAATAATTGCAAATTTAGGCTTTATTCCTTTGATGGCCATCGATTCGCAAAGCCAATCATCTTGTGCAAGAAAAGCACGGCCTGAAACTCGTAAAGTCATGTTGATGTTAGGTATAAAAAATAATAAACCCGCGCGGGCATCACGTAGAATATTTTGACAGCTATCAATGCGGTTATTACCACGACGTTCTGGAATAGCGAGAGTATGTTGATCTAATATTTTCACAAATCCGGCAGGGTCGCCTTTCGGAGAAATATCGAAGCCATCATCTGATCCTGTTGATAATAAAACAAAGGGTGATCTCTTAATAAAACGCTGTGCGGTATCATCAAGATAATTAATCGACTTATTATCCACAATCTCTCGTGGTGGAGGAATGATTTTTCTTAGCTCATCTAAAGAAGTTATTTTGTCTAAAATTGGCTGCATAGTATTATTGACCTTCTCTTGATAAATAATCGATAATTGATTTTTTAAGCTTACTTACCAATAATTCTGTTTCTTCAGCGCTCATAATTAATGCCGGTAAAAGTAGAGCCATGACTGCCAGGAGTGAATAAACTTGCTGCTTTGCCAGAGGCTAAACAGGCGCCAATAGGAAAACCATTACCTAACGCTTTTGCTAACGTAATAATGTCGGGTTTAAGGTTGAAATTCTGATAGGAAAACCATGAGCCTGTGCGGCCAATACCCGATTGAATTTCGTCTAACATCAGTAACCAATCATTATCAGAGCACATTGTACTTAGCTTATTTAAGTACTCAGGGCTTGCGATTCTCACGCCACTTTCACCTTGAATCGGCTCTATTAAAACAGCGACGATATCTTTTTTATTTTCCCCTAAGTTATCTAAAGCATTCATGTCGTTAAATGGTAATTCTAAAAATCCCTCCACCAAAGGCCCAAAACCATGACGGGCATTAGGGCTGTCGGTTGCGCTTAACATCGCCAACGTGCGGCCGTGAAATGCTCCCGACATAACTATGACTAAAGGATTTTTTATGCCTTTTTTATGTCCGTGCAAGCGAGCAAGTTTCAATGCAGTTTCATTTGCTTCAGCGCCGGAGTTACAGAAAAAAGCGTTGTCCATATTGGCAAGATGGCAAAGTTTTTCACCCAATAGTTGTTGCTCTTGAATGTGCACGGTATTAGAAACATGCCATAACTTATTGGTTTGCTCGACAAGTGCGGCATTAATCGCAGCGTGAGTATGGCCTAAATTCGTGACGGCAATACCACTGATGGCATCAAGGTAATCAATACCATCATCACTGGTTAACCAACAGCCTTTACCTTTAGAAAAATAAATAGGCTGCGGGGTATAGGTCCCCATTAAATAAGCATCGTCAGTTTTATAAGTATCTGCAGCAATAGGGTTTAGCATCATGGCAATTCCACAGGTTTAAAATCTGGA
The DNA here is from genome assembly GCA_000967895.1 of Oleispira antarctica RB-8. Taxonomy (GTDB): domain Bacteria; phylum Pseudomonadota; class Gammaproteobacteria; order Pseudomonadales; family Oceanobacteraceae; genus Oleispira; species Oleispira antarctica. Next base: position 814,346 of record FO203512.1, read on the forward strand.
ATGCTAGAAAGAACCTTAATGCCTTCACGACTTACTTCTAATATGCGTTTTTCATCTTCGGCAACGAGTACTTGAGAGCGGTAGCCTTCACTTGCAGGGAAGCGTTCTAAAATATCACGCAGTGCGGCTTTAGGATTCTGCAGCTGTACAATTTCAACGTTACAGAGTGCTTTCTCGTGTTGAGATATTTGGATTTGATATTTCATTGGCTTAGCGACCTCGATCGCCCTCCATTGTTTGCATTGAAATGCAGTAATAAAAGCTTGATAATTATGTACTAGTACAATACTATCTTTGTATGAATACATTATATCCTCCAATATCCAGTGCTGTCGAGATCGCCAATTATTTTTCTTCATTGATACGTAATGAAGACATGCAGCCAGGCGACTCATTACCTTCAGTTCGCCAGCTTGCGGGCGACCTTGGTATTAACCCCAATACGGTCGCCAGTGCTTACGCAAAATTGCGTGATGCAGGACTGATTACAACGGGCGGAAGGCGCGGCAGCCGTGTGGCTGAGCGACAAACAACGTTTGATATTGGCTCGGGCGCTATTGATGGTTTATTTGATTTATCACAAGGCAATATGGATCCAGACTTGATCCCTAGCTTGTCGCTGTTAAGTGGTTTCAAAAACAAAAATATCTCTGGATATGACATAAATATAAATTCTCCAGAGTTACTTAACACAGCCAGTTATTGGTTTTTAGAGCAAAAAATACCTGAATTAGAGATTGGAGTTTTCTCGGGTGCTTTAGATGCAATGGAAAGAGCACTGCGAGCGAGAACATTACCGGGGGATCGAGTTTGGGTAGAAGATCCTTGTTGGCCGCCACTTTTGAAGTTATTGAACTATCTGCATTTAAAAGCAGTGCCACTGTCGATGGACAGCGAAGGTTGCACACTACCAGCGAATGATGGAAAAGTGTGCAGTGCGGTCATTCTTACCCCTCGGGCTCAAAATCCAACAGGTATTTCTTTAACGCCAGCGAGAGCAAGTGAGTGGACCGGTTTCTTTAAAGATCATCCTGATTGCCTGCTAATTATTGATGATTTCTGGGGGCCATTAACTGACAAGTCTTTTCCTATTATTGAGAATCCTCAAGCTCAGCTTTATATCTTATCGTTAAGCAAGTTTCTGGGCCCAGATTTGAGAATTTCAATTGTGAATGGCAGTTCGCAAGTGGTTGCAGAAATGCAAAGACAACAACTCATAGGGCCGCGTTGGGTGAGCCACATATTGCAAGATGCCGCCGCGTCTTTATGGAAAATAGCCGTAACTAAAAACTTATTAGATATCGCGACCGAAAGCTATCAACTAAGGCGCAAGCAGTTATTAAATGCGTTACCGCAGGACATTACATCAGATCTACTTCTTGGGGATGGTATTCATTTATGGATTCCTGTTTTATCAGAAACAGCGGTCGTTCAGCACATGGCGGCAAAAGGATGGGCCATACAAGAAGGCAGTCCTTTTAGGCTTAATAGCCCATCAGCAGTACGTATAAGCCTTGGTAACGTAAAAGAAAATACTATAAACCAGCTAGCAAGTGACTTGATTGAATCATTAAAAACATCAGAGGCAGGGGAAAGAAGAATCAATTGATAAATCTAAAGTTGTAGAGTAGTTCGCAATTCAGCGGTTCTTCCTATTTCTAATATTGATAAATGAGTTAATATCATGATTCTGAATATGGAAATAAAGAGAACTTGCGCTATGGACCCGAACTTTAAAGTTGTTATTGGTGTACAAACAGGAATGCTGTTGGGTGGCATTGCAGTTTGGTTTGGCACTTTTTCAAACTCCAGCAATTTTTCAGTCGAAAAATCAGAAAACATTCAAAAGCAAATATCCAATCTTGTTCGCCATGCAAATATGCCAATAGCGATAGAAAACTTCAACTGCGACTCTATTATTCAAGCAGGAATGAAACAGACGGTTGGTAATGTAGTGGCATCGATGATGAGTTCTAATTTAACAACGATTAGAAACCGCCAGAGTTTTGATTGTATTGAAAATACTTGCTCGTTATCGATTAGTGATTGTAAACCTTGGCAAGCGAGCGAGTGTAGTCAGCGTTTTTTAACCTATGAAATCGATAAGCAACAAAATGTGAAACACTCCACGTTCAGTTGTATTGATGTGCCTTAGCGTTTTTCCAAATAGTTAATGATGAGCTTAGCGGATTCTTTAACAGTAAGATTGTTATTACTCTTAATACAAACTTCAGGCTGCAAAGGTTTTTCATAAGGCGAATCGATCCCCGTAAACTCTTTAACTTCACCGGCTCGCGCTTTTTTATACAATCCTTTTACATCTCTTTCTTCACATAGCTCGAGTGGCGTATCAACAAAGACCTCTATAAACTGGCCTTTTTGAAATAGAGCGCGCACTTTATCGCGACTGTCTCGAAACGGAGAGATAAAAGCGCACACTACAATAAAATCCGTTTGAACCATTTGATGTGCTACTTGGCCAATACGACGAATATTCTCTTCTCTATCTTCCTTGCTAAACGATAAGTCCTTACATAAGCCATTGCGCACGACATCGCCATCTAAGCTCGAGGTTTTTAAGCCTAGCAGTTCTAGTTGCTGTGCGACTTCATCGGCTAGACTGGACTTTCCAGCACCGCTATAACCGGTAAACCAGATAACACAGGGTATTTGTTTAATACTATTTATACCTAGCTCCTAGGGCAGCTATCGAGTGCCACGTGAGATCTCGTGTATAGTTGTTAAATTCGCACTGGATAGTATTATCCCATACCTTAAAAGTACAGTAGGGCAGAACTCTTGAAATTAGCACTAGACCACTTTTTTATTCTGGTTGAACCAGAAGCCAAAGTTGCGAACCTGCTGGCTGAGCTCGGATTGGAAGAGAGTTTTAGTCGCGATCATCCAGGACAAGGCACTTCAAATCGATGTTTTAGTTTTTCTAATAGTAAACTTGAATTGTTATGGCTACACAACGAAGAAGAAGCCAATAATGGCCCCGCGAAGGGTTTACAATTTCCGCAGCGATCAACTAATAAAAAGGCGTCTCCTTTTGGACTTATCCTTAAACGAGCTGGGACTGTTATCGATAATAAAAAAGAGAGCAGTAAAAAAGAGAGTAGTGAGTTAACAATACCTTTTAATGGCTGGTGTTATCAGCCAGATTATTTCCCCGCGCCAATGGCATTTCATGTGGGAAATAATTCTGAGAACTTGATCGAACCTTTATGTATTTATGTTCCCTTTATGGAACCGGTCAAAAGAGAAGTTGATTTATCCAGTGAAAAAGGAACGTTCAAATCTATTAGTCATGTGCATATCCATGTACCAGCCGACTCATTATCGCCAGAGCTGCTAATCACTAGCCAATCAGAAGGTTTGTCGGTTGAGTGTGGAGCAGAGCATTTAATGGAGGCTACTTTTGACCAAAAAACCAGTGGTTTAAGCAAAGACCTGAGACCTGATATTCCACTTATTTTACATTGGTAATCTGAAACAAAAGCGGCAGCCTTTTTAAGTTGGCTGCCGTTCTTTGTTACCTTATCTTAGTGCTTAATCACAGACTTAAATAAGCTCACCCAACATCTCATTATTGTATTCTACTAAGTTCTTTTCCTGCTTTACCTTTTCTACATAATCAGGGTTAGCAATAAAAGGACGACCAATCGCAATAAGATCAGCATCCCCCTTTTCAATGGCCGTCGCGCCTGTTTCGGCACTGTATCCTCCTGAAGCGATTACCGTACCGCGATAATGCTTACGAATATATTGAGTCACAGTGCCCCCTAGGTGCTCGTAAGGCGTATCGGAAAACATGCCAGTATGCACATACGCTAAACCGTATTGATTCAGCAAAGGCAACAAATAATCAAAAACCTCTTTGTCGCGTTCATCATGCTCTAAATTAATATAAGCCTGCGGAGAAAGGCGAAGACCAATTTTACCTTCTGGAATAACTGCTTTTATCTGATCGATTATTTCCAACAAAAACCGAGCCATGTTTTCTACCGTGCCACCGTACTCATCTTCACGGCGGTTGGTATCCCAATGCAGAAACTCATCAATCAGATAGCTATTCGCGCCATGAATTTCTATGCCATCAAATCCTGCTTCAATAGCATTTTTAGCCGCAATAGCGAACTGGTTTTGTACTCGCTTTATTTCATCGACAGTAATCACCCGAGGTGTCTCGTATTCTAAATTTTCAGTACGAGGCACATGGCCATGACCAACAATTGGAACCGCTGAAGGCGCCATAGGCAATTCGCCATTATGGTAAATAGAGTGTGAAACACGACCCGTGTGCCAAATTTGCGCAAAAATCTTACCGCCATTTTGATGCACTCGTTGGGTTACATTCTTCCAGCCATCAATCTGAGCTTGCGTATACAAACCAGGAGTATTGGGGTAGCCCTGGCCATCCTGCGAGATGAGGGTCGCTTCACTAATGATCAAGCCTGCATCAGCGCGTCGGCCATAGTATGCTGCCATTGCTTCGGTCGGTACCAAATCATCATCCGCCATTGAGCGGGTTAACGGCGCCATAACAATACGGTTTTTTAGGGTTAAATTGGCCCCAAGATCAACAGAGTGAAATAAAGTATTAAGGTAGCTCATGCTGTGCTCCGTGAACGGTTAGTTCGTTTATTAGGTTAAAAGAGTAAGTTCATTACGTTAGATTATCTGTTTCTAATATTTGTACTAGATAGCTAAAAGCAGTTTCTTTGTTCTCTTTTGGTGTACAGTTAAAGAAAGCTAGAAAGTAGGTAGATAAATAAAGTGGACGAGCTGAAACGTATGGGTGTATTCACCCGAGTAGTCGAAACCAAGAGTTTTTCTGAGGCAGCACGCCAATTGGGTATTGCTAAGTCTGCAGTCAGCAAGCAAATAGCCCAGTTAGAAAAGGAAGTTGGCGTACGCTTACTGAACCGGACAACACGCAGCTTAAGCCTGACCGAAGCAGGCGAAATTTTATATCGTCACAGTGCTGAAATTGTTAACCGTACAAAAGTCGCGTTAAGTGAGCTACGTGAGTATCAAAACCAACCGACAGGCACACTAAGAATTGCATCTCCTGTTAGTTACGGGACGCAACACCTAGTGCCCGTGATTAAAGAAATACGCGCTATATACCCTCTATTGAAAATTGATTTGTTACTGGAAGATCGCATTATCAACATGGTCGATGAAGGTGTTGATTTAGCGATTCGAATCGGCTGGCTACAAGAGTCGAATCTAGTGGCCAAAAAAATCTGTGAAACTCCCGTCATCGTTTTTGCTAGCCCAGAATACTTAGCGCAAAAAGGCATCCCTAAAACACCGCAAGATTTACAACAGCATGACTGGATCAGTCTGTCGCTTTTAAGTTCGCCGCTAAAATGGCAGTTCAAAAAGAAAGGCAAAGAATATAGCGTACAAGTGCATAGTCATCTAAAAAGTAATTCAGTCGCCGCAGTGATTGCTTTGGCAAAAAGTGGGCAGGGCATCTCGGCACTGTCTAAATTTGCCATGCAAGATGATATGGAGCGAGGCTTATTGCAACCGTTACTGACAGACTACGAACTAGAACCGACAGGCATTTATGCCGTTTATCCACACCGTGAACACGTACCGCCGAAGGTCCGTATATTTATCGATTTTTTATCGAACCATTGCCATAATGCCGCTTGGGCGAATTAACGACTCTTAACACTGACTTTCCTTCTTTCAATGTGTAATGAATTCTATTCACTATGTTAGAATGCCCAGCTAAATCGGCAACTATCCTGTCAGTAACCTCAAGAACACTCTTTAGAGCATCCTTTTATGCATTCAGCAGAATTTAAAACCCTACGCGAATCCCTTGGCCTTACAATTTCAACACTGGTTAAAGTGATCGACGTTGATGAACGCACACTGCGCAAGTGGGAAGCGGGTAAGAAGCAGCCACCACAAGGTGTTGTTGATACATTAGAAGGTTTCGATACCTTAGTGAATAAGACAGCAGCGACTATTTTTGAAGCTCATCAAGAGTCAATGAAAAATGGCGGCCAACAAGGCGTTGTACTTGAGCGTTTTGTGGAAGTTGAAGACCTAGTAAAAGCCTACCCAGCATTCGAAGGCCTACCAACAATGACGTTCGGCGTTGTCTTGTTTCGCGTAAGACAGAAGTTCATTGATTTGGGTGTTCCCGTTTCGATCATTTACGCAAAAGCTTAAGACTCAGCCTATAGATAAAAGACAGCAGGAATGAACCATGGAATATCGTAAACTCGGCCGCACGGGCCTAGACATAAGCTTAATTGGCTTAGGTACTATGACTTGGGGTCTGCAAAATACCCAGGTAGAAGGCTTCGAACAGATGGATTATGCGCTTGAGCGAGGCATAAACTTCTTCGATACCGCCGAGATGTACGCTGTTCCACCAAGTCCTGATACGTTCGGAAAAACAGAAGCTATTATCGGCAACTGGTTTAAAGAACGTGGTGCTCGAGACAAGGTCATTCTTGCGTCTAAAATCGCAGGCCCAGGTTTACCCTGGGTTCGCGAAGGCAAAAATCATATCGATAAAGCGAATATTCTAGCGGCCGTAGAAGGCAGTTTAAATCGCCTAAAAACGGACTATATCGACCTGTATCAGTTGCATTGGCCAAATCGTGGTGCTTACCATTTTGGCAAAATGTGGGACTTTGCGCCTGAGTTTGATCCACAGGCAGAAGAAGACAACTTCTTAGAATGCCTGCACGTTTTTCAGGGCCTGATTAAAGACGGAAAAATTCGTCATATTGGTCTATCAAATGAAACAGCTTGGGGTATGACGAAGTGGTTACAGCTAGCCAAAGAACATGACTTGCCACGCATTGCCAGTATTCAAAATGAATACTCATTGCTGTGTCGCAACTTTGAACCCGACCTAAGTGAAATCGCTTTAAGCGAAGACTGTGGTTTATTGGCTTGGTCGCCATTAACCCGTGGGATTTTAAGTGGTAAATATCTAAACGGTGCAAAGCCGAAAGGCACGCGCTTAACGATTGAAACGCGAGTAGAACATAGACAAACTTTAGACGTTGATGCCGCTACAGTCGCTTACATTGATCTCGCGCAGCGCTATGATCTTGATCCTTGCCAAATGGCGCTAGCGTTTGTTAATCGTCAACCTTTTGTGAGTTCAACCTTGATTGGCGCCACGACGATGGAGCAATTAAAGAGTAATATAGACTCTATAGACATCACATTATCGGATGAAGTGCTGAGTGAAATTCAAACGATTCGCCGCCAATATCCTATGCTTTTTTAAGTCGTTTTTTTAAAGTAATCACGCGTTATAACACATCGATAAATGAGGGTTCTCAGATTAATATTAAGAACCTTATTTGGATTTAAAATAGAAATATACAGTTGAAAAATTATGAACGATAAAACCAATTACCAAAACAATCCGTTGCATGGCATCGGCTTAGGCAAGCTGATTACGATACTCTCAGACCATTATGGCTTTGAAATCTTATACGCTTACCTCAATATTAACTGCTTCAATGCCAACCCAAGCATTGAGTCGAGTGAAAAGTTTCTCAAGAAAACCGACTGGGCACGCGAGAAAGTAGAAGGCTTTTACCTGTATGAATACATGAGCTTGCCACGCGCATCCGCAAAAGAATTTGAATTACCACCAAGAGACCGAACGATCCCTCTTGATCAAGTTACGGGTGAGCCAAACGAGTTAAGCTTAGAAGATGCAGAGCAGCTGCGTGAAAAACGTGCGAAGAAAGCCGCTGAATTTGGCAACGGCACTGGCTATCGCAACGGCAAGAAGTTTGGGGGTGAGAAAGATCGTAGTAAAACGACACCTTATAGAACGAAGAAACCTGAACGCTCTTCAAACAACTCTTCAGCAAGCTCTTCTAGTCCTTATGGCGGTAGCTCTTCTCAAGCAAGAGATCAAAAGACAGCCAAACCTTTCGGAGGGAATTCATATTCAAATTCGTTTGATAATAAAGACTCTACAAGCAAAAAACCATCAAGAGATAATTCTGATCCTTGGGGCACGAAGAATAAATAGCCACCAAATAATATAATCTGGCCATTCAGTTGGTCAGATTACTAATCTAATCCTTTATTCTTATTTTCATTGATTGAAACTTCTAAACATGTGATTACCGTAGTTTAGACAATAAAGGACGCATATAATCCCCCGTAAAATTATCCGTCCATATTAATACAGGAGTTAATATATGGGATTCGCTCAAAAAAATTCAGGTCAATTTTCCGCTATAGACTTGAAAGTTGCTCAATATTTTCCAGAATCTAAGTTAAAAGAGATATACAAATCACTCGATAATAACCCTGAGTTCTATGGGGCGGGTGTTACGTTTATTGGGTATAAAAATGAGCCTTTTACTGTATCAATTGATCCTCTAAGCCCTACAACAATATTTGATTTTAAAGAGTTAAGGGCCAGTTGTCGGATTGATGGCAAAGTTGTTTATATTCGGGAAATATTGCTGCCAAAGAACATTTCAAATACGGAAGTCGTTGCTAATACCAAAGCCTCGTTAGGGCGTGAAGTTACAAGTACTATTTTAAGTTGTACAGGTACAGCAGTTAGTTGGGTTCTGGTTATTGCGGAGGCGGGAGGTGGTGCTGTTACTTTTGGTGCTGCTTGGGCTGCAATGCCATTGACTGTGACAGCTACAATGGCTTCGACATTCCAGTGTGGCGTCGCTATCGGACGTACCTCGAACGTTTTGAATGGCAAAGCTCATTATAATAAATGGCTTGATGAATCGCCCGTGTATAGTGCAACAATGACTGCATTAAATATAATTCAAATTGGTGATGTATTAAAAACATTGGGCAAGCAGGCTTTGTTGTATAAAGTATTGAGCAAAAATGGTGTTAAGTCGGGTAATTTTGTATCTATGTATAAAAACATGCCAAGAGCATCAAGGAAAAGACTTGCTGAAGAAATTTTGATGCTTGATGATAAAAGATTAAGAGCGAGTAAAAAAATTTTAAAGGAAGTGTTGAATGGGACAAAATTATTAGATGATGGCACAAAAGCGATTAAAGTATATCGTCAGGTTCAAGTTCAGCAATTGATGGCGACTAAATTTCTAGAAATACTGGGATCTTATATTACAGTAAAAGGCGGTGGTTCTGATGCCTTTAATGGAGTTAATAATTCACTCGGATTTATAATTGGCTTCGGGGAGAGTAAATGAATTTAATTAAAATAGGACGTTTATTTAGTTGCATAATTGTGTGCAGCTTTATTATTGCATGTACTGATAAGCCTCCGCACACCCCAACTTACCTTCAAGATACTTTGAAAAGTGGCAGTCTAGGCCCCAAGTTAGCAATTATTCCGACAGGTACAGGAGTAGTTGGTGGTGAAGAACTGATCCCTTTTAAAAACCACAGCCCTCAGCATAAAGTAATTTCAATGCAAGAATTTGCAATGGGTATCGCGGAGGTAACGTTTAAAGAATACGATGCATTTTGCAGATCAACCTTTATCGATTGCCCTGACGATAATGGTTGGGGAAGAGATGATCAGCCTGTGATAAATGTCAGCTGGTTAGATGCGATGGCATATACAGAATGGCTCAGTGAGCAAACAAATCAAGTTTATCGTTTACCCAGCGAAGCTGAATGGGAATACGCTGCACGCAGTGGAACATCGACTAATTATTGGTGGGGTGATGAGTATATTCAAGGTATTGATCATTGCGATAGAGACTTAGGTAATTGCCCTAAAGGAACAGAGTTATCTGAGCCAGGACCCGCGGGTCGGTTTAAGGCCAACCCATTTGGTTTATTTGATGTAACTTCGAATTTACTGGAGTGGGTATTAGATTGCTACTCTTCAAATCACAGGGGAGCTACAAATACTATGGAGGCTCGTTTAGAGGGGGAGTGTGGAGAAAAAGTATTTAAGGGCTCTAGTTGGCTGTCTGCTCAGCCCTATGTTCACATATTCTTAAGAGGAGGGCTTGAAAGTAATGATAAGGGTCGTGATGTAGGCTTTCGAGTTCTAAGAGAAATTAAGCCATCACAGAGTTCAACCCCTACAGATTAGTTAAAAATAAGGACGTTAAAATGAAATTTGATTGCCCAGCATGTCAAAAAAACATCAATAATATGGATATTAAAGAGCGCCGCCGTAAAGGTATTTTTAAACAAGCGCAATGCCCTGAATGCAATGCCTGGTTGCGCATGAACCCTGTAATGGAAAGCATTAAAACAGCAGGTCTACTGGTATTGTTAGTTTCAAGCTTATTAAATGTTTTTAGAGTCATGCCAGCATTAGAAGCGCAGTTATCGATAGCCGCGATTATTGGCGTTAGCTTGGCATTAATTGTCACACTGACCGCAAAGATGGAAAAAGTTTAGACTACCCCCTTAATTTTAATCAGCATTGTCAGAGCTGTCTTTACTGCTAAAGCAGCTTCCGACCTAATGTATAAGGTAGGTCAATAACACGCTGAGAATAGAACTAAAAGCCTAAATTATTGTGACCAAAAAGCTCTTTTTGGTTATAATTACGTCAATTTCACGTTCCACCTTCCAATATGTAGTTTATACAGGTAATCGAATGGCTTTTTTTGATCTAGAAACCCCAGAAAACAATGAAACAGACAACCTAGTATGGTTGGGCCACCTTAGCCCAGATAGCGATACCATTGGTTCTGCTATTGGCGCTGCTGAGTTATTTGGTGGTGAGCCACGTCGTGCTGGCGAATTGAACAAAGAAACCGCCTTTGTTGTTGATTATTGCGGTGTTGAAGTGCCTAAGATGATCTCTAAAGTAGAAGGTCAGAAGGTTGGTATTGTAGATTTCAACCAAAAAACACAGCTGCACAAAGATGTGGATAACAAAGATATTGTTGCCATTATTGATCACCACGCGATTCAAGATCAGCCAATTACGTTTAATACCGCTATGTCGGTTGATATTCGTCCTTGGGGCAGCGCAGCAACTATCTTAGCGGATCGCTTCGAGAAGATGGGTAAAGTACCAAGCGCGACTACGGCTTGTGTTCTATTGGCTGGCATCTTGTCTGATACCTTGATTTTCGAATCACCAACAACGTGTTCACAAGATAAGCCATTCGCTGAGAAGCTAGCTAAGATTGCTGGCATCGAAGATTTATACGCATTTGGCCAAGCGATGATGGAAGCAAAATCTGATCTTGCTGACGTATCGGCTTACGACGTATTAAAGAGTGATTTCAAGCACTACGAAATCAACGGTAAGAAAGTAGGCTACGGTGTTGCTGAAACATTATTGCCACAACAGCTGCTTGACCGTAAAGCAGACTTGTTAACTGAAATGAAAGGTGAAAAAGCCAAGCAAGGTTTGGATTTTATCTTCTTCGCGATTGTAGATACTAAAACTAAAAATTCTCACTTGGTCATCTACTCAGATGCCGAAGCAGAACTTGCAACGACGTCTTATGGCGAAGCCGTTGATAATAATTTAATGTATCTTCCCGGCATGATGTCTCGTAAGAGCCAGCTAATGCCAGCAGTACAAGCTGTTCTTTCTGCTTAAAGGATCACTCAATAAACAGAGTGATTGATTTTAGCAATAACAAAAGGTGAACCTATTGGTTCGCCTTTTTTTTGCTTGTAAAAATCCAGAGTCACTATCATAAATGTAACTTAAATCATGCGCTTGATCATCATTTAATCATTAGCATTGCTATAAAATACACAGGAGAAATAAATATTACGGTATTGATGTGCCTTACCAGAATCACTAATGAAAAATTAAAATAATTAGTGGTCTTTGAAAATTATTTAATCGAGTTGTTTTAAATAATAAGGTAAACATTTTTATTTTATTAACAAGGGTATATAGCAATATGAAACGTAACCTACACAAAATCTGTCAGTACTTAACCGCTATGATTCTCTTAGTCGGTTTTTCATTGACTGTTCAAGCACAAACAGACATCAGTAAACTGCCTCGAATTACTCAAGAATTAGTTAACCCCCCTATGCTGCCTAAGCATGACCAAGTATCAACAGGTCAAAAAGTTGTTCAGGTGCGCATGGTTATCGAAGAAAAGAAAATGATCATCGATGACCTTGGAACTGAAGTATGGGCATTTGCTTATAATGGCAGCGTTCCAGGGCCAATGATCGTCGCTCACCAAGGTGACTACATTGAACTAACGCTTGTCAATAAAAGCAAAAACTCAATGGTACACAACATCGACTTCCATGCTTCTACCGGCGCACTAGGCGGTGGAGCATTAACGGATATAGCTCCGGGTGAAGAAGTTGTATTAAGATTTAAGGCGACAAAGTCTGGTGTTTTTGTTTATCACTGCGCACCAGGTGGAATCATGATCCCATGGCATGTGATACATGGTATGAGTGGGGCTATTACTGTATTGCCAAAAGAAGGTTTAAGTGATGGTAAAGGAAATAAGTTAACTTATGACCGCGCATACTATATTGGTGAGCAGGATTACTACATTCCAAAAGATGAAAATGGAAACTACAAAAAATATGCAACACCAGCAGCAGGTATGGCTGATGAGCTTGAAGTAATGAAGACGCTAACACCTACTCATATTGTCTTTAATGGCAAAGTGGGTGCTTTAACGGGTAAGAATGCGTTGAAAGCGAAAGTAGGTGAAACCGTTTTAATTCTTCATGCTCAAGCAAACCGCGATACAAGACCTCATTTAATTGGTGGGCATGGTGATTATGTATGGGAAAGAGGGTCTTTTGCGAATGCTCCTAAGGTAGATTTAGAAACATGGTTCATTGCTGGTGGTAGCGCAGGTGCCGCTTTATATACCTTTAAGCAACCAGGAATTTATGCTTACGTTAATCACAATCTGATTGAAGCCGTATTAAAAGGTGCTACCGCTCACTTCGATGTAGAAGGAAAGTGGAATGATGATCTTATGACTCAAGTAGTCAAACCTCGTCCGATTCAGCAGTAATTAGTGATTTCTCATAACGTAATTACGGTCCTGATAGCGCTACTTATTTCAATAAGTAGCGCTGCGCAAGCGGATGATCAATTAAACCAAGTTGATTATCCCTTGATCTCAGTACCCAAAGGACACTACACATTATACATACCCGATAATAACTTCTTTAAATTGGGCTATTTAGAAAAGAAAGTTTCGTTTGATTCTATTATTCACATCGGCAAGTTTGAGGTCAGTAATCGTCTTTGGAATCTGTGTTTCAAACTCAATGGTTGTAATAGACCTGTGATGATGCGCGAAGGTGAAACGCTTGACTCACCGGTTGTTAGAGTCAACTGGCATGATGCTTATGGTTTTTCTAAATGGTATTCATCGTATACAAACAAAAGTTATCGTTTACCAACAGAAGAAGAATGGGTTTATGCCGCCTATTTGGGCAAAGATCATCGTAATATTGAAATTCAATACGATTATTCAGACCTGAATAAAATCAGAGAAATTTCTAAAAAAACAATGCCGCTAGGATCATTTAAAGAAAATGCGCTAGGATTCTCTGATTACCAAGGTAATGTTTGGGAATGGACACTAACCTGTTGGTATGCATCAGAAGAAAAGAAATTAAAAGAGTATTCCTCCGCAGAATTGAATACACCACAGGCCTGCACAACAAGAATTGTACAAGGTGAAAATCGATCTCACATTCCCGATTTTATTATGGATACCTACAGTGGTGGTTGTGCAACATTAGAACCTGCCGCTAATTTAGGTTTTCGATTAGTCTTAGAGGAAAATTAATGAAAACGTTGATGTTAGTTTTATTTTTTTACTGTTTTACCCCTGCATGGGCAGCTGCTCCCGTCGATACTAACATTGCTGGTGCATCATTAATCGGTGGTGCATTTAATCTAATCAATAATACAGGCAAGCAAGTCACCGAAAGAGATTATCAAGATAAGTATATGCTGGTTTTTTTTGGTTTCACAAACTGCCCAAGTGTTTGCCCGCTAGGATTAAGCCGAATGGCTAAAGCACTTAAGAAAATTGACAATTTTGAAGATAAAATAACGCCATTATTTATTACCGTTGATCCAGAGCGTGATACACCAGAAAGAATGACCCTCTACCTTGAACAATATCATTCTTATTTTGTAGGGCTAACGGGTAGCGATGCTCAGCTTGAGCAGGTTTCAACAGCATACCGAGCATATTCATTTAAATCACAAGATCCTAACTCCGACAGCTATAGCTTTGATCATAGCTCAATGATCTACTTTATGGATAAAGAGGGGCGTTATATAACCCATTTTTCAAATCAAATCACGGTTGATGAGATGAGTTCGATCATACGTAAAAATATTGAAGAAAAATAACGGCATTTGACCGTTATTTTCTACGTCAATCCTCTATAATATCCCTTTTTATAGAACTAGAACTTCTGGGCATAAATTATTAATTCATGACGACTCTTATTAGCCCATTACAGCATTATAAAAACTTGATCGCCCAAGGACAGATGACTTTTGATGAGTCGCAGCAGCAGGCATTAATCGCACTAGACCAGTTGCATCAGCAGATCATTAAAAATCAGTCCCCCGTTCTTGGTTTGTATCTTTGGGGAAAAGTAGGGCGCGGAAAAACATGTTTAATGGACAGTTTCGTTGACTCTTTTGCTAAAGACGTTTGCTTGCGCCAGCATTTTCATCACTTTATGCAAGATGTGCATAGCCAGTTAACTAAGTTATCTGGCTGTAAAGATCCGCTTAAAGAAATTGCTAAGCAACTGAAATCTCGGTATCAGATTTTATGTTTTGATGAGTTTTTTGTAAATGATATTGGCGATGCTATGTTGCTGGGTCGCTTGATTATGTTTTTGTTTGAACAGAACGTAGTGGTCGTCGCCACTAGTAATTGCGAACCCAGTGAATTATATAAAAACGGTTTACAAAGAGCCAATTTTTTACCGGCAATAAATACCATTTATAAACATATGCAAGTTGTAGAGTTTACGGGCACTAAAGACCACAGAGAACGAATTCTACATACGCTAAAAAACTATTTTGTCATAAACGAAAGTGGTAATGATCGATGTAATGATCGTACTGACGAATATGCTGACGATTGTGCTGGCAATATAGCGTTAATAAAAGAAGTATTCTATCGTTACAACCTGAACACTAAGATTTCTGAAAAAGTATTTATAAAACCTTCTAAACAATGCCCTAAAGAATGCCCTAAAGAATCAACATCATTAGATGTGCTGGGGCGTGAAATAAATTACTTGGCAATCCATGAAAAAACAATTGTATTCGATTTTAAAGAATTATGCCTCGGCCCAAGAAGCCACTTTGATTATATTGAGTTAGCTAAGAAATTTAATACTCTTTTTTTAATCAATGTACCGGTACTGGGCGGCGAAATGTATGAGCGGATAAAAGCACGGGGCACCGAAGACGGCAGTGTGGGCTCTGGTAAAACAGGTGAGCGTGAAGTCATGTTAGCCCCTATGGATGACGGCGCTAGGCGCTTCATTGCGTTAATCGATGAATTGTATGATCAGCAGGTAGTCTTGTTTTTAACCTGTTATGTACCCCTTGAAAAATTATATACGCAGGGCAGTTTGGCCTTTCAGTTTGAACGTGCCAGAAGTCGCTTGATTGAGATGGGGAGCGAAGAATACATTAACCGTTGCTGAGTATTTCTCTCCAGTAACGATTAATGTATTCATCGAACAGTGCGGGTTTCTATATTTGACCATCAATTAAAGATCGAATCTCTTGCAGCGTAGTCACTCTAACCAACTTCCCATCTTCAAAAACAGTTTTCAATAAACTGTCTTCTTCTTCGGCTTCACTAACATCGTTAATCAACGTAAGTTCACCATTTTTATCAATAACTTTTAAAAGACCCTTGGCAGATTTCTTTTTCGTATCCGTTTTAGGATCTTTAAAAATAGCTAAACGTTCGTTGTTTTTAACGATACTGGTAGCCTTTACTGCTGAACCGTGAGTATCGCGGGTTACGTGTTGATAGCTGTATGAACCTATGCCTAAAACAACTTTTGATGCAAAACCCTTATCCATCAAGCGCTGCAATATTTGGCGCTGACGTTTTAACGTAATGGCATCACCGTAAATCGCACCGATGTGGTCGTCTAATAATTTGAATCCCTTGTCAGTTTGAGTGCCACCAAAGGTATCCCAAAGACATTCAATTAATCCTTTCAATTCACAAGCCATCAAAACCGCAGGTTGCGCTTCATCATCGGCAATTGAGTAGACTTGACCTTTCCAGTTGAACGCTTCAAAGCCTTCACTTTCAGCGGCTTTTGATGCATCAGCAATGTCTGCGTACTGTTGGGAATAATCTGTAACTTTAGACGTTAAATAGCCCGTTAGTATTTTTACCGGATCACCAGAATCTGGGCGAATAACTAAGGTGCCGTCCCGGGCCATAATCTCATCTTTAAGTTCTGGTAAATACTCGGTGACCAATGTCCAGAAATCCCAAGTATCAGAAACCACACTTAATATGCCAGTAGGGGATTGCTCTTTCATTAAGTATTTAAAGAACTCAATCTCGCCTTCCATAATCCATGAACAGGTTACTGAGTGCTCGGTGGCATCTACGGAACAACCAACAAGTTCGTTATCAACGTTGGCGCCATAGTATTTCTCGGCAAACAAAACTGCTGGAATCGTATCCGTGCCCACCAACCCAGAAGCTAAGTGTCCAAAGCCACTCATGGCAGCGGCTTGCTTACCGAACATACCGCGGAAGCTAAAATCATGCCCTTGAAAAGGAACTGCTTCTAAAGGAAAGCCAGTTTTAATCGCAAACTCTTTAAAAACTTTCATATAAGCCGTAGAGGTTGTTGCGCTCGTTTGTATTGGCCAGTTTTCACAGCTCAATACCGTTTCGATCATATTCGTTAACCACTGAAAACCATCTACGGTATTCACTACTGTTAAAGGAGGTACTTGATACGGCACCAAGGTTCCTTCTGGAAGTGCTTTAATGCGTAAAGGTAAATAACCTAAATCATGTAATTCTTCCAAATACTTCACATCAACGGGATAGCCTAGCATCGCGCTTAATATCCGTTTGTGGTTACCAACAGCACTGGCTTTATTGGCTTTAAAGAAACTGTCCCACTCTTCCATTAAATAGCTCATGATGAAGTACTGAAGCCCAACAAATGCGACCTTGTTATTATCTTCAATATTGCTCAATCTACCCGAACGCGAGGTGTAATTGGCATACACCTCGGTCACATCAGGGTGATACGCTCGGCCGTGAAATTCTTTATACACATCTTTTTGCATACTTGGTGCGATAATAGTCATGTTTTATCCCTCAATATTTACAATGGTTAATGTAGTGTTCGTTGATAATTTTTCATTTTTTGAAAAGTCGATAAATGAATCAGTTGTATAAATGTTATCAATAATACCGTCGAATACGGCCAGCCCTTTCGAAAAAATACCGTGGGTAACGAATAAAGAAATACTCTTACTTCCTTTAACTTTCAAAACCTTTGCCAGCTCTAAGAATGTTCTTCCGCCGTCACAGATATCATCCACAATGAGTACATCTTTGCCGGTAACATCACCGTGAAAATCGGTATGGGTAATTGCACCGGTTGATAAGTCTCTTACTTTTTCTGCCTGAATAACTTCAATTCCACCACCAAAATACTTAGCTACGTTTTGTGTTTTCTTCGTCGCTCCAGCGTCAGGTGAAATTAACGTGACAGCCTTGCTCTTTAATAAAGTGACTAAAGGTAGGCAGCGTTCGATGATAACTTCTTGGGCGGTATTAACCACGTTATTAATCAAGGCCGGTGTTACTTCACTGTGAGCATCCCAGATGGTCACTTTATCAAAGGCCAAAGCGTTTATCAGTTTTGCCATAACTGCAGCACCTAATGCTTCTCCTTCAACACAAACACGGTCTTGGCGTGCATAGGGAAAGTAGGGGCAAACTAATTCCATTGATACCTTACTTCCAAATAAGCGCTTGAGTGCATCCACTGCAACAATCAACTTCATCAATGCACTCGAACTCGTTAGCCTAACGGTTATTTGAATCGCCGTTACCGCTTGATCGGGCTTATTCAGAAAACGTACATGCTCTTCACCACCAGAGAAGGTAAAGCTATCGTAGTTTAATTCTACCGGCTGTTTCTCTTTATTTAAGTATGCAATTACTTTCATCTGAATTAATTCCTTTCCCATGTTTGAGTCTTAATGACACTATATTATCACATTAAAGATTGGTCAAGCTTTATTGAGTCATTAAGACACTTAATTGATATTGTAAGGTTACAGTCTTCGTTAGGCTTCGATATTACGTACAAAGCGATAATCTTTAACGGCGCTCTTAACTTTGTAAAGCGCGGCAGGGCGTCCCTTATCTTGAGTCGTTTTACCCGTATCGGTAAACATGTCAGACGCTTCCGCGCGGCGAATAAAGCTCTTACGCTGAATCGTCTTTCCTATTAACAGCTCATGCACGCGTCGTAATTCAGTTAATGTCATCGGCTGTGTGAGTGCGTATACAGGAATGAATGAGTACAACGCTTTTTGCTTATGACGTTCAAAAGCCGCTTCAATCGCCTGCTTATGGTCAAATGCCAACTTTAGTTTCCTCGCCTCATCCATATCGAACCATCTTGCTTCCTCCACACTATCTACATTAGCCTTACATGCAGCAATGGGGACCAGTGCCGAGAAAATAACGGACATCGACCAGCCGCGAGGGTCTCTGTTGCCGGAGCCTACTGTTTGGATTTGCTCCAAATAAGGCGGGCGAATGTTTGTTTTAGCTTCAATGTTGCGATTAGCGGCATCTTCCAGTGATTTATCCTTAGACTGATCTAGAAAGCCGCCGGGTAAACCCCAGTGATCTATATCCGGATGACTCGCCCGCTTTACGAGTAGTACTTTAATGGCATCTTCATGGTAGGTCAGCAGCACGGTATCAACAGTGACCAATACCGAAGGGTACTCGGTGGCATCATAATGTTTAAGGTATTCTTTTAGCGTTTCAGTCATGCTACTAACCATATGTGTCATTTAGACACATAATAAGCATGTTACGGTTATTCGTAAACCCCATATTGAGTTTCTATTTTCCTAGTGGCAAAAAGATGGTGATTTAATACGTGCCGATGCCATAGACCTTAAAATGATTAGTGAAACTGCACACTTAACGCTTATTAGGGGCGAATAAAAAAGAATGAACATGCCGCTATAATTATCCTGACTAATACACTGTCATGAAAATAAGGAATTTCTACAATCTAAAAAAAGCCCATAAAGTGCAGAGACATAAACATAAGCAGTGACTCACTCAATAGGTAATAGCTTGAATAATTTTGCAGATAAAGTCGTTTTAATTACCGGTGCAGGAAACGGAATTGGTCGCGCAACAGCACTTGCATTCGCACAGCAGGGGGCCAGTGTTGTCGTCGCAGATATTAACCGAGCAGACGGTGAAGAAACTGCCGCTATGATCACTCAAGCAGGAGGCATTGCGACGTTCATGTTGTGTGACGTGACCAAAGACCAAGATGTTCAATCAATGGTTGAGGGCACAGTAGAAACCTATGGAAAGTTAGACATCGCCTTTAATAACGCAGGCATCGAAATAGAACAAAGCAAACTGGCCGATGGTGATGAAGCAACGTACGACAAAATAATGGATGTAAACGTGAAAGGCGTTTGGCGTTGCATGAAATACCAAATCCCCGCATTACTGAAACAATCTACCTCGGCGATAGTGAATACAGCCTCCATAGCAGGGTTGGGTGCGGCTCCCAAAATGAGCATTTACAGCGCCAGTAAACACGCCGTCATAGGGCTAACCAAATCAGCTGCCGTTGAATACGGTAAAAAAGGCCTGCGAGTTAATGCGATTTGCCCAGCGGTAATTGATACTGAAATGTTCAGACGTGCAACACAAAATGATCCTCAAAAAGAACAATACGTAAAAAGCCTTCACCCTGTTGGTCGAATTGGCCAGCCAGACGAAGTAGCGGCGGCCGTATTGTATTTATGTTCAGACCTCGCAGGATTTACCACAGGTGTAGCACTACCGATTGATGGCGGCGCAACGTCTATTTAGAAACAGATTTTTGAGATTTTCTTAACCCAATATATCACTAGAGAAGGTAATCTTAATTACATATGTACACTTGCGCATTTATGCATGTGTATATATTATGCCTGTGTCTAAAACAAACACAGAGATAAAGTTGTGAATACTGAAAAAATGATGATTGCATTGAATGAGTTCATTCATGTAGGTGGAGCGTTAGTCATTATCATTGCGGTGGTGTCGATCCTTACCGGGCTAATGCGTGAATTTATCCCACAAGATAAACTTCAAGCAAAACTAACCAAGCACGAAAAATGGGGCTCATTACTCGGCGCAGCTTTTGGCATGCTTACACCATTCTGTAGTGCTGCTGTTGTGCCCGTTACAATGGGAATGGCATCGATGGGTGCTTCGCTTGGAACAGTATTAAGTTTCTTAATATCCGCGCCGCTATGTAATTTCATCGTATTGGCTATGATTTTCTCGGCTTTTGGTTTGAAAGCGACGGTCACATACCTAGCAATAACTTTTACCGCTGCTGTGTTGGGTGGCTGGTTAATTTCGAAATCTCCTTGGAGAAATGAAATAAAACGCGGAGAAGAACTAGAAGGTGCAACAGCTCAAAGTTGTAGCAGTTCAGCTAAAGCTCAACCTTCTTGCGGCGCAGTAAAGTTAAACTGCGATGGCAGCGTGGCCGTTGCATTAGAGACTGATCAACCATCAAAATTTAATAAAGCGCTTATCTTTGCTTGGGCACTGTTTAAAAGAATCATTCCTTACGTACTCATCGGCGCACTTATTAGTGGTATATCGGCGGCGTATTTATCCGCTGAGCTGGTCGAGAAATATGTAGGGGGCGACGACATACTATCAATCGTTATTGCTGCGGTTATTGGCATCCCGCTTTACTTACGAATTGAAATGGCCATCCCATTATTGAATGTGCTTATCGTAAAAGGTATGGGAATGGGACCAGCTATGGCATTGATTATTGGTGGAACAGGTGCAAGCCTACCAGAGATAGCCTTGGTTTCAGCCGTACTGAAACGCAAAGCCGTTATCGCATTCGTATTAATTATTCTAACGACAGCGATCACAGGCGGAGCCATTTTTCAATATTTTATGTAGGTAGCTGAAAAAAGAGCTGTAATCGAAAAGCGTCATTCATTTGAATGGCGCGAATCAAAAGCTCTGTGTAGTCTTTCTTCAACCCACAGGTATAATGTCGATAAGATACTTTGTGGAAAAGCCGAAGGCCAAGAATGAACGAAAAATACATTGATGCACTAAAAGCCTTATCAGAGCCCAATCGGTTACGCTTATTTTGGCTTTTATTGCATGTCGATCAACGCATTAACGTTGCAGAAGCAATGGATGTCACTGGCGATACGCAATACAACGTTTCTCGTAATCTAAAGTTATTGTACAAAGCCGGACTACTCACACCTGAAAAACAGGGGAAATGGGTTTATTACACGTTAACAAAACAAACGGCCCCACACTGCCAAAAATTAATCGACTCGGTAAGATTTTTACCAAAAGAAGATTTCTCTGCAGTGACAAAACGCTGTGTTATACGTTTATCTTTAAGAGTGAATGGCGAGTGCGTGTTGGGTGCTAATAGCGAAGAATGGATCGCCGCCACTAGCAAATAGAAGTCAATTAACATGACCAATATATTGGTCTTTTAATAAGTGGATGACTTATTAACAAATACTTCTACTAAAGCCCAGCAATTAACTCATCAGCACTCGCCACATTTGCATAAGCAAAACTCAACGCCGACATAAACGCCGCATGAACCTGAGCGGCAGGAACCGTAATACCGTTAAATTCTAAATCCAGCGTCGCACACGCATCATGAGCAACGGCGCATTCATAACCCAAATCTTCCGCTGCACGCGTTACCGCATCGATGCACATGTGTGTCATCGCACCAACAATCACCAACTTTTTAATACCCGCATCATCCAATACTTTTTTAAGATCGGTATCGCGAAAACTATTAATTTGATGCTTCAATACAACCGCTTCACCTTCTTGCGCAGCAACCGATGGATGAATTTTTGCGCCATCAGAACCTGGCAAAAAGAATGGCGCTTCATCTGTCGGAAATTCATGACGCACATGCACAACCGGCAAACCTTGCTGACGAAATTTTGCTAACAACTTCGCACCTTGTTCGGCCGCCGCTTCAGTACCGACTAACGGATTTTTAGCACCGTTATAAGTAGAGAAATAATCGTTTTGAAAATCAATTAATAAAAGAGCCGTCGTATTTTCAGTAGTCATTGTCTTTGCCTTCAGAATATTTTGTTAAAACTTAAATAAGTTGGTCTGTGACCATGACGCTATTATTGCTAATCATTGCGCAATACACTAAAGTCAAAACGGGCATAAAACAGGCAAAATCGGTCAAGACGAATGAAAGTACAAATAATCAACTACCCAGGCGCCATGCAAACCGCAACACTGGGCCTGTATGAAATGTTCCTATTCGCCAACCGCTTCGCAGAAGAACACGCGCTCACTGCTCGCTTTGAAGTAGAAATAACAGATGTTAGTGAGCTCACGAACACCAAAATAGAAAGTACAAAACCCGACAACACCAAAGGTAACAACATAGTCATCTTGCCACCCAATATCACCGACGAATACTTTCTCGCGCCCGAAGCCGTGCTCAGCCAATGGATAATAAAACAACATAAGCAAGGCGCAGTGATCTGCGCAGTCTGTGCAGGCACCTTCATATTAGCGGAAACCGGATTACTCAATAATCGCCCTGCAACAACCCACTGGGGATTGGCGACACAACTTGAAACGCTATACACCGAAGTAAACGTCAACAGTGAAAAAATCATCATCAACGACGGCGACCTAATCACCGCGGGTGGCTTAATGTCGTGGATGGACTTAGGCCTAGAGCTGGTGGCGCAGTTTTTAAACCCCGCGATCATGCGGCAGTTAGGAAAGCACTTAATTATCGACACCGCACCGCGAGAACAGCGCTACTACCAAAGCTTCAATCCAAGATTCGATCACGGCGACGATGCAATACATAAAATTCAAACCCACATGCACGCGAAATATCACACCCGCCTAACCGTTGCATCACTGGCAGAAAAGAGTCACCTATCGGAACGCACCTTTGCCCGACATTTTATTCAAGCAACAGGGTTTAAAGCGAATGAATATCTACAACGCCTTAGAATTCAAAAAGCCTGCGAGTTATTAGAATCAACCAAGAAAACGTTTGAAGTGATTGCTTACGATGTGGGTTACGAAGACGTAAGTGCGTGCCGTAAATCGTTTGTTAAGATAATTGGTTTAACACCGAAAGAATTTCGGAGGCGGTTTGTGTAAACTCATGCTCTGAATATCAAAGCAGCTGATTATCAAAAAAACCATACTTTTCAGCATCACTTTTTCTAGACTAGAGTTGGTATATAATCTATAGCTATTAAAACCTCAGGGCATCAACATGAAGTTATTTTTAAAATTTAATTTTTACATCTTAGTCGCTTTTATGATCATCGGTTGTGATCCCATTAAAGAAACCTATGATCTTGCATTCAAGACATCATTTAGAATGTCATTCATTCAATCATGCGTCGACTCTAGTGGTAAATCAGAGTTAGAACCTTGGTGCACTTGCACTGCTGACGATTTGCTAACGACCTATTCAACAGAAGAGCTTCAAAATGAAGTGGTAATTGAAAATTATATGGAAAATATATCCACAGCAGAATGCAGAGCATTACTCAATGTTGAGTGATATTTAACTCTGTTAATAATTACCCTGACTAATACACCCCATAAAAATAAGGAATTTCTCCAATCTAACCAAAGCCCTTATGGTTCATTCATCGTTTTAAAAATCAAGGATGAAGCATGAATGAAGTGCCAGCAGGATTTGAACCCCTATTTAGAAGTAGCCCTTTTTTAGATTTACTCGGCCCAATCTATAATAAGAAAACAGAAACTGAATTATTAATTGGACTAAGAGCTGAGAAGAAACACTGCAATGCCAGAAACCTGGTTCATGGCGGTGTACTTAGCAGCCTTGCAGACATTGCGCTGGGCTATAATGCGGCTTTTCAAAGCAAAGATCCTGTGCCTATGGTCACTGCCAGCCTCAATATAGATTATGCTGGATCGGTAAAGCTAGACGACTGGATAGAAATATCAGTTGATGTGCAAAAGGTCGGTAGAAACATGGCCTTCGCTAATTGTTATTTCTTTGTCGACTCAAAACGTATCGCCAGAGCAAGTGCTGTATTTAATGTTATTAATGCATAAGAAAAAGCATCAATAACTATTAGCAAGGCGGATGATTTTTACTGCCTTATTCAGTTAGCTGATTCACATCGCATGCTAAAATATCAGCCCAAGCTTTTAGCGTTGCAAGCTGAGGTTTATTACCCGCCTTTTCAGTCTGAGCAACTGCGCCTTGAGTAATGCTTAACTTCGTTGCCATATCGGCTTGTGAAAACTGACGATACTTTCTCCAAGCTTTTAAAGGAGTCATTTCTTTTATAGCAATATTCATTGCAACATCATGAGGCAGAGCAACAGCGTCATCATTTGCCATTAAAACTTCATATTCACTATAAGGAATAACAGCGTATAAAGGATTGCCTTCACTATCAGGAATAATTAGAGGCTGCGCTAATGTCGGGGCGGCTGGCATTGTTTTAGTCCACTCTATGTCGAATATAAGTTAATTATCTTAAATTCCTAATTATTTTAGGTGAATAATTAGATATGTATGCTTAATATTAGATTATAGGTTGTTATATCTAATAAAATGTCATGTATGGCCTGTAGATAAATTATCGATGCACGCAGTACAGTTTGCTCGTCGCATGGGCAAAAACAAAGCACTTCAAGCCTTGTTAACAGGGGTCGACTTCAGCGCAGAGCAAGCCGAGGCATTAAACATAATTACTCAGTATGTTCGTAAGGCCGATCTAGACAATGTACTAGAGCCATTGCTGGCGATAGTGGCCAACTTAGAAGTACGCGACATTGTTATGTACAAAGAGATTGTTGCGACGTCTATAAAGGATGAAGACGCGGGGGCAGAACTTGAACTGCGTTATTTCCTTGAGCGTGCCAAAGAAGACAAAACCCAGACCATAATCACAACCTACCTTAAGCATGGCGGGCAGACCGTGAGAGAAGCCGAAGATATTCAAGGGATCTTTGCGGATACGGCGCAGGAACTGGGCAGCTAGCAAACTTCTTAACTATCGATACCGCACTGCGAGAGCAGTGCTCTGTCTTTAGGTATTCGCCAAAGCTTCAACCACGCTTTTAATTCAAACCCACCTACACGCCAAATACCACAACGGCCCAAGCGCAGCACACCTAGCTAAAGCGAATGAATGCCTACAGCGCCTTAGAATCTAAAAAGCCTGAGATTTATTAGAATTAACCAAGAATACCTTTGAAGTGATTGCTTACGATGTAGCTTATGAATACGTGCGTGCCGCCAATCATTTGTAGAGAGTCGTTTGTGAAGCTGCCATGATAAAAGAGGTTGGTTTAACGCCGAAGGAGTTTTGGATGGGTTGTGTGAATATTGTATAGGTCGAAGTTCTATGAGAAGTGCAGTAGTAAGGCAATGTAAAGGTGGCTTTGTAGCGGTGAAAAACTTGCGGGTGGTCAATTTGACAGGATAGACAGCAGGCTATACTGTTGCCTAGTTTTAAAATAGTCATTAACAGGGAAGGTCTTATGATTTCAACGAGTATTTCAATTTCTTCGCCTTTCCAAAATGATGTCGCATAATTCACGGATATATTTACATGGAATTTAAATGAAATATCTTGAAGATTCTTTTGATGCTTTTTTCAAGAGTGAGGCAAAAGTTGCTGTCATTAAAGGTAACTGGGGTGTCGGTAAAACCTATTTCTGGGATAGCTACATTGACAGAAGAATCACTGATAAAGACCTGAGCCAAATTGCATATAGCTATATTTCACTTTTTGGTAAAACTTCACTGTCAGACGTTAAGAAAAGTCTATTTCACTCAGCGAAACCAATAAGTTCGGACAACGATATTGAGTCGGCATTTGAAAATCAATTTACTAACACAAGTGGCTTGCTAAATCGTTTGCCTTGGATAAAAGATGGCATTAAAAAAACGCATTCGAAAACTCCTTGGCTGAGCTGGTTTACAAAGAACGCCCAGAATATTCCCGTTGTTGGTAAGTTTTCAAATATTATTTCTAACTTAGAGTATTCGATGGTTAACGATTACGTTATATGCTTCGATGACTTAGAGCGTAAAGGGAATTCATTAACTGTAAAGGAAATAATGGGATTAATTGACGAACTAGCAATTCGTAAGAATTGTAAGGTCGTTCTGATTTTTAACGAAAGTAGTTTGGATAAAGATACTGATAAAAAAGAGTTCGATTCATATCGAGAAAAAGTAGTTGATATAGAATTGAATCATAATCCTTCCTGTGCAGAGAATATGGAGCATGTTTTTTCTGATGATTTTAACCAGATCTCTGTGATTTCTGAAGCAGTAAATGAGCTAGGGATAAAAAATATTCGTGTGTTGAAGAAAATAAAATGGATGATTGATGACTTCTCGAATAAATTAGAAACTCTACCTGACTCGTTACAGAAAGAATTTTCACTTCATGCAGTAATTCTTTGTAGGGGATATTTCATTAGAGATAATGATCTTTTATTTGAGGACTTGAAAACTCAGTTGAATGAAAACTCCTGGATGTCATTCCTTTCTGATAAGGATAAGGAAAAAAGCCCTGGTGAAGAAAAATATAGTCAGATTGCGAGCAACTTACAGCTTTCTCCGTCTCAGTTTGATGACCATATTATTCACTATCTTGAACACGGGTTTGTAAATATAGAAGCACTTTCTGAAACCATTTCAAATTTATTGGAAATGGCAGATGTTGAGGAAGTCCGCTTACGGCTGCGAGGAGCATGGAATATATATTCAGATTCTTTTCAAGATAATCTTGATGAATTCACCTCCGCGCTGAATGACATTTTAAAGGAAGATATTTCGAAGTTGGGGCTATCAGATTTTTCATCAGCCATCAATATACTCGAAGAGTTCGGGGAAGATGTTTCCACCTTCATTAGAATATATACCGAAGTTCATAAGGAATCATTAAAAAGCATAAATCCTAGAGATTCATGGGATATGGATAGAATTAAAAATTCCAGTCTACAGTCTAAAATATCTGAGATTCATGAAGAAACGAAAAACTTAAATATTGATGATGTAGCTGAGAAGATAGCTGTAAATAGGGGATGGAACACAGAAGATGTTGGCTTTCTCTCGTCTTTAAGTAAGGATGATTTTAAATGTTGGATGAAAGGAAATCCCGACAGGTTAACCATGAAAGTTAGGAGCGGTCTCCTTACTTTTGATAAAATGGGCGCGACAAATAAGTCAGACCAAGAAAAATACGAAAAGATTTCTTTGAACGTATTAGAAGCTTTAAGAGATATATCATCAGAAAATACCCTTAATCAAAAGAGAGTTAAAAATATATATGGTGTGGAATGAAATATACATTTAGTCATACTATTTTTCGCTGTAGTTTTACAGCACTTTAGTGGGCGATTTTTACAGTAGCTAAAGAGGTGTAATATCAGTATTCGTTTTCAATGGCGATAGATGCCTCTAATTATAATTAAGGAATTAACGTGTCAGATCAACGAATTAAAATACCAAGGGCATCAGATAAAGCATTAATATCGTGCTTTAGGGAGTTAGTTAAAATAACGGATGTTTCGCAAGTTAACATTAGTGCCATATTTTTTTGCAAATATTGGTGCTGTAGATCTAAATTCTGAATTGCCCGCCTACTTAGAATTAATATTAAAGAAAAACTCAGCAATTATTGATACGATTTCATTAAATTTTCCTGTCATATCAATATCGTTTCATCGGGGTGGAAATTATCAGTCACAGGATAAATTAGGTGTTTTTGATGAGATTGTATTTAGAAAAAATCAAGGAACCATAAATAATGAAATAGTAATTGAAATTGTTGCCACAATTAACAGAAAGCTTGTAAGCGCCTCATGAACCCCCTTCTTCATTAACTTGCGCACAGCCGTATGATTCATCTTAAATTATTTGAGATGAAGATTATGAAACGCACGAAACAACAATGGCTTGAATTGATTCAGGCGCAACAAATCTGTGATTTATCCATCGTCGATTTTTGTCGAGAGAAAGACCTTCCTTTAAAGAGTTTCTATGCTCGACGTAGTAGCTTGCTTAAACCTAAGCATATTGAATCTTCTGCTTTCAGTAAAATAATAGTCGCCGAGAAGCCTAAGCCTTCAGCAACGGTGATTACACTCACCATCGGCAAAGCAAACTTATCCATTCCAAGCTCAACCGATGTAGTTTGGCTAGCAAAATTAATTGGGCAGTTCGCATGAAAATGTTTGTGGATGCACCTGAAGTTTATTTGCATCGCGATCCTGTTGATTTTCGAAAACAAATCAATGGCCTTACAGCCATTGTCGAGCTCGAAATGAAACAATCGCTCAATACTGGCGCGCTGTTTTTGTTTTGCAGCAAACGCCGCGACAAGCTGAAACTTCTATACTGGGACAAAACGGGCTTCTGTCTTTGGTATAAGCGTCTTGAAAACGATAAGTTTAAATGGCCAAAAAAGCATGAGCTAGACACCATCAATATCAGTGAAGAACAACTGCATTGGTTGCTACGAGGATTTGATATTAAGGCAATGAAAGCTCATGATTCTATTGAATTTGACTCGGTTTATCTTGATGATTGAGTTAAAATAGCCGTATGAAAAACACTGATCAAACTCAAGAGAATATCAAACTAAAACAACGTCTTGCTGCGTTGGAGTTACAGCTGTCTGAACAAAATAACACACTGAAAAAACAAGATAGCGCTCTTGAGAATAAAGATCATAAGATCCAGACATTAGAAGAATATATTCGTTACATGGTCCAGCAACGCTTTGGCTCGTCGAGTGAAAAACTGAGTGTCGATCAGATCAATTTATTCGATGAGGCTGAATTATTAAGTGACGATGACGCGTCCGATGAAGAAGATAGCGAAAACGTTCCAGCTTATAAGCGTAAGAAAAAACGGACATCGATTCCAGAGAAATTACCCCGTACCGAAGTTATTCATGATTTAAGCGAAGCCGAAAAGGTTTGCCCACATGATGGAACTGCATTGCGTCATTTTGGCAATGAAACTTCGGAACAACTTGATTACATCCCAGCGCAAATGAGTGTTTTACAGCACGTTCGCCGAAAATACACTTGCCCTTGCTGCAATAATTACATGGTCACTGCCAATAAGCCCGCGCAGCCGATTGAAAAATCAATCGCCTCTCCTGGTTTATTAGCGCAAGTTGCAACGCATAAATATTGTGATGCTTTGCCCTTGTATCGCCAAGCACAGATGTTCAAACGCTTTGGGGTTGAACTTGATCGCACCAGTTTAGCGAACTGGATGATTAAATGTGGCGTCCTAATTCAGCCGCTGATCAACTTAATGTATGAACGTGCTCGAGAAAGTTCACTGCTTCATATGGATGAAACAGTCTTGCAAGTGCTTAAAGAAAGCGAGCGATCTGCGCAGCAACAAAGCCGCATGTGGGTAATGACCAATAATGAAGCCAGTGCGCGAATCACGCTGTTTCATTACAGCCTAACGCGTAAGATCAGTGAAGCTGATTGGATGCTGGGTGATTTTAGCGGAGCATTGATGACAGATGGTTATGCGGTTTACGATTCGGTTTGCAAAACTAAGCAGCTAGCAAATCTAGGCTGTTGGGCACATACACGACGTTATTTTAAAGAAGCTCTTGATGCGCAAGGTAAAAACAAAGCAGGTAAAGCCAATACAGCATTAGCTTTTATTCAAAAGCTGTATCGCATAGAAAAACTCAGTGATAACCAAACTATAGACGAAAAGTATCAGGCAAGGCAGGCGCAAGCCGTCCCCTTACTCGATCAATTACGGCAATGGTTAGATAAAAACATTCATCGCCCAATGAATTCAGAAAAGCTCAAGAAAGCGGTGACGTATTTACACAATCAGTGGCCAAAATTAATTCGATATACGGAGAATGGCGCGTGGCCAATTGATAATAATGCTGCTGAAAATGCGATTCGTCCGATGGTAATCGGGAGAAAGAACTGGTTGTTTGCCGCTACAGAAAAAGGTGCGAAGGCAAGTGCAAATCTTTATAGCTTGGTTGAGACTGCAAAAGCCAATAACGTTGAGCCAAGTGTTTATTTGAAAGAAGTATTTACAAGGCTGCCGGCAGCCACCTGCGTTGAAGATGTTGAGGCATTACTACCTTGGAATACTGCAAAGGTGGTTCGTTAGGCGCTTACGAAAGCTTAAAGCTTTTGACGCTAAAAGGAGCGTATCTGGCACAACTGAGAGCAAGCTCAATTTACTGCAATTCATAATTCAAGTCTCGAACGATTAGAATCTTTGAATGAAGAATTAATTAAAAGTACTCATGAATACAGGTTGCAGCTTGATAGAGAATATGGAGAGAAGCTTGCTAAGCTAGAAACTGGGCTGAATGACAAAAGAGAATCATTAGACGAAGAGTTCTTGGGCAAAGAATCAATACTTTCGGTCAATTAGAAGAGCTTGATCAGAAGAGAAGCGAGTTAGACGATAGTAGTAATACGCATGCTCGGCGAGAAATTCGCAGGGATATATTAAAAGAGATTAAAGCTAGGCAAACAAAATTTAATTTAACCGAAGGTACTAATGCCCTTCGTAAACCTATTGCTATTGCGATGTTAGGTCTTATCGGTACTTTTGTTTTTTTGGGCGGGGTATCTATAAAAGAGTTTTATGATGTCCTACAAGGAACTGATTTTAATAAAATTATTATTGCCGGTATCAAGCAAGGTATTTACTCGGCTGGTGCAATTGGTTCGGTAATCTTTTTAATCAGATGGATGAATAGATGGTTTGAGTTACACTCACAATCTGAGTTTGAACTAAAATATTTTGAACTTGATATGGAGCGTGCAAGCTGGATTGTTGAAACCAGCTTGGAGTGGAAGGATGCAAAAGGCACGGCGATACCGTCAGAACTATTAGACAGTTTATCGAAAAATCTGTTTTCTCAAGACAAAGAAAAGCTAGATCCACTTAATCATCCAGCAGACCAGCTAGCTTCAGCTCTTATGGGGAGTGCATCGTCAGTGAAATTGAAGGCTGGTGATTCGTCAATAGAAATAGATCCGAAAAAACTGCTAAAAGCCAAACCACACAATACAAGTAACTAGTTAAGTTGATAAATTCGAAGAAATAATCGTAGTTATCTCCTCCGTTTAAGAGGATGTCTAATCTTCTCTCAGATTAGGTGTCCAACGAAACTCTACTTATGCAACTCACCCAATCCCACAACCGCATTCACAAAAATCTCCATCTGCACTTCAGGTGAATTCGCTTCAGTGAACAACAAACCACGCTGCACGGCTTCACGCTGACCAATGCGTTCGTACCATGCAATTAAGTTAGCGTGCTTTGTACTCTTACCGGCCGCTAATTTCAACATCTTATCAATAGGATGAACAAACGCCATTCTCACCCAAGGAGAAAAAGCGCTGTTTGACAATGGTAGTTACATGCTTGAATATTACTGCCAATATTATAAATTCTGTAGATAAAATTAATTCTGTAGGGCTACTTGTAGTGAGGAAACCCTTGATTATAAAATTGTCTATTTTTCTTACCAGACCTCACTACGTAGTAGAGGAAAAATAAATTCATGAAGAATAATAATTATGGAACAGGTTATGTTTATATTCTATCAAATAAATCAATGCCTGGTTTGGTGAAGATTGGCCTAACAACTAGACTTCCTGAAGATCGAAGTAATGAACTTTTTAAAACCTCTATTCCTACTCCATTTGAAGTTTCTTTTAGAATAGCAACCTCACACCCTAAGGAGGTAGAAAAGAAATCTCATAGCCTATTGTCTGATTGTCGTGTTAATCCTAATAGAGAGTTTTTTGAAATTTCTGTTGAAGGTGCAATAGAAGCAGTTAGGCATTCAGCGATTGAGATGTCTGGAATTAATAGTTGGAGTTCAGGTTCGGTTCAAAACCTTAACGAGAATGATAGAGTAACGCTATCACTTGAAACCGGGCAAGTTTTTGCACTTATTTCATTTTCAAATATATTTTCAAACCAAGCTGAAATAATTGACCTTTGGCAGGTTCATTCTAATTGTGATCAGCTTGAATTACACTGTGTCGATTCAACAACAAAAACTTCTAGCTTTAGTAGTAATCATCCGTTTTCTGAATCAGACCCCGTTCCATATTTAGATAGAGAAAACAAGGTGATGAACGGTATGATTAATGGTCGAGAAGTACTTGTCGCTGGAGATAGATTAGTGTGGATACCTACAGTTAATGATAGAACTAATCAGCAAGGTGTAATCTTTGAAGCATGTGGAGCCGTGCAGGTTATTAGCCGTACGTGGAGTCCAGTGATTGGTTCGCATGGTATTCCACTTATTTTAAATGACTTTAATTATGAATCAGTATGGCCTGAAGCAAAAAAAGCTGTTGATCGCGCATTGAAATTAGGAGTTCCGAGAACATGGGCCCCTCGTAATAATAGAGGTGATGAATGGACTGAGTTTGGTACTGATCCTCAGCCAGCAGAATATTGGTTGCCACAATTGAGTCGTAGAAAAAATAATGTAAAAAATAGAAAAACTAAATTATGTACTTGATAGGCAGTTTAGTGGGGGAAAGAGAATATCTTCGACAGGTATGAGTTATAAAATTATTATCTTATATCGAAAAATTGGAAGGGGCAGTTGATAGGTATTAGTGATTACTTACAATAAATCTGTCATTATGTAAGAAGCGTATCACGGAAATTAACAACAGTATAATGTCCAAAGATGATGCTACTAATGTCTAATTCTATGGAAGTATTAATTAATAAATTTTGTCCACCAATGTGGATGTTAACTCTAAAAGGATAAAAACTTGTCAAACCCATACTCTAAAAGTGATTACTTTATATCTGTTATTATATTTTCGCTCATCGCAGTGATTAATGTTGAATATTTTTACGATCTTTATCAAAATTCAAATGTAACTAAAGCATCTGGTTTTACTTTTATTTTTGTAAATGTTGTTTTTCTAATGATTTTGATAATTCCATTTTTAGAGAAACGATTAGGCTTAATAACAAATGATAAATTGGTTGCCTTTATGGATTTACCAAATAAAGACGATAAGTTAACTTATCCAGTTTTGTCTGGTTTCCTTGGTGATCAAGCGCTAGGCTCATTTTTAGGTACAACTCTCATTTATACAACTAAAATAGCTATCGACGAATATGGTGTAGTTTTGTCTGGCGTTTATGCCGCTATTTTATTAATAGTATCAATAATCATAATGGCTTTATCATTTATGCGATTTGTAATGCACTTTTCCAAAAAACATTGGGCTGCTTACGCCTTTGCTTCAGTGATATCTTTTCTAATAATGTTTAGTTTCTATCATCTGGGGTTAACTTTAGCGCCATAAAAACTAATGTTCTCTTGGTTTTTTAAAAAATAGAAATTTACAAATATGCACTTCATTTAGCAATTTTTATCTATTTGGTAAATTATTATTTATAATAACTAAGGAGGCTATATGTGAAGTATATTAAGAGAAATTATGGCCTAACAAAACAAGTTATGATTAGGCCATAGCGGAGAGTACCATGAAGTGTCTGTTCCTCACTTCATCAAATCAAGAAAACCTCAATTAAACCTTACTTATGCAGCTCACCCAATCCCACAACGCATTCACAAAAATCTCCATCTGCACTTCAGGCGGATTCGCTTCAGGAATTAACAAACCACGCTGCACGGCTTCACGCTGACCAATGCGTTCGTACCATGCAATTAAGTTAGCGTGCTTTGTACTTTTGCCGGCCGCTAATTCCAGCATCTCACCAATAGGATGAATAAATGTCATTCTCATCCGAGATGAAAATTCTATGTTTGACAATATTAGCTATATACTCGAATATCGCAGTCAATATTATAAAGATCAATAATATGTAGAAAGATTAAATGAATTATTTTAGGGATTGAGATAGCTAATGAAGAGAAAATACCTGATTCAGGGCGATTTAGATGGTGCTTGTTTTTTATATAGTATTGCTAATTCAGTAGTGGCGTTATCTGGAAGAAAACCAACAGTCAATCAATGGTCAAAAGCCTTGCAATATATTCCGTTCTCAGCGGATTTTATAGATGGGAATGTAGGCACTGTAAACTACGATGATAATATTTCTTTATATGAGTTTGCAATTAAACAAGCTATATCTGAGTACTCGCCATCAAGTGATTATGAGATAAAAACATACCCCGAGATTACAAGTGTTATAGATGTTGATAACCTAGTATCAGATAATTCTGTAGTTGTTCTCAATATTAGTGGTGATCATTGGGTATGTGTTGTTTCTGTTGATTTAGAAAATAATCGGTTGTTGACTGCATGCTCAGATATAACAGACGTAATCTATGATTACGTTGAAAAGCCATGTGATTTTAATAGGCTGTATAATAGAGAATATAATTTGAATGAGGAAGATAGGATACATGAGCCCAGTGTTATTCAAATAATATTAAAAGAATAGCTTTTAGAGATGAAGAATCGAAGCTCTTAGGGGCTGAGACAGTTTAAGGTTACCTGATCTATTCTCGGCTAGGTAATACAGTATGGTGCCCGACTCGCTGACGATCACTTAGCCGTCTTTTAACAACGCCTATTATTTTAGAATCAGTTCTGGTTGGGGTTCATGGCGGTAAATTCTGGGCTTCTGGTATTACTAGCTGACCCTGATTTGGTGAGGCTACCGAATGTTAAAGCGGTGCCTTCTGAATGCTTGTGGGTTCTAGTGCATAAAGAGATAGCGAAGAATGCGTGGGGGCGTTGATTGATTTTTTGACTGAGGTGTTTGTGAAGCATGAGGGGTTGTTGGATTGGAAGAAATGATTATTTACTTGAATAATGACAAAGGTAATGCAACAAAAATTTAAGCTGTTAAATTATACCCATATAAAATAATCAATATTTTTACATTGCAGGATTAATTATGGATTTACCTCTTTCAGTCAAAATATCTTTAACGTCGGCGTTTGCATTTTTTATGCTTGCGTTAATTACTGGCGTTTGGAAATACAGCCTGATGACTCAGTCAGATAAAGGTCAGTCGCGATATTATGTTGATATCGCGCACCGTTCATCTTTTTTATACGCTTATGCTGCCTTGTTGCTCGCGGTATTTGCTTATTTAAGTCAGTTTCCAGATTGGCTTAATACACTGGCTGTTGTGGGGTCTGTCTCTTTCTATATGGCGGCTGTTCTTGGCTATGTTTATCAGGGCATGTTAAATAAGACCAATAATCAAATACGCTCTTCTATTCGTAAAGAACCTTCCTCTACACCGATGTGGTTAACACATCTTTTCACCTTCAGTTTGATTGTTGCTGAAATTGGTGGGGCTTTGGTTTTAGGTTTGGGTGCAATGCAGGCAATTTGGGGATAGGTTTACAAGGGTCATTCAAATTATCTGATTTTCCTTTCTTTAACGCCACTTAAAAAAACATTCTTAAGCGGCGCTTTTATTGGCTACCGTTCTATTGCTTAATTATTTAATAATACTATTTAAAAGGTATGATTAAGTTTTAAGTAAATCGAGCGATACGTCGGTTCTTCTGTCGTGCTGTAAGAATCTAAAGCATTCGATGAATCAAAGAACCTGTCTTCACGCTTTGCTGTTTTTGCGAACAGGTTAAGCGCTGTTAAGTTGATGGATGTGTTCTTAGTAATTTCACTGCGTATGCTTAAATCTACGCGACTGTTGGAATCTACTATGTTTTTCTCGAACGAACCGTCTGACAATTCATGCTTCTGGTCATAACCACTTGCGTAATTAATGCTTAGTCCGATCGTTGAGTTAAAGGTGGCTAAGTTCCAGTCGAACCCTAAATTTCCTAAGTGATCTGGCTGATCAAGAAAACGTCTTTTCTCTCCGGTGCTGGTGATTTTTACTTCGGTTTCAACCGCGGTGGCATTGAACCAACCCGTGACGTTATTTAAGCCAATGCTATTCAATGGTAAGCGAAATTCAATTTCAGCACCTTGCATGGAACCGTCGCCAGTATTTTCGGGTGTGGCAACAAAGCGGCCATCGATATTGGTCGTAATGGTTTCTAACTTATCTTCAAAGCTGCGATCAAATACAGATAAGCTCACTAAACCATTGTTATCATAAAAGTAATGTTCGAAAGATAAGTCGACGCCTAGAATACTTTCAGGTGTTGCATTCGGGTTACCTGCAGTATCAGGGTCAGAAAAAGTGCCGTCTTCTTCCGAAATAGTCGGAGACAAGCTTCGTAAGTCAGGTCGGCGTAATGTTTTTGCAACCCCTAAGCGTACATAAGAGCTGTCATCAATGGCTTGCTTTAGGTTGAACGAAGGCAAGAAAGAGGTGGTGCGTTTGGTCGTGCTGTCGTCGGCGAAATCAATAGTTTCAGTTTTTGAATCTTCTGCTCGTAAACCGAAAGTTGTGCTGTTGCCTTCAAATAATGAAAGTGAATCTTGCACATACAAATGATTAATAGATTCGGTTATTTCATAAATGCTATCGATGCTAGGATCTTTTTTAACCCCGTTTTTGACTTCACTATTATCTTCTTCTCGGGTTTCTTGCGATAAGCCTAAGCCGTATTCTAATGCGTGCTGACCGACAATGTGTTTGGCTCTGAACCCTATTTTCATAAGGTT
This sequence comes from Oleispira antarctica RB-8, assembly GCA_000967895.1. GTDB lineage: Bacteria > Pseudomonadota > Gammaproteobacteria > Pseudomonadales > Oceanobacteraceae > Oleispira > Oleispira antarctica. Next base: position 851,209 of record FO203512.1, read on the forward strand.
TAAATCCACGCTTTGCTCACGCTGCTTTGTGTCTGTTAGTGCATTTTGTTCATCGAAGTCATCTTGATCACGCGTGGTATCTTCATAGCCATCTTGCCAATCGATAAAGCTCTTCAATTCGATGTTGTCGGATATCTGTGTATTGAGTTCTGTATACAGGCCCGTATTCTGTCGTGTGCGTTTACGGAACTCTTTTGAATATTCTTCAACGGTTGATTGGTCGTCGGTTAATGATTTTTTAACATCATTTCTGAATTCAATGGTTTGTAAAAAGGTGGGTTCAATCGACAGTCTGTTCGCATTATTTAGCGTAATGTCGACGGTCGGTATTAAGTTGATTTGCTCGTAGCGACGTTCGTTGGTTTTTATTTCTCCGCCGTCTGCTTGGTCATCGGCGGCATATTCGAGTTCGTCTTGGCTTTCGTTACGGCGCTGTTGCTGAATACCACCGGCTAAGGTAACGGATACTCTGTCATTGCCTGTGCTGTATTGGAACGTAGCATCGCCTATTTGGCCATTATCTTGAAGCGAGCCCATGCCAATCCCGACTTGATTGGGTAGGTATTCGTGGCCTTGTTTTAAAATGATGTTCACGGTGCCAGCAGCGCCTTGGCCGTCGTTGCTTGCTAAAGGTGTGTGTATGATTTCTATGCGTTCAACCATTGAGCTTGGGATGCGGTCTACCTGCACCGAGCGGGATGAGCTGCTATCAATGATGCGGCGACCATTAATGGTTACTTGAGTATATTCAGCACCCAGTCCGCGCAGTTGTATTTCGCGGGCACGGTTAGCGCCATCAAAATGGACACCTGAAACACGACGCAGTGCATCGCCTAAAGGCTGATCACCAAATTGATTCAGCTGCTCAGCCATAATAATGGTTTGCCCGTTTAACGCATTTTGTTTGGCAAGGTTAGCCAATTGCGCTGAATCATCAATCGCCGATGCGGTAACGGTGACGACATCGAGTTCATTTTCTTCAGCGAATAATACGTTCGAAAATAATATCCCTGACAATGATAGGATAAGACCTATAGGGTGTTTATTGAGCATTGGGCTGCCTTTTCTAAGCTTTTATCATGAGAAAAGGCAATATAACAAATGCTAATAATAATTACTATCATTCGTATCTTCAGTTTTGTGTACGATAGAACCTAATTAAGGCGTACGTTTTAAATAGTTGATTGATTTTTGAATAGGAACTGAACAGTTTATGAGCTCTACTATGTTGCCTCCCAATGTCAGTAGCACCGACCACGTCATTTTATTTGATGGTGTATGCAAGCTTTGTAATGCTTGGTCTAATTTTATAATCCAACACGATCGGCAGGGTGTTTTTAAGTTGTGCAGTGTTCAATCTGAAGAAGGCCAAAAGATATTAAAGCACTTTGGTTTATCGACGGAGGTTTATGACAGTATGCTTTATGTTGAAGGCGATCAGTTCTATTTACAAAGTGATGCGTTTTTTAAGGTCGCTGCCCAGTTACGTTTTCCATGGAAAGCGGTGTGTATTTTCCGTGTTATTCCTAAGCCTATTCGAAATTGGCTATACGATCGAATTGCATTAAATCGTTATCGTTTATTTGGCAAGTATGATTATTGTTCGTTACCCACGGCTGACCATGAGGCTAGATACTTAAGTGAAAAGTAATCCATTACAGCAAGTTAATATCGTGAGTCGGGTTTTATTAGGATTTCTGTTTGTCTACCATGGCCTGGTTCCAAAAATTCTATGGTTGAGCACTGCTGAGGTTCACTTGGTTGATGTTAGTGGTATCGGTATTTCAGCCACACTTATCTCGCCGCTGGCGGGTGTATTAGAAATACTACTGGGTTTTGCCATTATTGTGCTTAGAAAATTGGATTTTCTAATATACGCCGCAGCTGCTTCGCTATTAGGTTTATTGGCTTATGTTGCGGTAATGAGCCCTGAATTTTTAGTTGAAGCGTTCAATCCTGTGACTACCAATGTTTTAGGTATGGGCTTGTGTTATTTGATTTTATTAACTCAACGATATGAGGATGTATCACTAGAGTTACTTGAAGGTGATGGTGAAAAGGGTTAGTTTTAGTGCAAATAAAACGGAGTGGTTAGCATGGATGATTTTTTAGCAGTAGTCGCAATATTTATCTCTTGTATCAGCGGGTATTTAGTATTTGATCTTTTCTACACAGGATTTTCATGGTCTGTATTATTAGGCGCAGCCTTTGGTTTTATTCTTGTGCATATAATTTGGCCAAAAAAACATGATAGTGACAGTGCTTGGTATGATGCTCTTGAATTTATCTTTGATTTTCCTTATCGCTTTGCAACCGCTTGTATTCGAGGTGTTGTGAAAGGTGGGGCTGATGTTGTTGATATAGATTTATAATATTTAAAGTTTAAAGAGTACTGATTATTATGATCATTACTCTTTATATTAAAAATATTTTTTAACCTATTTTTTTAAGAGTGAATATGGAATTAGTCGTTTCGAAAGTATTAGCTTGGAGCATGGCATTTATTAATATCTTTGCTTTTTCTGGGCTGATATATAGATTTCATATATATGAACTGATCCCTGTGGCATTAGGAGATGCTTATGGTATCGGTGATGTAATTGATTTGCTCTTTGCATTTATTATCATTGTTTGTTGGTCTCTGTCTGTTTTTAGTGCTTTGATTCTTTCTGTTATAAATTTTAAAGATAATTGGACGTTCTCAATTAAAACTTCATTGTTTTCGACATTGGTCTTAGTTGGATATTTTGTTGTAAAGGATTCATATTAATTATTTTAACTTCTCTTATCGCTAGGGGTGTTATAGTGCAGTTATAATTTTTAACCAGATTGGCCCATATCATGTCCTGCTATTACCTCCATTCAGACAATGCTAAACAGGCATTGGATGCTATCGCCAAAGGACTTTCTACTGTCCGTCTTTCTACAGACCTCCATATTACTGAGCAGGACTTTGCTGTAAACGCAGAGGGTTTGATACTCGACGAAGACAATCAGCTGACCATTGCTGAACTTAAAAAAATTGTTAAAAAAACGGGCAGAATCTATCTTTGCCAAGATGGCGATATGGATCCACTGGAAGATCGCAGTGTGGGTTACTACAAGCTTGCCCCTACCAATGGTGCGCCGTTGTTAGAAATTAGTGGCGTTAAGATGCACATTTCGAAGGGGACAGACCCTTTTACCAGCGCTTCAGAGATGGCTCAGCAAGCGGTAACCAAGGGTGATCGAGTATTGGATTGCTGTAGTGGGCTGGGTTATGCGGCCATCGCGGCTCATCGCTTGGGTGCCAGTGAGGTACTAACCATTGAGCTGAGTCCTGAGGTGATGGGATTGCGCGCGCAGAATCCTTGGTCAAAAGATTTGGGTAATGAAGGCATTGTGCAGAAGCAGGGCAGTAGTTATGAATTAATTCAGACTATGTCTGCGACGTCTTTCGATGCGGTTGTGCACGATCCACCACGTTTCTCTTTAGCGGGTGAGCTTTATAGCGAAGAATTTTATCGCGAAATTTATCGTGTACTGCGCCATGGAGGTCGACTATTCCATTACACGGGCAATCCTCATGTTATAAAAACAGGCAGTAGCTTTGTTGATGGTGTGATTCGCAGGCTGAAGGCCGCGGGTTTTAAAAATGTTAAAAAAGTTGAACACTTGATGGGTGTGAGTGCGCAGAAATAGCCAATCAAGTTCTAACGTCGAATCATCATAATCATACTTACGACATAAGTATCATTAATCATAACTGGGTAGGTATTCAGCAGAATTTGTCTTATAAATTATCACGGTAGATTTAATGAATGCTTTAGACATGCATTATAGAATAGCGAATATTAATGATTTAGAAAACTTAGCTCAGTTGCATGCTGAGCTACGTTACATACTGCGTGTTGACGCGACTCTTATAGAGGCATATTTCTGAGATATTGGTAAACAGCTTATGTATTTAATTGCTCAGTGGATAGATCAACCATTTGAGCATATCTGTTTCATTATCACACTGGCTAGGATACAGTTTCATTCTGAATTTCAGCGGGTAGGTAGATATGGATATACATTCAAAATTAGAGGCTCAAGGGCGAGTAGATCAAGTACTTGCTTTCCAATCCGAACTTTCGTTTCTAGAACAGCACGAACTGCTAATTTTAGATGATGCGCAGAATACCCGCTTACAGTCTTATCATGCTCAGTTATTAACGTCACTGCAGAAGTCATACGATGTTGATTTGAATTCTAATGAAAAGCAATTAACGATGGGGATGAAGATTGCATCTTTTATTGGTGCGCTAGGGCTTGCGGCAAGTCTTTTCTTTTTGTTCTATCAGTTTTGGGATAAGTTTGCTCTTTTAAGCCAGGTCGCTATTTTGGTAGCAACACCGGTACTCGGTTTGATGGCCACTTATTTTATCTCAATAAAAGAAACGACGGGTTACTATGCAAAGTTAATGGCTCTGGTGACCTTATCTGGATTCGTTTTGAATTTGGTTATGTTGGGAAGTATTTTTAACATTACTCCATCGCCTAACGCCTTTTTCGTGTGGGCGGTATTAGCCTTTTTTCTCGCCTATTCCACTGATAATCGATTATTGCTGGCCGCAGGTATTTTCAGTATTGCCTTTTTTATATCGGCTCGCGTTGGTGTATGGGGCGGTCTGTATTGGCTTAATTTAGGCGAGCGGCCCGAAAACTTTTTTGTCGCTGCACTCATTCTATTCTGGGTTCCTGCTTTTTCTCATACTCGTTATGCTGGCTTCGATAGCATTTATCGCGTATTAGCGATGGTGCTGTTTTTTATACCCGTGCTGGTGCTTTCTCATTGGGGATCTGGCAGCTATTTAGATTTTGATCGGGATGTTATTGAGGGTGTGTACCAAGCTGCGGGGTTCTTCTTCAGCGGGTTATTGATTTGGCTGGGTATTAAGCGAGGCTGGTTGGACGTTGTTAATACTGGCAATGTCTTTTTTGTATTATTTCTTTATACCAAGATGTTTGATTGGTGGTGGGAGATAATGCCTAAATATGTTTTCTTCTTATTGGTTGGATTATTCGCCATTTTATTATTGACGATCTTTAAACGCTTGAAAAATAGCCTGGGAGAGTCAGCATGAAACATTTACCTGGTTCAAAAACGTTATTCATATTAGCTCTATCTCTTGTCTTACTTGTTAATGCCTTTATTTTAATAGGTGTCTGGTATAACCGCAGTGGCCTAGCTGAATCAGTAGTTGTACTGACAGAGCGCGAGCTGCATATGCCGTATCGTTGGAATAGAGATCAAACCTCTGTGCGCATCGATTGGCGCGCTATATCATCGGATGGTGATAGTTACAGTGGCTACAGTTCACCCGCATGGTTTGATGAAAATAAGTTAGTGTCGTTAGGGTTTGAGTTTTCTGACGATTCTGCCACCGATTATAAAAAACACTTTATTGAAGCGGAAGCTGTCTTGGTTCTGGAGTATGATGGTGAGACTTATCAGCAAGCGGTTAAGCATGCTCAGAAGCGGGTTCTAGATATTGAAAAGAAACTGAGTCGGTTAGTTGACGATGAAGATTTATTGTCTGACTTAAAAAGAGCGAAAGAAAATTTGAAGCATGAAGAGCAATCAGCATCTCGTCTTTTTGTGATTGACGCGGGTCTGGATAAAGAAGTGTTACGAATTCAGTATCCTGATAATCAGCGCTATATTCTTGCTTATGGCATTGTTGATGTAAGATCGACTGGGTCTTATCGCAATAATACCAAGCCTACTTTTTCTGGCCGAATAGATCGATTAAGTGTTCAGTATCTTTATATTGATAATAGTGTCTATTCAAATATTGATAAGCTGAAACCCAGTTTACAATATTCACGTAATGAAAATTCACCACGTTTTAGTCTAGCGGTTCATTACGGGCAGAAATTAGAGCCGTGGATTGATTCGTCTTCTTTCGCACTTTTAAACAACAGCATAAGCCGATAAAAAGGATCAAACCATAAGCGCTATAAATGAATAAATGTGGGTAATGACTGAAAAAACTGCCTTGAGAGTCTTTCTCGTAGGGAACATCAATGATGTATCCGCCGGCTTGATTCGCTTTCGTTTTAAAAATGATTGTGCCGTTTGGCATCGCTACGATGGATGGCCCATTATTCAAGACATGCACTAACGGAAGTCTATTCTCAACGGCGCGCAGTATTGAAGCGTTGGTGTGCTGATAAGGTTGGTGAGTAGAACCAAACCAGCCATCGCTGGATAGTGCGACTAGCAGGTCAGTGTTTGGAACTTTGCGTAATGCGCTTGCTACCGCTTCGGCAACAAATTCTGGGAATATGGTTTCGTAGCAAATCAATGGCACTATATTGAATGCATTATTCTTAACTGCGTTATTTGTTAATTCGCTGCTAAAGACCTGGTGTGATTCTCCCTTTTCCATTTCGTTAAGAAACGATCCAAAGAAGCCTTCAACCCAACGTTTTAGCACGGGTATATCACTGGCAAAAGGAACGTATTCACCGAAGGCGATGCGTTTCATCTTTTGATAGTGCCCGATCATTTCCCCCTGTTCTGATAGCATGACAGCAGTATTGTACTGTTGTTTTACTAGGGGGTTTAAAACGTTTTGGGTCTGCTCAATGTCCTGAAAAATTAAACGTGTATTGAGTGCGTTAATTTGATGGCGGTAAGCTTCAGCTATCTGGGGTTGGTCTAGGTAAGCTTTGTATTTTGCTTCTGGCCAAATAACTATTTCTGCACCAATACTGGCTAGGCGTTGTGTCATGGCCATTTCAGGTGGAAGGGAGCGGCTGTAACCCGAGTAGAGCGTTTGTTTTTTTAGGCTGGGAGTTTCGTTAGGTTGTACTAAGCCGATGCGTACGGTGTTCCATTGTTGAATTTTTGATTCCCATGCTAGGTTGGAAGACCAGCCATAATAGAACCATGATATTAGCAATAACAGTGCGATTCCTAAGGGCCATTTATTCTGACTGTATCTTTTTTGATGTGTGGGTGAGTGTTCTGCTAATAAATATGGCAGTACAAGTCTAAAAATAACGATATTGGTTAAGGCTATAATGGCATCTAAACCGTATACGCCGACAAATTCTATTGCTTGTATCGCAACTAAAAACTGACTTTGACTCTCGCCTAAGTGCGCGGTAAAAATCATGGGGTATATTGCAAATACTGATACGACGATCAGTGGAAATAAAAAATATTCATGTACGTTAATACGTTGTTTGATGGCCTCAAATAACAAGGTAATAAAACCGAAGAGTTGAGCGCAATACAGCCAAAATATGACGGAAAATACAGTGCTTAAAATGATACCGTAGCCTTTTGATAGCATTAAAAAATCGATCATCCAATAACTGACACTGATAGAAAAGGTAAGGCCCGTTATCGCGCCTAAATAATAAATTCTGAATAAACCAGTACTTTTTTCAATGGCGATTAATAAGGGAATAAACCCTATCCAAGATAAGCCATAATGTTGTGGGCTTAAAAAAGGGATGGATAGCAATATCCCTGATAAGGCGGATAATAATGCTAATAGAGTCAGTGAGAGAGAACCGTTGCGCATGGGTGCTATTGCCTTTTCAATTGGCTTTTCAGCATTTGACGTTGTTGTTCCTTTTGTTGATGGCTTAAATTAGGATTTTCTTGAATGGCTAGACGTTCTAGGAGGTAACGAGTAATGGCTCGTTTGTTACCAAATAATTGGGTAGCGACATCGGCCCCTAGATGATGATTCTGTCGAGCTTCTGTTTTTAAAAAGTTTGCCAAGGATGTTGTCTTATTCGTTGTCTTATTCGTTGCGTCTTGTAGGTGGTAATAGTTCATCAATAAAGTAGCCAACTGTGTTCCGGCTATACCAGGTAGCCCTTTTGAAACTAAGAAGGCTATGCGGTTTTCTGTTTTTTTATTCAGGTTCTGCGGCATTGACGCGACCGATTTTGTTAATATGTGTGCTAACTCAGGATTAATTAACAACTCTCCATGACTGTTCAGCTTTACTTGCGTTAGTATTTCTTCGGTCTCTTCATAATTGAAATGCCACTGCTGTGCCGAGATAGGGTCGGGAAAGAGGGCATTAACCGCGATGGGTTGCTGCCAGTCAGTTTTCCCACTTTTGGTTGACTCAGATGGTAAGCCGGACGGTAAGTCAGTATGGATTGACCATAAGGTGATTCCTGAATATATAAAGGCCAGTAAGCATAGCCATGCTATTCGACTATGGCTGATCAAGTTGCAAGTGGCGAACATTCGCCAGCTCTTCATTGTTAAAATGCTGATGCATCAATTCAGTAAGTTGCGTCTGCTTCTCTTGATCGCTAATGGAGGCGGTGAGTATATTCTGTTTGGCTGCTGAGAAAGCGGTACTCCTTTGATTCCAATTATTCACATTAATGGTCTGTTCAGCATGCCTTGCTATTATTTCTGCGCGTTTTTTCTGTTTTTCTTTATCTGATAGGGCAGTGGCATTATCGATTTTAAGCATATCAAACATATAATTTGCATTGGCGTCAGACGTTGAAAATAACTTGCTTGCAACACTGCTACCTAGGTAAAGCTCTCTCAGTGAGACGAGTTCACGATAGTTTGCTTCGTGCTCTTCGGTGGTATTTTCAATAGACTGAGGGGGCGGCGAGTCGGTCTCGTAAATAGCATTAAATTCTTTGGTCGCGCCTAAATACTGGTAGTAGTTAGCAACTATTTTAGCGACCTCGTCACCAGCACTTCCTGGTAAACCTTGTCTGATAATCATTTGAAGATTATCCAAGGCTAAATCATTTAGCTGTAAGCGGTTGTCATCAAGAGTGGCATTGAGTGCGATGAGGGCTTCGTGGTCAAGAATTACATTATCTTGGCTGTCTAATCTCACTCTGTGAAGAGCGTTGTAGACGGCTTCTTCAGAAAATGCAGACGAGGAATTTTTTTCGCGAACATTAGGATGGTCATCAAGATCAGAACTGTTGGATTCTTTCCACTGCCATGCGGTTGCGATTGTTTTTTCGTTGTTATTTATCACCGTGACTGGAATGTTTTCACGATTACTATGGGTATCGAGTAATAGTCGTGCGTCTTTATCTGCGTCATTGAAATAGACAACACAAACGGACGTTATCAATGCCAGCAGTACAGATAGGGTTAGCCGGTTAGACTTGTGAAGTAAGGAGGTACTCATCGTATTCACCTAGTTGAATTCTTTTTGGGGTTATACTTTTTACTTCTGATGCTTGTTGATCAGAGATATTAATTTTTTTAAGCACTTCATCCGCAAGTAATACGTTCAAATACGGTGGTTTTAAAAAAGTGGCTGATGGTGGAATTCCATTGATGGCACTGAATGACTTTGAAAAGTGTGAGGAGCTAGCAAATCCTGCAGCAAGAGCCGAGTCGGTAATGGATTGGCCTAAAGCAAGGTGAATAATGCCAATGAATACTCGATATTTGAGTCGATATTTAGTGATTGGAATGCCTATTTGGTCTTTAAATAGTTTTTCTAAGCGAGATTCCGATAAATGCACATCGTCGGCAAATTTCTTGAGACTTATATTTTCACTAACGGTTGTTTTGATTTGGTGGATGACTTCGACAATTCTTTCATCAAATTCTTTAAATATATGATGTTCTAGATGAGGTTGAACAATTAATTTTCTAAGCATTGAGAACGCTTTATCGGGCGTTGTTGATGTGTTACGAATCTCTAACAAATTTTTGATCAAGATATTTTCTTCTGGATGATCGTAGTGCACACCATTTCTAGCGTAAGTCATAATGCTCTCGAGGGCTGAAAAATCCTGAGTGATCGGTGCGATAAAATAGATCGCCATGACTGCGTTGTTGGTATTGATGTTGACTTTTTCGAAGTTGATTCCAGCTTTGACTAAGCATGTACGTGATGTGATTTTATCCCCATTCTCTAGGGTGATTTCCATTGCACCTTCTATGCTGATTATTAGTTTATCGGATACGATAGCATGCTCGCGATAGGGCACTGGGGTAATACCCAGATACAGCATCTGATTAACCCAGATATATAGCTTTCGACTGATTGGATTCAGTTCCGTCATTATCTATTCACTTTTTTTGTTTTTATTATATTTTTATTCGTTTATTTTTTTCAATCACATATTTTGTACCGCGTAGTACTGTTATTGATAATGCAAAACAGTAACAAAGCAGATGAGCCTTGTTACTGTTTATTTAGAGCTACTTAGAGCTACTTAGAGCTTACTTAGAGCTTACTTAGAGCTTACTTATAGTATTAGTAATTACATGTGTCACGGTATTCTGAAACAGAACGATTGGCTGCATGATCAGGACCACATAAGAACGCATCGTAGCGTAAGTCATTATCAATAAAGCGCTTCATCCATGAGACACCATATTTGCCTAACAGTCCACCGATTGAGCCGCCATCATTTGCACAGAAGTGACTGCCACCATTAATTTCCAAATACGCTTTGTCTGTAGTGCTAGGGATGCGGTTATAAAAGGGTGAAGCATGGCTGTTGACGGATGCTACAACATCATTTTCACAGGCAATAACGAGGGTAGGTGTTTCAATTTGATCAAAGCGGTTGCCACCTTGATTCCAGGGAGCTATTGGAATTGCTGCGCTTAAACGGTCTCCAGAGGCAAGTTGAAGTGCACCACCTCCTCCCATTGACCAGCCAACAACACCCAAGCGAGTTGTATCGACCATTCCAGAGATTGGACTATTGCTGCCATTACTTTGATTAATGACATAATCAAGAGCACGACCTAATTGAGTTGCACGACTAGCAGGCTGGTCAAACCCTGAATTAGCTGAAATCGTAATGACTACAAACCCGTGAGAAGCAAGTTTAGGTCCCCAGAAGTCAATAGAGGATTCTTGCAGCAAAAAGCCAGGAACAACAGCAATCGCGCCCATGGTTCCTGTTGTGTTAGTCGGGTAGTGAAGTGTACCTCCACCAAAGCCACTGACTGAACTTGCAACGCTTCGAGTCGCAACGGAATACGGGCCAGTAGAAGCTTCTAAAGAAGAGGGCGTAGGATTTGGTCCGCGAGTAAAGTCACAATCATCTTGGCATGGTGTTGGGTCAGGTATTGGATCTGGGTTAGGTGTTGGGCTTGGCGTCCAGCTTAATGCATTCATGGATACGAGTAGTACACTTGTACCGAAAGAGAGTTTTTTTAGAATAGATTTATTCACTAGTTCAACCTCATTAATAGAGTTCTTATAATTTTAGTAGGGCTGTCGACAACCTAGACGACGATACTACGGTAGATATAGAGTGTCCGCTTTCACGAATTAGCACTTTATGGGAGACGGGTGTCACTATTCTTTAGCTAGGTATGTAATGACTAGTGATAATACGTGGTAATGATGAGGTAACGAGATATTGGGTATAAAAAGAAGGATTTTAAATAATGTCTATTCGTGTCTACTAAATAAGGGCGCATATTATGCGCCCTTTTGAGTTTTACTTAAGAATTGATACGACTTTACGCTTCTCTTTTTTCTCGTTGCGCTTTTCTTTTAATGTTCGTTTAGGTTCTTTCTTTATACTTTTAGCCATGATGACTTCCTCTAAGATTTAGTATTAAAATATTCAAAATTTGTACGGTATTTAAAATTTTTGATTTGAATAATCAATCACCTCCTCTGAAATGGTTGAGCATTAATAACGCTCAATACCTGAAAATTAATGGCTTTCCCCAGCACATCAACACTGATGTGCTGCCCAGATACGGTACCCAGTAACTCAGTCCCTAACGCCGATAGATATGACACTTTGCCAGAGTAAGGATCACTTTCATCCGGCTCGGTTAAGGTTATTCGAGAACTTGTAAATGTTTGCTTATCTAATAATTTAATCTTGCTGCCTATTTGAACTTGGTAAATTCTATTAAGGTTGCGAGCATTATTTTTTTTGAAATCTTCAAAAATACGAACTAAAGAAAGATGATTCATCATCACTCCTTCATATTCTAATAAGTAATCGGGCACAGTTAAGCGCCGAATGAAAACGGGATTAAAATTTATAAGAGATATTTATCAAATAATATTTTAATTTTTAATGCGGATTTTGAGCGCGGATTCGCTCAGGAGCAGGGGAGGATAGGAGATGTTCTCCAGTAGAAATATCTTGAAAAATTAATCATAACTAAACCAATAACTTAATCATTAATGATGTTATGAACCATACCTCAAATAAATATATAAGCAAGAGATTGGCGGGCTTTAAATTGAAATGTTTTTATTTGTGAACTTATTTTAGTTGCGCCTGTAATATCTTTACATAACGCTTCATTATAAAATATTAACGTGAGGAAGAATGAACATATTGAACTACACTATTATTAAACAATCGTTGAGATAAGGTGATGGGCATAAAACAGAACAATACTCTTGATCCTGAAGTTCAGCATATTACACATTTTTTTTCTGTTTTTAAGGACTTAGATAAAGAAGATGCCTTTCGGCAAGAGGTTTTACGTAAGCAACGTCGTTTAGTCTTTAAATTATGTGCCTTTGTAGCAGTAGCAATGCCTGTTTTTATGCTTTCTGATTATATGATCGTTAAATCTGAGCTATGGAGTACTTTTCTTGTAGGGCAGAGGCTGGTGCAGATAACTGCATGTATTGTTTTTTTATTGATAATACCACGGGTGAAACGCTATTCATCTTACGATGCCTTAGTATTTAGTACGCTATTTATTTTTTTCAGTCTTCTTCAAATTGGATCAGTTACATTTGTTGATGATTACGCGCTGTATGCTCTGTTCGATATTATTATAATGATTTGCCTATACGCGTCTGGAATACTAACGGTAAAACTCTCATTAACCCTGTGTGTATATCACTCATTAATTGCCATTATAATTGTTATTTTCGTAAAAGGTCTTGATGTTCATAGTCAAATAATTATGGTTTTAGGTTATGGGTTTAGTAATGGTGCAGGAATATTGTTAGCTATTGCTCAGCAAAAAAATGCACGTCAGCAATTTTTGTTACAGCATTTTTTACGAGAAAAAACACTTCAACTTAAGCAGCTTGCCTATCGTGACTCCTTGACTAATGCATTAAATAGAAGGGCTTTTCAGGATCATTTTCGGGATATAGAAAGAATGGCGGTGCGGATGCAGGCTGATCACAAAAATCAGTTTTTAATTGCCGCCGATATCGACTATTTTAAAGCGGTTAACGATAACTTTGGTCATGATGTTGGGGATAAAGTTCTAGTTGCTTTTATTGCTCTCGTCGAAGCTAATATTCGTCCACTAGATAACGTTTATCGTTTTGGTGGTGAAGAGTTCATGATTCTTCTACAAGGCTGTGACGCTGATACTGCGATAAAAAGAGTTGAGAAGATTATGTACCTACTCAATGACAGTGGCCTAAAGATTGAAGAATTGGAGCATCCAGTGACCTGCAGCTTCGGTATCACACCTATTCTTGTTACTGATACGATAGACTCGGTATGTATACGCGCAGACGAAGCACTTTATCTGGCAAAAAAGAGCGGTCGTAATCAGTATCGCTTTAATCCAGGCTCAGATCCTAAGCCTGAATAATACTGTTATTCTCGGTCTTATCTGTTACATAGGTAGGTGAAAATAATGAGTTGTTTTCTCATTTTTGATACTCAGTCTTTTAGTTATGAGATGGGAAAACTAAAGAAACAACTAAAGAAACAGGCTTACACCTACATAATTAAGGCTCTGGATAAACGCAGTGATGATGGATGAAGTGGTCACTAATGGTACGATTCGATGTCTGAAACAAAAATATTATGGGGATGCTTTAAATCAGGTTGGTGATCTGTTAGATAACGTAAAAGAATGAATCATATTTATATAAAAAAGCCCAATAAAAAATTGTTGGGCTTTTTTATGGCTAAATTTTTTATAGTGGTGACATACAGCTAAATGGATATTTAGCATTAAAATTAATTGTTTGGAATTCACTCAGTGTTACTAGCGTGCCATCATCTGTTGCCGATAACCATGGAGTGGTGTGTGGTGATGGCCAAAGATTATACGCACTTGAGGCATCGCCAGTAAATAATTCCGTTATCGCTTCTCTAGACGTAATTTTTCCCAATAGTTGGGCGGTATGCTCTATAGTTTTTTCCGTTAATTGAAAAATCTATTTCAGCTTGTGGATCAAAGCCAATACGTTGAAGGTTATTTTTATCAAAATACTGATAGGTGGCGCCTACCTTAATTAAAACCAGGTCATCACTCGTTGCACTAGCAATAGTTTCATCATTGATAAACCATTGGTAACTGATGGAATAGTCATAATTATTAACTGTTAATGCAGACAATGTTGCACCAACCTGAGTATTAGTTGCTTTATTTACGATTGAAATTTTAGGTATTGCTAGAATATAGGGTTCAGTAATGGTGATACCGTCACTGCATATTATATTTCCTACTAAGCGTTTTTCTGCACTGATGGCTTGTACGCAAAATTTGATATCCCAACCAACTAGCTGAATGTCAGCTTGAGATTATAAATTGTCGTCTTGTGGCGGAGAGGCTGAATGATGGAATTATTTGAATTCTTTATGTCGTATAAAAGAAAGCAGCCAACTTCCAGAATGAAAATTGGCTGCTAGTTTATGCTGCATTAATAGCGCGATGGTTCGGCACTGGTGTGCGAATCAAATAATCGAAAGCACCTAGGCTAGCTTTTGAGCCTTCACCCATGGCTATGATGATTTGTTTATAAGGCACGGTCGTTACGTCCCCCGCTGCAAATACACCCGGCATTGAGGTTTCACCTTTAGGGCTTACTTCAATCTCACCACGGCTTGATAGTTCAATTTCTGAACCTTTTAGGAATTCGCTGTTTGGCACTAGACCAATTTGTACGAAGATTCCTGCCAGTTCAATTTTCTTAGTTTCACCTGTTGTTCGGTCGGTATAGTTCAACGCGGTTACTCGAGTGCCATCCCCCAGCACTTCGGTTGTTTGTGCCTGTTTAATAATTTCGACATTGCCCATGCTATTGGCTTTATCAACTATTATTTTATCGGCTCGTAAGGTATCGGAAAATTCTAATACGGTTACGTGCTCTACTAAACCGGCAAGATCAATCGCCGCTTCTATACCAGAGTTACCACCACCAATAACGGCCACTCTTTTACCTTTAAATAACGGGCCATCACAGTGTGGGCAGTAGGCAACACCTTTATTGCGGTATTCTTGTTCGCCCGGTACGTTCATCTCTCTCCAGCGTGCGCCAGTCGATAGAATCACACTGCGGCTTTTTAAGGTTGCGCCACTTTCTAGTTCAACATGAATATAGCCATCTTCGGTTTTTTCAGCTGAAATCACGTTGTTCGCTTTTTGCTGATTGATGATGTCTACGTCATATTCTTTAACATGTTCTTCTAGTGCCGCCGCTAACTTAGGCCCTTCTGTTTCTTTCACTGAAATGAAGTTTTCAATCGACATTGTATCGAGTACTTGGCCACCAAAACGGTCTGCAACAACTCCGGTGCGGATGCCTTTACGCGCTGCGTAAATTGCAGCAGATGCACCCGCAGGACCACCACCCACAACTAATACTTCGTACGGTTCTTTTTCGTTTAACGCAGCGGCTTCTTTTGCGACAGAGCCGGTATCTACTTTCGCTAGAATTTCAGCTAAAGATATTCGACCTTGAGCAAACACTTCACCGTTTAGGTAAACGCTGGGTACTGCCATGATGTTGCGCTGGGCAATTTCGTCTTGGAAAGCGCCGCCATCGATCATGGTTGTTGTGATTTTAGGATTAATCGCCGCCATCATGTTTAAGGCTTGTACGACATCGGGGCAATTCTGGCAGCTAAGTGAAATGAATATTTCAAAGTTCATTTCTTTGTCTAAGCCTGCAATTTGTTCAATCACTTCTGGCTCTAGCTTCATTGGATGGCCACCGCTGTGCAGCAATGCCAATACTAATGAAGTAAATTCGTGACCCATAGGTAAACCAGCGAAACCGATAGATGTTTCTTTGATTGGGTTAATGACCTGCATAATAGGTTTACGGACACTGGCGCTTTGATCTTCGATCACTTTTACTTTGTTATTCAGTGATGCAATGTCATTCGCTAGGCCGTGTAGCTTATTCGAGGTATCACTGTCATCAAGGCTAAGAACCAGATGTATATCGGTCTTTAAGTTATCTAAATACGCCTTTAATTGGTCTTTCATTGCTTGGTCTAACATAGTGATACCTTTAAAATTCTTTAATATTAAATGGTTTTTTATACGCTGAATCGATATTCATGGCGTAAGGAAATTGTCTCTCCTAAATTGGAGGCCAAATAGATCGTTGTAATGGCTATGAAGTTTTTAAATGCCCCATTATCGTGAAAGGTAATGGGGCATTTTATTCATCGATTTTTGATGAATGTTGGCAAATCGTTAGCAAATATTAACGATTAGATTTTGCCTACTAGATCTAGAGAAGGTGCTAGAGTTTCTTCGCCTTCTTTCCATTTAGCTGGGCAAACTTCACCTGGGTGAGCTGCAACATACTGAGCGGCTTTCACTTTACGCAGTAGGTCTTCAGCGTCACGGCCGATACCTTCAGCAGTGATTTCCATTGCTTGGATCGTGCCTTCTGGATCGATCAAGAATGTAGCGCGATCTGCAAGGCCTTGACCTTCACGCATCACATTGAAGTTATTCGTGATGTTGCCAGCTTGGTCGCCTACCATGAAGTAGTTGATTTTGCCGATAGTATCAGAGCTGTCGTGCCATGCTTTGTGAGCGAAGTGAGTATCAGTCGAGACTGAGAATACTTCTACGCCACGCTTCTGTAGTTCTGCGTAATGGTCCGCAAGGTCACCTAGTTCAGTAGGGCAAACGAACGTGAAGTCAGCAGGGTAGAAGAAGAAGACTGCCCATTTACCTAATACGTCTTTTTCAGAAATTTCTACGAACTCGCCTTGTTTAAAAGCAGAAGCGTTGAAAGGTTTGATTTGAGTATTGATCATTTGTGTATACCTATTTAGGAACGTTAATGGTTTGCATGTGTTTTGGTTGGCTTCGTCTTGTGAATCCATGAGAGACATATTGGACTAATTGATTAAATAGGTATATTTGTATAAATCAATTGATGTGATAGTTAAATACTATGATTGATGGTCGCTGGTTATAGTCGTTCTCTTAGCTATACTTTTCTTTGACTGAGCCAGTATTCATCTGTCATCCATTAAAAAGAAGGTTATTTCTTAATGATCAAGCAAGACGTCATTTGCTACGAAAAAGAAGATGTAGTGAAACGGAATAATATCAATATTACTGGCGGTGGTGAAAAGACAGTTTTATTGGCGCATGGTTTTGGTTGTGATCAAAATATGTGGCGTTTTATGCTGCCAGAATTGGAAAAGCAGTTCACCGTTATTGTGTTTGATTATGTTGGCTCGGGTCAGTCTGATTTAGAAAGCTTTTCAACAAAAAGATATTCAAGTCTTGAAGGTTATGCAAAAGATGTCGAAGAGATATTAGTTGCATTAGATTTAGTCAACGTCTCGATTATTGGTCACTCTGTTAGCTCTATCATCGCGGGTATTGCATCAACTCATGTTGGTGATCGAATTTCAGACATTACTATGATCTGTCCATCGCCATGCTTTATGAATTTTCCGCCTGATTATGTGGGTGGCTTTGAACGCGATGATTTAGAAGAGCTGATAAACTTGATGGACAAAAATTATATCGGCTGGGCTAATTATTTGGCACCACTGGTTATGGGGGCGAGTCATTCTTCTGAGCTTATTGGCGAGTTGTCAGGCAGCTTCTGCACCACAGACCCTATAGTGGCGAAAACGTTTGCCAAAGCGACATTTTTTTCCGACTACCGATCGTTGTTGGAAGATATTTCCACACCTGCGCTTATTTTTCAAAGTGCCAAGGATTCTTTGGCTTCACCAGAGGTTGGTCAGTATATGGCTGAAAATATACCCAATAGCCAGTTAGAATTAATTCAAGCCGAAGGCCACTGCCTACATATGACAGACGCAGGTTTAATTACTCCGTTACTCATCCATTTTATTCAGAATAATCAGACTAGGGCGTAATCAAACTCATGCATATCAGACTGGGATTCGTAACCATAAAGTGACTAGCCAATTAGATTCTTTTCTAGAGTGCTTTAATTCTGGCCACTTGGTTGTGAATGCTAAGAGAGAAATCTCTTTTAGTAACCAATACATGGTGAATCATCTTGGCTGGTCACAAGAAGCACTCTCTGAAATGAGCTTGGGTGATATATTTAGCAGGGCTTCCAATATTTTTATCGATAGTTATGTCTACCCGTTATTAATCAATGAGCATTGTGCGGAAGAATTACAACTGACTCTGATTACGGCTAAGGGGGATAAAATAGCGGTCGTCGCCAATATTAATTTAGATCAGTATCAAACCACTTATTGGTCGCTTTATGGTTGTGCCAATAGAGACAAGTTATACCAAGAACTTATTCAAGCGAAAGAGCTTCTGGAAAAGCAAAGTGAAGAGCTGCTCGAAATGGCAACTGTCGATTCCCTCACCGGTTTATTGAATAGAAGAGCGTTGGATAATCGAGCTAGTAAGGTGCTGTCTCAAGCAAAGCGAAGCAGATCATCGGTTGCGGTTATCATCATCGATATCGATTTTTTTAAAGTTATTAATGACACTTACGGGCATGCACTTGGCGATGATGTGTTGCAATATCTAGGTACTCTTTTGCTCAAGAAACGACGAGATCACGATATAGTGGCACGCTTTGGCGGCGAAGAGTTTATTTTAGTGCTGCCTGATGTTAATGAAAAAAATGCCTGTAAAGTTGCCGAAGCTATTCGGGTTGATATTGAAACAACCCAATTTAAGGGTATCAGCATCACCGTGAGTATTGGGGTGAGTCTTAATAAAGAGGATAACAACGAGTTTGATGTTTTATTCAAAGAAGCTGATTCTGCCTTATATATTGCGAAAAAAGAGGGGCGTAATAAGTCAGTGTTGTTTAAACCGTCCTTTTTAAAGCCTGCTATCTAATAGTCTTTTCTGCGTTCTTCTGATACTTCACTCCTACTGAGCAGCGCCAATAAGCTTTACTCATATTGATGGCATGAAGCGATCTTAAATATTAGCAAAATTTGAGCAAAGTAATTATTGTTTCATCTGCGCAATAAACCTTTTTACATCAAATAATACTTTATCACTTCCATTAAAAGACGATCGGTCATAAGCTAATAGCATGAATAGACCAAGACGCAGCGAACATACCCGAGAAGCCTTAATTATCGCCGGAATTGAGCAGTTGTCCGAGCACGGCTATCACGGTACGGGTATCAAGCAGATATTGGATGAAGTCAATGTACCTAAAGGCTCCTTCTATAACTTTTTTGCCAGTAAAGAAGCGTTTGTTGCTGAGGTGATTGGGCATTACAGCCGCGATTTGTTAAATCAGCTGTCTGAGTTTATGACGGGGGAGGGCAAGACACTAACGCCTATCGAGCAGTTGCGGACGATTTATCGCTACAGCTTAAAGCAGTATGCCAGCCATGAGTTTAAGAAGTCTTGTTTGGTGGGATCTATTGCTACTGAAATTTCAGCTGAAAGTGAAATGTGTCGCATTGAATTAGAAGCCGCGATGAAGCAGTGGTTAATCTTTTTTAGTGCTATTTTTGAGCAGGCTCAAATTCAGCAGTTAGTCCGTGACGACATTAGCCCTACCGATATGGCGGCGGTGTATTGGGCAGCTTGGGAGGGGGCATTAATTAAAATGAAAATGTCAGCGGATACCCAACCGGTTAAAAAAATTATGGAATTGATGATTGAGACACTGCTTAAAAAATAGAGAGCAGAAGAAAAAAGTAGAAAGTAAAAGTAAAGCTCAATCATTATTCGTTTATAAGTCCCTAAATGTAGAAGCACAAAGACTGTGCTTTTTTTAAAATCGATTATAAGACGATCGGTCTAAAAGATTGTGTTAATGAGCTTGATAAATGACTGGTCTTAACACTATAAATAAAATGAGGATATAAAAATGACAACATCAGTATCAGTACCACTAGGGTCTAGCTTTGCGCTAAAAAAAGGTCAGGAAATTAAAAACCGACTATTTAAATCAGCTATGAGTGAGCAATTGGGTACTCGTGAGCACAATCCTAAACCTGGTTTAGCTAAACTTTATGGCCGCTGGGCAGAAGGCGGGATTGGTTTGTCGATGACGGGCAATATCATGATTGATCGTGGCGCGCTGGGTGAACCTAAGAATGTTGTTTTAGATGAACAAAGTGATTTAACAGAATTCAAAAAATGGGCAGAAGCGGGTAAGAAAAATGGCTCTCATATTTGGACTCAGCTAAATCACCCAGGTAAACAGATTCCTAATTTTATAGTTGATGTGCCTGTTGCGCCTTCTGCAATTGCGTTAACTCGTGGTCTAGAAAAAGGCTTCAATAAGCCTCGCGCTTTAAAAGAAGAAGAAATTTTAGTCATTATCAAGAAGTTTGCTACCAGTGCTAAGCTTGCCAAAGAATGTGGTTTTACGGGGGTGCAAATTCATGGTGCTCACGGTTATTTGGTCAGTCAGTTTTTATCGCCACGCCATAATCAGCGTGATGATCAATGGGGCGGTTCATTAGAAAATCGTATGCGTTTTGTCTTGGCTGTTTATAGCGCTATTCGTGAGCAAGTAGGCGCTGGTTTTCCAATTGGTATAAAACTAAATTCAGCTGATTTTATGAAAGGTGGTTTCAGCGAAGAAGATTCTATGCAAGTGGTAAAAAGTCTTGCCGATGCAGGAATCGATTTAATTGAAATTTCTGGCGGTACTTATGAAAGTCCAGAGATGATGGGCGCAAACGTTAAAGAATCAACAGTTCAGCGCGAAGCCTACTTTTTAGATTACGCCGAAAAAGTGCGCTCACAAGTTGATACACCGTTAGTCGTGACGGGTGGATTCCGTTCGTCTAAGGCTATGCAGGCGGCGTTAAATTCTGGTGCAACTGACTTTATTGGTGTGGCGCGTACGACGGTGGTTGATCCAGACTTCCCGAATAAATTAATCGCTGACGAAAATCATCAGCAGCAGTTGAAGAAGTTAACCACGGGTAAGCCAGCTATTGATAAAATGGCGATGCTAGACATTACTTGGTATGAAGCTCAACTTGCGCGTATGGCGAAAGGCAAACAGCCTAAGCCTAATTTAAGTGAGTGGGGCGTATTCTTTGGCACGTTATTCAATGCAGGTATTTATGCATTTAGAAAGCGTCGTGCTTAAACCCTCTGTTAACTCAGAATCACATTTTACAATGTGATTCTGAGTGAGTTATTTGGCGACCAGTTTTAAGTCTGTTAGCTTCTTTGTTTTTTAGCTAGGCGCATAATTATTTTCATAGCGTGTTAAAAAATTTAATCCTGCCTTAAAACCGACATCATAATCATTGTTTAGAGATTCTTGACTGCTGCCAACTAAGCTACTGGCTAATACCTGCTCGGGATAAATTTGTATTATTTCAATATCTTTTGGTGGCTGTTCAATAAAATCTAATGTCGCCTGATAGGCATTTTCATGATGGGTGATTAAATCCAATACCTTTGGACAGCGATTTGTATTACATAATAAGGACTTTAATTTGTGTGCCCATGGAGATTGTACCGCGGCATCTTTTGGCAATGTCCGTATAACCACAATCCGTTTTGCGCCACGCTTATACGCTTCTTCTACCGGAATTGGGGCCGATAAACCACCATCTACGTAATACTGATCATCAATTTTTACGCCTTTTTTATATAAAATGGGTAAGGCGCTAGACGCTTTTAATACGTTTAGCCAGTTATCTCGGGTGGGTTCAAAAAACGTGGCTTTACGATCGTCGGCCTTGGTTGCGGAAAACAACAGTTTCCGTTTTTTTAGTCGTTCTTCTCCACAGCCTATGTTCAGTTTATTTTCTGCTTGATCAACTTGATTGAAATACCAATCTAAATCGACAGCATGCTTGCCAATAAAGGTGCGCGAAAGTTTAAAAAATCGTGGATCTCTTGAAAGCGAAGTAATCGAATGACGCCCAAAGCCTTTTTGGCAGGTTATATAGCTCGATAAGTTTTGCGCACCTGCTGAAGTGCCGATTAATAAATCAAACGGATTAAAGCCAGAATTTAACCAGCTATCTAAAACCCCGGCCGTGAAAATTCCGCGCTGACCCCCGCCTTCAGCGACCAGTGCTGTATTATTCATAGGCTCTGTTGGCAAGCATTGGTTCTGTTGATTGGCTTTGGCTGCGGAATAAGACATAGGGAACTCATACTGGTTAGGCTGGCTATCAAATGATTAGCTACCAAGAGTGACCACTCTATGCCTACTTTATAAATACTTAAAATTGATATTATTTCTCACGTTGATAGTTATTCGCTATCGACTACTGATTGGCCTTTATTGAAGAGTCGCTTTAGGACGATCACCAATATTTAGGATAACGTTCTTTGCGGCTAATATTGTTATAAACCAGAGCGATCAAAATAATAATAACGGCACCACTTAGTGTCGGTAGGTACAAAAAATCCCAGCCTGGTTGTGCTAAAAAGACAATCACAGGATTTGAGCCAGCAGGTGGGTGAACTGTGCGGGTTAGCATCATTAATGAAATGGCTAAGCCAACAGCAATGCTTACCGACCACCATTCAGCACCGAATAAGGTCAGGCATAATAAGCCGATTAAAGAGGATAGGAAGTGGCCCGCTACTACGTTACGCGGCTGTGAGAAAGGCGCATCGGGAAAGCCAAATACCAAAACACAAGAAGCACCGAAAGAACCTAAAATCAGTGTCGCGACCAAACTTGCATTCAACCCGGCTAATATGGCAATGGTGATAAAACCTCCTATTCCTGCCAATACAATATTTCTTATCGAAGGCTTTGGTGGTAGTGCAGAGCCTTCTCCGCGCAGCTTCTTTATGACATTCATTATGTTTGACCTTTGTGAGTTATTCAGTCTTTGAATACGAGTAGACTGATCGGTCTACTTTGGTCTATGGTAGACAAGTCTGTATACTCATGTCAACATTCGATTACTTCCATAAAGATTGTGTTGAGGACTGATATGTCATCGAAACGCCAGCTATTGATCAGTACTGCTTTTAAACTGTTTTATAAAAAGGGGATTCACGCAGTAGGGATCAATGAAATTCTTGCAGAGTCAGGGGTCGCTAAGAAAACTTTATATAATCATTTTTCGAGTAAAGAGGCATTATTATTGGCGGTGCTGCAATATCGTGATGAAATTTATTGTCAGTGGCTGCAAAGTGAGTTTGATAAAGCGGATAGGGGGGTGGCAAAAATTGATGCGTTATTCAGTGCGCTGGATAATTGGTTCAACGATCGCACACAAGTATTGGCTCTTTTTCATGGTTGTTTTTTTATTAACGTCAGTGCCGAATACGGTGAATTGAACAGTCTTATACATCAGCAATGCATTCATCACAAAATACGCGTTGAAAGTATTATTCGGGAAGCGGTAAAAACACTAACAGAAGACCCTGAGCGTATTGCAGAAATCACCCAAACATTGTGTTATTTGAAAGAAGGCGCAACCGTTAAGGCGCATGTTCAAGGTGATAAAAAATCGGCGCTTAACGCTCGAGAGATCGCGATAAAGATTATCAGTTAATGTATTTAGTTATCGATAGAATCTTTTAACAGTTTGATTAATATTTTCATGCGCCTTCTATTTTCTGCATCATCTCTAAGCGCCAGCACTAATTCTTTTTTCATGAGAACGGTTGCTTCCAAGTCTTTAATACCTTCTTTTTCGGCTAAGTGGAACATAACTTTAGGGTCAGTAATAGCCGCTAATCCTCGTCCTTTGGAGAGTTTCATAAGTAGTGAATATTCATTAGGAGCATGTTCTACATTGTGCGGATATTTCTTAATTGCGTTTTCAATAATATCAGGATAAATATAAGTACTAACGACACCGACCGGATGTTCTTTAAACAGGTTATCAATGCTGTCGAATATTAATTCTTGTTCAGATAATTTTAATATGGCTATTTCTGACCAATCAATGGCAGGAGAAATTAAAGCATTGTTGAATACATCTTCAGGCCATGCAGGGAAAATACCCAAGTACTTAGGATTAGTTTGCACCAAGTATTTAGCTCTGTGCCAAGGGTAAAATTCAACGATTAGGGTGATGTTTTCTTTTTTTAGAAGTTCTGTTAGTTTCTTTATCGAGGTTCCCTGGTCGGGCAAGTCTGGGCTTGAATAAGGTGGCCAGACTAACGACGTTATTCTCCAAGTTTCTTCTGCTTGAATATTAGAAGAGAAGGCTATGCCGATAAGTATCAATGCGCTGATTTTTTTAATAAACATCGTAATAACCTCCTTGTATCTTATTTAATAGTAGACCTATAGTCTGAAAATTAGTAAGTGATATTCATTTTAAGTTGAAACCTCATCATCCTTATAAGGGTCTTCAAAGCCGAGCTCGGCCATTACTACGCGTTCAATGCCTTCCATTTCTTCGGCTTCTTCATCTTCTATGTGGTCATAACCTAACAAGTGCAAACAACCATGAATAATCATGTGTGCCCAATGTGCGGTTAATGTTTTACCTTGTTCAATGGCTTCGCGCTCGACCACTTGCTTGCAGACTATCAGATCACCCAATAAAGGAATCGGAACATGAGGGGGGGCTTCAAAAGGAAAAGATAACACGTTAGTCGGTTTATCTTTTCCACGATAGTCATTGTTCAGTTCTTGGCTTTCGGCTTCGTCGACAATACGAATCGTTAGCTCAGGCTCTTCGCTTTTATTATACGAGACGGTACGAGTAACTAGGGCAGCGGTTGCCCACTGCGTTAGTTGTTCTTCTGTTGGAAGATCATGTTCTTTTTCTACGGCAATCTGTACGTCTAGTTGTAGTTCTAGCTCGATTGGATTTGCTTCTGCTTCTGAATGGGATTGGTCAGTCATTATTTATCGTGTTCGCTTTTTAACGTATTACTGTTTATTTGTTTTCTTCAGGCAGAGAGCCTGAGGTTAAAATTGCATGGGTCGCTTGCAGTTGTGCGCTTTGCTCTAGAGCGATGCGCTTTTCTTCTGCGTATTTAGCGTCTTTGCGTTTTTTCTCGGCGGTTTCAAACTTGTCGTAGGCGTCGACGACTTTTTGAACCATGGGGTGACGTACAACGTCTGAGTTGGCAAAGCGGGTTAGCCCGATGCCTTCGACGCCTTCTAATACGTCGAGTACGTGACGCAAGCCTGATTGAATACCACGAGGTAAATCGACTTGGGTAATATCCCCAGTCACTACCGCTTTAGAGCCAAAGCCAATACGAGTTAAAAACATTTTCATTTGTTCGCGTGTCGTATTTTGGCTTTCGTCGAGAATAACATAGCAATGGCTGAGCGTTCGGCCGCGCATGTATGCTAAGGGCGCAACTTCAATCACGTTACGTTCAATCAGTTTTTCAACTTGTTCGCTACCCAACATGTCGTTGAGGGCATCGTACAAGGGTCGTAAATAGGGATCGATTTTTTGTGATAAATCACCCGGTAAAAATCCAAGTTTTTCACCGGCTTCTACGGCGGGGCGTACTAATAAAATACGACTGACTTCGTCACGCATTAACGCTTCTACGGCACAAGCAACCGCAAGATAGGTTTTACCCGTTCCGGCAGGGCCAACACCAAAGTTAAGGACGTTTTCACGAATGGTTTTCAGATAGCCTTGCTGATGATCGCCGCGTGCTTGAATCATCATACGCGGAGTTTTTATCACATTGGCTTCGTCGTGCTTAGGACTGGATCTTTTGCGGTTATAGGAGTGCTCAGCTTTGGCTTCTCGCAATAACAGGTGAATCAGATCGGGTGTTATTTCTGTGCCATTATGAGTTTCGCGGTACAGGCGATTGATGAGGTTTTTAACCGCGTCTGCTTTGCCTAGGTCGCCTTCTATTTGAAAGCGAGCGCCGCGGTTATAGATCTTCAGCTTGAAGTGGTTGGCGATTTGTTTGATATGGCAGTCGAGTTGGCCACATAAGTTAGCGAGGCGTTTAACATCTTCTGGTTCTACGCGGAAGGTGATGCCATGTTTGGCGCTCTGATTAGCGTCGCCATTGCTGCTATTTTCAGAGTTAGCATGCTCTTCACTTTGCTCTTCGTTTAGGACTGCTAGTTCATCGCTCAAGTGGGGTCTCGCTCCCGATTCATAAGATTCATAAATAGTACCTTAGCTTATGCCGAATGAGGGTTGATTCGCAAGTAGTGATGTTGTGTCTAGAGGAATTGAACATTGGGTGCTACTAATACGAGCCAAAAGACGACAAGTGAGCTGTGGGTTGAATATCTACAGTCTCACTTTTTCGTATTACTTTGCTCTATTTTAGTCCGCTTTTTAGTAGGCTAGTTCAGGATCAACAACCGAGCCGCGCAAGCTGTTGCGCAAGGATTCTTCGACAGTCACTTTAACGAACTTGTTGATTAGGCTTAAGTCGTCAGACATGAAGTTTACTACGCGGTTATTTTCGGTACGACCTTGTAATTGTCCTTCGTGCTTCTTTGCTTTACCCGTTACCAAAATCGTCTCTGTCTTGCCAACCATCTTGCGTGCAATGTCTTGAGCTTGTTGGTTGATGCGATCTTGAAGAATATGCAGACGTTGTTTCTTCACACTTTCAGGGGTTTCGTCTTCAAGGTCTGAAGCCGGTGTGCCTGGCCGTGCGCTGTAGATAAAGCTGAAGGACATATCGAAGCCAATTTCAGCAATTAAATCCATTGTATCTTGGAAGTCTTGATCACTTTCACCTGGGAAGCCGATGATAAAATCAGACGACATGCATAAGTCAGGGCGAATCTGTTGAACGCGCTTCACTTTAGCAATGTACTCGTCGCGGCCGTGGCCACGCTTCATTGCGCTTAGGATCTTGTCGGAACCACTTTGTACTGGCAGGTGTAAATGACTTACCAATTCAGGCACTTCCGCGTAAACATCGATTAAGCTATCGCTGAACTCCATTGGGTGTGAGGTCGTGAAGCGAATGCGGTCGATGCCGTCGATATCAGCAACGCGGGTAATTAGCTCGGCTAAATCAGCGTAGTCTTCTGCATCACCGGTATTATTGATGTCGTTACCTTGCGCATCAGAGATGATCACGCCTAGGCCATTGGTATTGGCCGAAGCGGCTGCAACAGCACCCGTGAAAACACCACCACGATACGCGTTTACGTTTTGGCCCAGTAGGTTTACTTCACGCACGCCTTGAGCGGCGATGGCTTCTACTTCTTTCAATACATCATGTAACGGGCGGCTAACTTCTTCGCCACGCGTATAAGGCACAACGCAGAACGAGCAGTACTTAGAGCAGCCTTCCATAATAGAAACAAATGCGCTTGCGCCTTCTACTTTAGGAGCGGGCAGGTGGTCAAATTTTTCGATCTCTGGGAACGAAATATCAACGACCTTTTCATGATTGGCTGACTTATTTACCATATCAGGTAAACGGTGCAATGTCTGAGGACCAAAGACCATATCAACCACGGGCGCACGATGCATAATCGCTTTGCCTTCTTGGCTTGCCACACAGCCGCCAACGCCAATGATAAGGTCTGGATTTTTCTCTTTAAGATGCTTCCAGCGACCTAGCTGGTGGAATACTCTTTCTTGCGCTTTTTCGCGGATAGAGCAGGTATTCAGCAGGATAACATCGGCTTCAGATTCATTCTCAGTGAGTTCCATCTCATGGCTTTCACCCAACATATCAGCCATGCGAGACGAATCGTATTCGTTCATCTGACAACCGTGGGTTTTTATAAATAGCTTCTTAGCCATGATTCAGCGACCTTGTTTTAATCTGGGGTGTGCGTATTCAAAGATACAATTGCGCGGCATTATACTGCTCAATGGCTGAACAATCTAATCTTGTCGTTTCCCTAGAACTTCACTTATCAATATGGTCAGAATTCAGTCGCTGATTGTTTAGTATGACGTGCTATTACGGCACAAATGTAAAGTTCAGCGGATTTAGCGCTACTTTCTTGCCAAGAGCGATATCCATGCCAGCTCCATCAGGATAGCTTATCACCAGAGTTAATATTCCTGAGGCTACGCTGTATATATGCAGGGCATTCGTATCTACAACGTAGGCATAGTCATTTAATATAGCAACGCCGCTGGCTTCGGTTAAATCTATTGAGTCGATCAGTGTCATTGTCGCTAGATTAATCACTTTTATTCCATCGTCGCCCGTTAATAGAGTGGGTTCAGAGGCATGAGGTTGTACCGTAATATAAGCATAACCACTTTCAATTGCGAAGGAAGTAACGTGGCCTTGAATATCCACTTCTGCTAAAACAGAGAGGTTAGCAGGGTCGATTTTCTTTAATTTTTTATCTGCCAGGTTTGCTACGTATAAAAAGTTATTATCGTGCTCAATCCAGCTGTGGTGAGTACGTTCTTCGGTTGGGTATGATGTCGCATCAATATCGGTGCCGTTACTAGCGATAAGTAGTGGTGAGTTAATATTAGTGAAGTCATATTTTTGTAATCCAGAAAAGTTAACTCCGCCGTCTTGATGAATGATATACATATCGTCATTAAGCTTCGTAAATGACATCGTATCGTATTCTAATATACTGACTTCTAAGCCAAAATTATTCACATCAAAAACATGTAATCCACGGTATTCATCGCCGATGAATACATGGTCTTGATCATAGTACATATCGGTTACACGTAGAAAAGGAACTCCGCTTGGAAAATTTTGCGCGACAGGGTTTTCTGGATCAAAAGTAGAGACGGTATCTAAATACGTATTTCCAAATTGACTAAAGCTAGCAACGATAGCGCCAAAGGGAAATGTTTCTACTAAAAATGAGGAGTCTGTCGCGGTAGTGCTGAGCAATGTAGGGGTTGAAGGATCTTGAATGTCGATGACTTTAAATTGGTTTTCTGCCGCTATATAGGCATAAATAGCATTGTCTTCTGAGCTATTAGGGCTTGCTGAACTGTTATTATCAGTACAGGCAATGACTTGAGTTAGAAATAAGAAGGGGATAAAAATTTTTCTAACAGCGCATGAGTATTTTAATATGTTCATTTTTATTATTTCCAGTAGATAAAAAATGATGAGCATGAAAGGCCGTGTAGGCCTTCCATGCTGTTTATCATAGTTGAGTTATCCTGGTTGCTATGGGCAGTGCCCTAATTGACCGTAGAAGTTAAGTTCTCCGTTAATCGAGCCACCACTTGGGCCAAAGACATTTTCTACTTCAAAGAATAACGTATGGTCTTCGTTTGCTCCAGTGGCTGGAATACTTTGGTAACCACTCACACTGGTCCCCCAAGAAGCCATGGTCGATTGATTATGAACAGTGCGTTGAACAAGTGTATTAGACGCGATGCTGCTATCGTCCAAATAGACGTGGCTATAGTTATCAGACTTCATTTCATCAACGGTAACTTCACCACCACCACAAGAGCAAAAATCAACTTTTAAGGTATGTGTTGTATTGTTAGCAGATCCGAAGTCGAACCAGTTCATGGCTCCATCCCAAATAACATTGGCCCAAGCAGGGTTGGGTGGGTAGGTAGAAAATACGTTGTTTTCTACGGGGGCGGTACCTGTTGCCGTATTTATCCAAGTCGTAGCGGGACGTAAATCAACAGTGACTTTTTTATCACAGTCTTTATCAAATACAACACAGTCATCCCATACTAATGGATTTGTTGGATCACAATCCTCATCGTTAGGGTAGCCATCACCATCTAGGTCATCGGGTGTTGAGTTTGGATTGAATGGATCACTGCCGAGTTCTATTTCTTCGTCATCGCAGAAACCATCTCCATCAGTATCGATACAGCCATTGTCTTCTTTAGTACACAGTTGTAATAAAGTAACGTCAACTTCTGTTTGCCAGAGTGCTAATACATCTAAATTAGCAATTCCAGAGGTTAGAGTATTCAGTAATGTTCCTGAACCAACGGCGTGATTTTGATTAATAATATAGGCAGTGCCTGCGTTTGCTGTTGGGTATTCTTGTACACCTGAAGAGGCTGTTAAAAACCCACCAATATTGGCATTGCTACTAGTACTAGAGTACTCACCAAACAGGATTTTATCATTAAGCGATGAGGCTGAAAGACTGCGAGCATTGACTAACAGTTGTGCTTTCACAATAGAATTATTAGAGAGAGGCAAGCTATCAGCGAAGGCAGCGGACTTCTCAATACTTTGGTCATAACTAATTAAATTATTAAGACTAATTGAATTGGATGGCGTTGTTACATCAATCGGTGCTGCAAAATCATCAGGCTGACCACCCGTCACTTGGCTATATTGAGTACCAGATGGACAAGAAAAATCTTTAGTGACTTGGGCAATCACTTCTTTTATTGGGGTTCCTGTAGGTTTTGGTTTATCACGACAAGAGGCAACTGCAATAAAATCAACATTCGTCGTTATACCCATCACTACATCGATGTCTGTTTGACCAGACTGCAAACGATCCAATAAGGATTCATTTGCGGCATTAGTCATATTGTTTAACGGACTAAAATAGATGTCACCACTGTTTTGCCAAGTATTTCTAAGGTCATGCACTTGGCCACTAATATTAGTATTTAAAACACCACTACCAATACTAAAATAATCTGTGTAAGAAGGACCAGCAGCAAGCGTTACTCCTTTTTCTTTAAGCCCTATAATAAATAGCCCAGAGGTAGCATCGCTTGGCAGCCCTGTGAGAGTTTCTGCAAATATATTAGGTGTCTTGGCGGTTGCGTCATAATCGTATGGATGTGTATATCCAGCATAAGCGTTAATTAAGCCCGAGAGATTGGCACTGGGATTCGTTAGTTCAGTATTTGTATTTGAAAAGTTATCGACCATGCCATAAAGGTGAATATCTTGCTGTTGATTATCTTCACAGCGAAGTTGGGAGATTATTTTATCCAGCGCAGAGGGTCTGTCTTCTTTCTCTCGAAGCTTAAAAGCAATTTGTACGGCTTGATGGCTCGATATTGATAGTAATAAATCTTGATCTTGATTTGGATGGTCAACACAAGGATGAAAGAGGTCTAAGTAACAAGGTAAGGCAATCGGTAATTCAGCTTCATCAGTTTCAACAGTACTACCAATAATACGTGATAATGATTTAATCGGAATCAGTCCCGATAAATCTGGACTTTGTTGATGCTTAACCGTCAAATCAACCAATGCTTCTGCCATGGCTTTTATATCAGCGTCATAAGCCGCTTTTAGTTCTAGCCCCTGATTCCCTAATAGCTCAAGGTTGTGATTTATTGTGGCCAGCAGTGCTTCATTTTGTTGCTCTGTACCTGTCAGATTAAATTCTTTGGCGAGTACTTCTTTAGCTTCTTGATAGCTTTTCGGTGCTACCATTTTACACGGTGCGCACCAGTCAGCGCCCGCTTGCTGAGCATAAAGGTATAAACCAAAAGCCAAAGCATTTGTTGCAGAAATATCTTTTTCTTCAGCCGGTAGTACTAAGTAACGGAAGCCTTCAAAATTAGAGAATTCAGTAACCGATATTTCTCCAGCAGAAGATAAGCGAGCAATAGTTTTAGCGTTGCCCTTATTATCATTATCAGTGGGTTTAAATTCTTTTAAAGACGTAGGGGTATCATCACAGAGATAGTCATCATTAGTATCTGAACAGACCTCCATCTTAAACTCGGCGGATATTCCCGATTGGCTTAATTCTTTTTTTGAATCGGGGGACTCAGATGAGCTGGTTGGGTCGCACCCACTAAGTATGGTGCAACAAACTATTGCGCTCATGGTTAAATAGGTAGAGTGTTTCATTTTAAAAGTCCTTTAGTTGATGCGTGTTAAAAAATAATTCCTTCAGTGTCGATATTGATAGTATGGAACCCTAAAAAATCCCACAACTGTCGTATTCGACAGGTGCGGAAGGGTGTAGGAAAAACTGTGATCGGTGTCGGGTTTTTTTATCAGTATTTATGCGTATTAAAACGTTTTTAAATATATTGGTAATGCGCTAAAAGAGCATCTTTAAATCGCTACGAAGTCGATGGCAGCTAGACTTCAGAGAATTTAGATGTAAAAAGATATTATGAAAATCAGACGAAATGTTAAATATGATCAAATCTATAGTTTTTCTATTCTTCATATCTATTGTGATACTTGTTATCAGTCCAACGGCACTATTACATGCCGAATATTCAGAAGAATTATTCCCGCAGACACTGAAAAAATGGAAGTTTGTAGCAGATAAGGGTATGCGTGATTATTCGGTATTAAATATTGATGCCGCTCTTTGGCAGCCGATTAACGTTGGTGAGCTATTACCGCAAAAATATAATGCTAGCGTTTATGGCTGGTACAAAACAGAATTTTTAGTTGAGGCGAGCACTGTTGAAAGGCCTGCAATTTTTATCGAGTCAATACGGGGTTCAGACGAAGTCTGGTTAAATGATCAATTAATAGGACAAAAAGGTAAGCTACATTCCCCTTGGGAATTATTAACAACCCAGCCCCAAAGCTTGCCGCGTCTTTATCTTATAAAAAAAGAATGGCTTAAACCTGATGAAAATACGTTAATTATAAAAATTAATACCGGTATTGGACACTCTTGGGGTGCCATGTTTCCTGGAGGTACAGGTATAACAGGAAAGGTTGTTTATGGGGATAAAGACGATTTAACCCCTTTGTATTATGAAAAAACGAATCGTATTATCGCTCTTGATATGATGTTTATAATTCTTGGTTTGGTGGATGTTTTTATAATTCTTATATTATTAAAAAAGACCATTCGACCCTTTCCAGAATTCAAATGGTTATTGCTAGGAAGTTGTTTGATGATGCTCGGTGCTGCAGGGCACGATATCTTCTTTGTCTATGAACTCAGTATTATTCCGGGGGGATTATCTTTATTCATAAGTTTATTATTTGTTCCTTATGTCAACGGACTGTACTTTTGGTCACAAAATAAAGATGTCTCGGTCACCATTGTTAGTATTATTAGCGTTGTTTTTTTAATCATTACTTTTACTCTATTAATTCCTGGTGTGATCTTATCGTTAAAAGACATCCTATGGCAGGTATGGGCATCTTTTGCTGCTTTATTTTTTTCCTATTCTTTATACAGTGCAATTGTAAGGGTTAGGTTAAATAAAATAGGCAGTATCTCTCAGTTAATAGGCGTTGTGATTTACATTTTCTCTATAAGGAGCCAATGGATACCGTTTGAATCTTACGATCATAGAAATATTCAAATAGGCAGCCTGTTTTTTCGTTATGCAATTTTGATCGCTTATTTTCAGCAGATATTTTCTATGCGGCTTTCATATAAAGTATTATCGCAGAAAATGCTGTCTATCTCTGAAATGACACGGCAAGAGGTCGCTCGTGAATTACACGATAATATCGGACAGTATTTGGCTTCAGCAAAACTACAATTAGGTTTAGTGAAAAAGACACAAGATCCTAAGCACTTTCAGCTACTTAATAATGAGCTAGACGATGCTTTAGTTGGCATGCGTAGAACTATTGCAGGATTGCATTACTTTCCACTGGAAAACGATGGTTTAAGAAAAACATTGTTAAATTATTGTTTATCTCTAGAAAGTAAAAATAACATACAGGTCAATATCGATATGAATGCTGATAATCGATTTAATCATCCTGTTCACAGTAAGCAAGAGCTAAACTTTCATCATAATGTGTTTAGAGTTATACAAGAGCTGGCTCAAAACTCAATACAGCATGGACATGCGACAGAGCTGAGTATTTATTTTAAGTGTGATAAATATTATATAATGATCGTTGTGCAGGATAATGGCTGTGGGTTTGATCATGAAAAAAACTTAGCAACCTCTGAT
This sequence comes from Oleispira antarctica RB-8, assembly GCA_000967895.1. Classification (GTDB taxonomy): domain Bacteria; phylum Pseudomonadota; class Gammaproteobacteria; order Pseudomonadales; family Oceanobacteraceae; genus Oleispira; species Oleispira antarctica. The sequence continues at coordinate 885,034 of FO203512.1, forward strand.
ACTGGAGGCTTCGGGTTTATAAGTGTAAAAGAAAGAATTGCAATACTCGATGGTTATCTCAATATTGTCAGTTCGGTTGGGCAGGGGACTAAAGCAGACATTCGAATTCCTTTTTATTAAGGCGCTAGGTTATAAATACTAAGAGCTCTAATCTTAAGAAATTAAAATCAAATGATATCAATTAAGTGTAATTTTAGCGATTTTGCAATGGCATTAGATCGATTACTAGCGCCTAGTTTTAAGCAAATATTGGAGAAGTGAAAGCGGATAGTCCGTTCAGTAATCGCCAAGTCACACGCTATTTCTTTATTGCTTATTCCTTCGGCAGCCAGCTGTAAAATTTCTATTTCTCTAGCCGTAAGATTAGACTCTACAGAATTATTCATAGACTCAAGTAATAATGGCGAGAGATAAACTTCACCGGAAATTACCTGATTAATTGCGAATTCTAGCTCTTCAAAAGCAGATTCTTTTAATACGTAGCCAGAAACTCCCTGTGTCACTAAACCGTTAGCAAGCTGTGCATCTAGATTCATCGTTAAAATAATAATAGATGTGTTTATAGGGCGGGTGACTTCTAAAATGTCTTTGACAGAAGCTCCAGGCATAGATAAGTCAAGTAGGACTAGTTGGGGGGATAATAGTTGAATTCTTCCTATTAAATCATCGCCATTATTACACGTATCCACGAGGGAAATAGTCTGATTACCGGCGAAGAGGCTTTTTAAACCTTGCAGAAAAATTTCATGATCATCTGCTGCAATAATGGCTATATTAGACATAGTATTTATACGGACTCACAAAATTATATGATGCCTTAGCCCCCTTGTAATATCAAATTTAAAGAAGTCCTATTGCTTAGAAATTCATTCGCGATTAAAAAGCCTCATCGAGTCTTATTTACCTCATATCGTTAAAATGCTTAATAACTTAAACTTTCCATATTATTCGTGTTTTTAGGTAGGAATAAGCGCTTTGATGGGGCTCTCACTGGTGGGGAAGTATGGTAAAATGGATTTTTCCATTGATGTATGAGTTAGAGCCAAATGGCCGAGAAACCCGCTGCTGAGCCTATTTATCGCGTTATTTTTAATAACCAAAGCGAAGTATATGAGTTGTATACCCGATATATCTTTCAAAGTGAGATGTACGGTTTTATTGAAGTTGAAGAGCTGCTATTTGATGAGAGTCTGATTAGTGATGCCAGTGACGAGAAAGAAGCCAAAGCAAGCTTTGATAAGTTGAAGCTAGAATTTACAGGGGTGAAGCGCAGTTTTATCCCATTGCCTTCTATCATTCGTGTTGATGAGATGGAAAAACCTGGCGTTGTCAAAGTGTCTCCTTCTAAAGATGATCCGGCAGGCAATGTTCGTCATTTTCCCAGCCCAGTGTTTAAGCGCCCACCAGTAGAGCCGCCTTCTGACGATTAGCACGGTTGCCTAAAGTGACTGACGGCAGCTCGTTAAAGAGCTGCTTATAATCTTGTGTAAATTGGCTTAAATGCCAGAATCCCCATTTTGCAGCAATATCGGCAATCGATTCAGTATGATTCGCCAATAATTCTCTGCGCACGCCATTCAGTCTGCTTAAGCGTAAATAACGCAGTGGGCTAATTCCTAGGATGGTTTCAAAACTGTATTGCAAAGTTCGTCTGCTAACATGGCTTAAAGCACATAAGTCGTTAATGGTCACCGCACTATCTTGGTGTAAGCGTAGATAGTCTTTAACGTGCTCGACAATTTGTTGGCGACGAAAAAAGCTGAGTGGTTCATTTTTTACTGGTTGAGAATTCTCTAAGCTCTCTAATAAAGCCATCATAATTACATCGTGTTGAAGTTTAGCGGGGCGCTGGTGGCTATCACTAACGCTGAGTAAATTATTTAACACAAAGCGCAAAGCGGTAATGGTTTTTTCTGGCAGAGTGAGGCGTCCTTGCTGATATAAATGGTTCCAGTTAATTGAAATATTCTGACTCTCGGCCATGCTTTGTATTTTCTTCTGTTCAACGACTAAGCCATAGATATCAAAATCATGTGGTGTGACTAATTCAAATTCACAATTACCGGGTCGGCACATAATATTATTGTTATCGATACTCAGGCCATTAATTTTACTGCTTTGATGTTGATTAACTGGAATTCCTAACCATAAAGACTGGTCCCAGGTATTGCAGGTTTGGCGCAACGCTTGGCTTGTGTGCTCTTGGAATAACTGCAGCCCTTCAAATTGTATTTCGACTACTTGACCATAAAAACTGCCAGCACTCACTTGGTCATACTGCTGTTGCCAGTTTGTTAAGTTGTGGGCGTGCTGATCGGCATCTGTCGCTTCTACTTGTACTCGCCCATGTTGCATTATTTCGTTATGGAAATAATCTTCGCCTTTATTCGGTGCACTGTTTAAGGGTTGTGATTTCATTTTGTGCATTCTCACTCGTATTGATTTAACTTCTGCATTAAATCCCATTTAAAACAGCGTAAAAAATTGCCAAAACTCGATAACGGTTAAAAATCCTGCTTGTTATCGTATTGCTAATACTTAGACAGCAAGAACTATTCCTTTTGTTGCCTAATCATTTATTAGCGACTGGGTCGTTAGTTTTAGTGGGGAGAAAGTCAGTGTTTAGGCAGCCAGCAATTTACAAATACGTTCTTGGTCAACGTACATTTGAGTTTAAAGATTTAAAAGATTTAATGGCTAAGGCAACGCCTGCACGTTCTGGAGATCGGTTAGCGGGGGTTGCTGCAGAAAATTCTGAGCAACGTGCGGTTGCACAAATGTTATTAGCTGAACTTTCACTGAAAGTTTTTCTAGAAGATTTATTAATTCCTTATGAGAATGATGAGGTAACAAGACTGATCGTTGATGATCATGACCTTGTCGCTTTTTCATTAATCTCACATCTTACTGTAGGTGATTTTCGTAATTGGTTATTGAGTGATATCGCGACTCCGGAAATCTTAGCAAAAGTAAGACCTGGTATTACGCCAGAAATGGCGGCGGCTGTTAGTAAAATTATGCGCAATCAAGATCTTATTTTAGTTGCCAAAAAATGCCATGTTATCACCGCTTTTAGAAATACGATTGGTTTACCTGGACACTTATCGACGCGCTTACAACCGAATCATCCGACCGATGATGTCACGGGAATTGCCGCCAGCTTATTAGACGGTTTGTTATACGGCAGTGGTGATGCTGTTCTGGGAATTAATCCCGCCACCGACAATGTCGTTCAAGCCACCAAACTCATGCAGCTTATGGATGAGGTGATTCAAAAATATGAAATACCCACTCAGTCTTGTGTTTTAACTCACGTCACAAGTACGTTAGAAGCGATTGAACAAGGTGCGCCAGTTGATTTGGTTTTTCAGTCTATTGGCGGTACAGAGGCAACGAATTCAAGCTTTGGTTTTGATCTTGCGATCTTGGCTGAAGCAGAGCAAGCGGCTTTATCACTTAACCGTGGCACGGTCGGTAATAACGTCATGTATTTCGAAACAGGCCAGGGCAGTGCTTTATCGGCAAATGCTCATCATGGTTTAGATTTACAAACTTGTGAAACTCGTGCGTATGCAGTGGCGAGAAAATTTAACCCGCTATTAGTGAATACGGTGGTGGGCTTTATTGGTCCTGAGTATTTATTTGATGGCAAAGAGATCATTCGTGCAGGTTTGGAAGATCATTTTTGTGGGAAATTATTAGGGCTGCCAATGGGGTGTGATGTTTGTTATACCAATCACGCCGACGCTGACCAAAATGATATGGATAACTTATTAACGTTATTAGGCGTAGCTGGCTGTACGTTCATTATGGGAATTCCAGGTTCAGACGACATTATGCTGAACTATCAAACTACATCTTTTCACGATGCTCTCTATGCACGTAAGGTTTTAGGTTTAGATCCTGCTCCTGAGTTTAAACACTGGTTAGAGAAAATGAATATTTTCGATGACGTGCATAACTATATTTTAAATGACTCCTTGCCTACTGCTTTTTCTGCATCACTTAATAATATTTTGGAGAAGATGTGATGACTGATATCAAAGAGCATAAAGAAAACGAAATAGAAAAAAATACGATACATACTGTTGATAATCCTTGGCATGTATTGCGTCATTATACTGCGGCCCGTATTGGTTTAGGACGAGCAGGTATCAGTGTACCTACAAAGCATTTATTAGATTTTCAGCTTGCTCATGCTCAGGCACAAGATGCCGTGCATGTGCCATTAGATACTGATCAACTAAAAGCGGATATTAACGCGAATTGTTTAAATCTGCATAGCCAAGTGAACGATCGCTTTCATTACTTACAGCGACCTGATTTAGGCCGCCGATTGAATGCAGATTCCATAAAACGGTTAAAGCAATCTGCCGCTCCTCATGATAATCCCTATGATTTAGCCATTGTTATTGTTGATGGTCTTTCGTCTTTTGCTATCCAAAAAAATGCTGCGCCACTATTGCATGTATTAACACAACGCTTGGCTCAACAGACTTTATCAAAAAATGAAGATGCTATGTGCCGCTTAGCCCCGATTGTTATTGTGCAGCAAGGTCGAGTTGCTATTGGTGATGAGGTGGGTGAAATTTTAAATGCCAAATCTGTGCTGGTATTTATTGGTGAACGTCCAGGATTAAGTTCACCGGATAGTTTAGGTCTGTATTTAACATGGGCTCCAAAAATCGGTCTTACTGACGAAGCGCGTAACTGCATTTCAAATATTCGTCCACAAGGTTTGGTGTATCAAGAGGCTGTGAATAAGGTCTTTTACTTACTTAGCGAAGCGCATCAGCGAAAGTTAACCGGAGTTAATTTAAAAGAACGTTCACAAGAGCTCGATGATTCTTTATTACGCAATAATATAGGTACGAACGGCATTAAAAATCCCGAGAAAAATTTTCTTTTATCTTAACGTAAAAAATACAAATAATAAAAATCAGAAAATTGAGAGTCAGGGTTAGAAACAAAATTTTAAAACTAAAGTAAGGTGGTTGTATGAGTGAAAATACAGTGAATAAAGATTATCTGGCTAAGCGTCAGTTAAAAAAAGGCAGCGCAGGTTGGCTTTTATTAACAGGTTTAGGTATCTCTTATGTTATCTCTGGCGATTTTGCCGGTTGGAATTTCGGTATTGCGGAAGCTGGTTGGGGTGGTTTTGCCATCGCTGCTTGTTTAATGGCAGTGATGTATTTTGCGTTGGTTTTATCATTAGCCGAAATGTCTTCAGCAATTCCAGCGGCGGGTGGTGGTTATAGCTTTGCTCGCCAAGTTATGGGGCCAACGGGAGGCTATTTAACAGGGCTAGCGATTCTTATTGAGTATGTTTTAGCACCAGCTGCAATTGTTATCTTTATTGGCTCTGCTGTTGAAGAGTTAATTGGTATTAATGGCCCTTGGGTTTATGCCGCTTTTTATACAGCTTTTATCGCTATGCATCTAGTGGGCGCTGGTGAAGCATTAAAAGTGATGATGGTTATTACAGGGCTTGCGATATTTGCAATTATTGCAACCGCGGTTGCTTTGTTAGCCGATTTTGACGCGTCGTTGTTATTTGATATTGCCGTGACCGATGCGGCAGGTGCTTCTACCTTTATGCCGATGGGCTGGTATGGAATTTGGGCTGCATTGCCATTTGCTATGTGGTTATTTTTAGCGGTTGAAGGTGTGCCTCTGGCGGCTGAAGAAGCTAAGAATCCTGAAAAAGATGTGCCTAAAGGAATCGTTGCTGCCATGTTATTTTTATTGGTTACAGCGGTATTAGTCGTTGTGTTAGTAGCGGGTACTGGTGGTGCTGCTGCGATGGGTGCGAGTGCAGTGCCTTTGGTGGATGCTTTAAATGCAACGGGTAATAACAACTTAGCGATTATTGTTAATGTATTGGGTCTTGCGGGTTTAGTAGCGTCATTTTTCTCGATTATTTATGGTTATAGTCGTTTAGTATTTGCATTATCGCGTGGTGGGTATTTACCGAAGTTTTTATCTTTAACCAGTGATCGTAAAGCACCGACTTGGGCTTTAATTGTTCCTGGGGTATTAGGTTTTGTTGCTTCGTTAAGTGGTGAAGGTGATCTGATGTTGGCAATGGCGGTTGTGGGTGCCACAATTTCTTATGCATTGATGGCCTTTAGCCATATATTATTGCGCATTAAAGAACCTAATATGCCACGCCCGTATAAAACGCCAGGTGGTATCGTGACGTCTTCTACTGCATTAATATTGTCGTTGGTCGCATTAACAGGGGTTTATGCCTTTGATCCTCGCGCTTTTGGTTTCACGATTGTATTGTATGCTCTAGGTGCGTGTTACTTCTTTTTCTACAGTAAACATCATTTGGTTGCTAAAACAGCTGAAGAAGAATTCGCTTTGTTGGCGGTTGCTGAATTAGATTTGCTGCAAGATGATGAGGAAAAAATGGAGGCTCAAGTGAAGGCATAGGTTGCTTAATCACGTATTCTATTGATGCCTAATCAAAAAAATACACGATAAAAATAGTTAAACAAGGCTTATCGAAGACATCGATAAGTCTTGTTTTAAGTTGTTGGGGGTTCGACCGCTCCAGCGCTTGAAAGCTCTGCGGTAATTAGGCATGTCATTAAAATTCAAATAATTAGCAACTTGTGAATTATTAAAACCATTGCATTGATAAAGATACAGCGCGGTTGATAAACGTGTTTGATCTTGCAGTTGCTGAAAGCGACAGTTGTGTTTTTTTAACTTACGTTTAAACGTTGCACTGCTCATTTTAAAATGTGTAGCAACTTCTTCTAGCGTTAATGATTGGCGAATATTCGCCTGTATATAATTAAAGATTTGTTCAATGAAAGTGACAGCATTAGTTTGATTCTGTTGGCATTGGCGTAAAGCAATATTGTAGGCTGTGGTGGTTTCATGTTGCCAATTTTGGTGTAAATATGCTTTGTCGATAGCCATGACATCGATGCCTAAATCGAAATATAACTGGTCTCCTAAGTTGACCTGATATTGCTCTTGATACTTCGGTTTGATATGACTAAAACCGAAATGCCATGGCAGCTTTTGCTTTGAACGGGCGTGGCACAGTGCTGAAAACCCAGTCATCCAAGATTCGATCACAAATTTTCTTTGTTCACCTAAACCGATGGCATCGCGCCAATGAATATAACAATAGCGGCTATCTTGAGTAATAATGGGGGTAATGAGCGGAGACAGCTTTAGTCGATGCTTGCTCAATACTTGCAACGTTTGATAAAGATTTTGGCAATTGCCCAATAATTGACTGAAGCTATCATAGTGACCGGGCCAAAGTGTATGTCCCCAGCGGAAACTTAAATCATTATTTTTGTCAAAAAGTTGTGCGTTTTTTATCAAACGTAAAATCTGTTCTCCACTGATGTTTTTTTCACCGTTGATAATGTCTTCATAAAATAGCCCTGTACCCGATAACAGTTTATGGCTGCTTATTTTTTGGTTAGTATTTGTGTTATTACTTTTTTTCTGTACTAGATCGATTAATAATGCGACATGATGATGAGCCGAATAAATCGGTGCATCATTTTCATAAAGTACAATCGATGGCGAGTTCATAATAAAAATCTCATATCAGATTACTCATGCTAAACCGCTTACACTTGCCAAGTGAATAGGCTTATCTTTTAATAACGCAAAATTTGCACGCTCTAGAAGTTTTTCGGTAGATTCTAAAGCGAGGTCGTTATTATGTTCGGTTCTCCATTGAACACAGCCAATACTCAGATTTTGAAATTGAGAGTTTGAAGATTGTGGCACTTTAAAAGCAAAGTGTTTCACGGCTTGTTTGATTTCAGCCGCTATTTGACGACCTTGAGTTAACGAGGTGTCGGGTAATATAACGGCGAAGCGATCGCCTGCGTAACGACAAATTAGATCCTGTTGGCGAAGGTTTAATAAGATGAGCTCACACATTTCTAATAATAAGCGATCACCTTCTTGATTGCCAAACTGACGATTGAAGTGTGAAAAATCATTAATATCGAGCATTAAAAAGACCAGGGATTGTTTTCGGCTGGTATTTTTATAAGAGGCTAATTGTTGAGATATATATTCACATTGTCCCGTTAGAGTGAGTTGATCGAAAGCTCTATGTTCGCGAAATACCAGCTCACGTTTTCGCAGTTGATAATTTAAGGCGAGCTGTTCTTGATGCCAGTGGTATAAACCATAAGTGAGCAGCATAACCCCTAAAGGCATAGCAATGGATTCCATTTGATCCCATAGTAATGAATTAGGCAGCTGAATAAACTCGTCAAGTGTATCTTGCCAAAAAGCAAGAAACATAAAGCCTAATCCGAGTGTTAATAAGTCAGTAACCCGACCTTGGGGGCGGCTACCTAAGATGAAAATCATCCACGTTGCGAGTGCAATCGCACAACCTCCTTCACCTGCTACATCTAACCAATCTATTCTATCCCATGATTTAATATCTCCTAAGGATAGGCTCACAAAGATAGATATTATGAGCAAACTAATAATCAGTAGTATTTTATTTAGATGTAATTTCAGCAGATTGAACATAGTGCCGATTCCCGAACAATAAAAAGTATCATTAGGGAATAACAAAACTATGTGACCGTTATTTTACAAAGCGATAAAAATATTTAGAATTTTATATCCAAACCTGTAATGTTAGCGCTCAGTTCTGGATGAATAAAAATTCACATTCAAACAAACCATATTACCAAGACAATGAAATAACCCTAGGTTATCCACCATAGATATGGCTTTACCCACATTAGCAAGACTCACGCCTACACCTCCCACACCATGATCAACAATGCGATTACCAGCAGAAAAAGCTCATTTTTGGCGTATGCTCCGACGCTAATGCTCTGTAATGGACAATAAGATTCAGCTAACGTCTTAACCGTTACATGGGTTTAATGTTCAAATCGGTTAGGGTCAAATTGGCTCAGAGTAATATTCGGAATAATGCCATTAATGGCTGCAATAATCTTAAAGGAGGTATGTAAGCGGTGGAAAGGGATGCGAAGAAGATTGTTAAGGAGATTATGAAGGGAGTATTACGAGGTCAAATTAGATCACTGCGGTAAAATCATGATGCTCAAGAGCGCTTTATGCCGGTATTAAGCAGCTAAACCTTCAGTATTAGATTTTTTGTCATATAACTGTCATTTTATTTTTTTATGGTCACGCCAGATCAAATAAATAACTGGATGTGAATCAATCATGAACTCTGTATTGAAACCCTTAGTGGTCGCGATGGCATTAGTGTCTGCCGCCGTTGCAGCCGATGGAACTTTAGAAGGTCGAATTAGTGATGCCAATAGCCGAGCTAATGTGTCGGGTGCGGTATTAAAGATTCAAGCACAAGATAATCAAAAGAATAAACGTGAGATATTAGTAGAAGACGGTCGTTTCCGTTTATTGAATTTGCCCGCAGGACTGTATGACTTAAGCATTTCTTTAAGTAATGAAACGCTGTATCAAGACAGCATTGAAATCAAAGATAACGAAAGCTTGGAAAGTAACATTGAAATTAATACTGCTAACCAACCAGTAGAGGAAGTTTTGGTGGTGGGTCAAGCTGCACAAATTCAACGTGCTCTTGATCGCCAGCGTTATGCCGACAATATGATCAGTGCGATTAATGCCGATGCCATTGGTCAGTTACCTGACAATAATGCAGCAGAAGCTTTGCAGCGAGTTCCAGGTTTATCGATTGAACGTGATCAAGGTGAAGGTCGTTTTGTGCGTGTTCGTGGTATTAGCCCAGATTTAAACAGTGTTTCTGTGAATGGCACTCAAGTTCCTGCTCCTGAATCTGGCAGCCGTGCGGTGGCTTTAGACGTCATACCGGCCGATTTATTAAGCAGTTTGGTCGTGACCAAAACGTTAACCCCTGATATGGATGCTAATTCAATTGGCGGCAGTATTGATGTTAAAAGTTTGTCAGCTTTTGAGCGTGACGGCGGTTTTTATACTTTACGCGCTGAGGCTGGTTATGATGCGCACAGTGAAGAAACAAGCCCTGCACTTGCTTTGACGGGTGGTAATACATTTCAACTCAGTGAAGAAAATCGTTTGGGTATTGCAGGTGCATTAAGTTGGGAAAATAGAAAGTTTGGTTCTGATAACGTAGAAACCGGTGGCGCTTGGGATTTCGATGAAGATGAAGCAGCTTTAGAAGAAATTGAGCAGCGTGATTATACCATTGAGCGAGAGCGAATGGGTGCAGCCCTTAATTTTGATTTAGAACTTGGGTTGGATACTTCGTTGTATTTACGAACGTTATACAGTGAGTTTAGTGATGACGAACAACGCCAAGCCAATGTTATTGAATTCGGAGAAGAAGCACTGAACGATGACGATGAATTAGAGTTTGATGGTAAAGGGCGAAAAGTTGGAGACGTCGGTTTAGCTGAAATTAAGCGTGAACTAAAAGATCGTAAAGAGACTCAACGCATTTTTTCTTCGACGTTTGGAGGTCAACATTATGTGAACGACTGGACGATCGACTTTTCGGCAGGTTTTAGCAAGGCGAGTGAAGACGATCCTGGTGGAATAGGTGGCGCGACTTTTAAGGCGGATGCTTTTGATGGTATTGGGTTTACTCACAGTCGAAAGCCGAAAATTATTGCTTCGCAAGATTCATTAGATCCCAATAATTATGAACTTGATGAAATTGAATATGAAACTGCTCAAACCTCAGACATTCAAAAAAGTATAAAATTCGATTTCACTCGTGATCTGTATATAAATGACAATCCTGCGTTGGTTAAGTTTGGTATTAAGGCAAGCCAGAGAGAAAAGAAACAAAACATTAATGAGTACGTTTTTGAAGATTTGGATGATCAAGGGTTTACAGATGCAGAGCTTTCACTCGCGAACTTTACTGAGGGTCGGGTGGATTATGGCTTAGGAGCATTTGGTCCTAAAATTTCAGCGGATCAGGTAAACCAATTGGTTGATAGTTTAAACCGGGAGGATTTTATTGACGAAGAAAAATCTCGTATTGCTGATTATACCATTAACGAAGATATTCAGGCCGCCTATGTTATGGGTCGTATTGATATTGATGAGTTAAGAATATTGGCTGGTATTCGTTACGAAGGCACAGAGCATGCATTGAAAGGCGTTCGCTCTGATGGTGATGCTAATTTCCAAGATGTTAATGAAAAGAATGATTATTCTCATGTTTTGCCAGCGCTGCATGCACGTTACCAATTAAGCGATGAGACTCAAGTTCGCGCAGCATGGACCCACTCGGTTGTGCGCCCTAGTTTTGAACAGCTAGCGCCTAGTTTTGTTGATGATGGCGAAGAAGCTGAGTTTGGTAATACTCAATTGAAGGCACTTGAATCTGCGAATTATGATTTTGGTATTGAGCATTTCACGGGAACTGCCGGTACTGTTTCTGCATTTGTATTTTATAAAGATATTAAAAACTTTGTTTATGAAACAGATATTGCAGGTTCTTCAGGCTGGGAAGATTATGATGAGGTTATAACCTTTGAAAATGGAGAAAATGCAGACCTTATGGGGTTAGAGCTCGCTTATTCACAAAAGCTGAATATGTTACCAGCGCCTTTCAATGGCTTAATGTTAAGTACTAATGCCACGTTTAGTGAAAGTAACGCGCGCATCAACAGTTTTGATGAAGGTGAGAGTATTAGCCGAGACATCACAATGCCTAATCAATCTGATTTAACCGGAAATTTCATTATTGGTTTTGAACACAACGCCTTAATGTTACGCCTTGCCGCTAATTATAAATCGGAATATTTATTAGAAGTTGATGACATTACTGATAAAAGAAAAGATGTTTATCAGTCAGCACAAACTCAATTAGATTTCAGTGCTAACTATGCAATTCAAGAGAATCTTAAAGTCAATTTCGAAATTGCTAATATCACCGATGAACCTTATTACACGTACAGCAATCAAGAAAAATACAATGCGCAATTTGAAGACTATGGTCAGACCTATCGTATTGGTGTGAGCTACAGTAACTTCTAAAAATTGGATATAGAACGATGAATATTATATTTGAAAAGACAGCATTAAAGAAACCAGTACTAAAAAATAAAATACTAAAGCGAACATTGAATATTGCATTATTATCGAGTGTATTGTCGATGCTATTAACAGGGTGTGGCTTATTATCAGAGCCTCGTTCGATGGAATATACGTCAGTTGAAATTCTAGATGTGACGGGAAGCAGTCGAGTTATAGATAATGGAAATGTATTTGATCAGGCCGATAGTCAGCTTGATGAATTTTCAAAGAAAGTAGGTTATCCCCTTGAAGGTTTATGTTTTTATCAGCCTCAAGGTAATAGTAGCCAACAACAGGTCTTTTTATTAGATGAGTCTTCAATGGCGCATCAGATGTTGGTTGAACAGAATGAAAATGATTTTAATCTGTTAGAAATTCGACAGTTTCCATTGCCTCCTAATGCAGAATATTGTGTGGTAGATGATCAAAGCGATCGATTATTCGTTAGTGAAGAGCATATTGGGGTTTGGGTTTATTCTGCTCGGGCAGAAAGTGATGTGAGTCGTTCTATTATTGATTTGGTGAAACCTTATGGCAACTTGATCAATAACAGTGGCCCATTAGTAATGATAGATCAGCAGCTTTTTGTGGCTGAAAAAGAAGGGCACTTTATTCATCAGTACGATGTTCAAGCACGCTTAAAAAAGAGTTATCAATTAAACCATAATGTAAGTTTAGATGGACTCGAGGTTAAGCGAGAAGGAGAACACCTTATTCTCAATTATTTGGATGATCACAGTGGAAAAGTATTTCAAACGACGCTGTTATTAAAGGATGAGAATCTAATAACGGATGTATTTGAACAAGAATATTTCATCAAAAACATTCCAGCAGACGGAGAGACTCAACCGGTAAGCGATGTAGGAGATGCAGCAGATGATCCCGCTATTTGGTTGCATTCATCGATAGCAGAAAAAAGCTTGGTATTTGGAACGAATAAGAAACGCGGCTTATTAGTGTATAACCTAGATGGAAACCTGATTCAGCAATTGGATGTTGGGCGTGTCAATAATGTCGATATTCGTCAGGGCTTTACTCATAAAGGCTTACCAGCAGATATTGCGGCGGCCAGTCAACGAGACAATCGTAGCATTGCGTTATTTCATATTTCTCCCGTTGATGGCGTGGCATCTGCCGTTAATGAAATTATTACAGGTTTAGATGAAGTCTATGGCTTGTGTATGTATCGTGGTTTGGAAAGTAAAGTTTATGTCTTTATTAACGATCAGGATGGGCGTTATGAGCAATATGAAATTAGTGATAGTGCAGCGGGTTGGTCGGGCACACGAGTACGTGAATTTAGTGTCGGTTCTCAGCCAGAAGGCTGCGCAGCTGATGATAAAAACCAACGTTTATTTGTGGGCGAAGAGAATGTTGCATTATGGACTTTAGGCGCGGAGCCTGATGCGAATAAACGCAATGATATGACGATGGAAAAAATATCGGCGATCACTGATTATTTACACGCTGATATCGAGGGTATGGATTTATATCAAACCGAGACTGAGAATTATTTATTAGTGTCCAGTCAAGGCAATGACAGTTATGTTTTATTTCAAGCAGAGTCTCCTTATGAGTACGTCGGTCGTTTTCGCATTAGCCTTAATTCGATCAGTGGTATTGATGGCGCTTCGGAGACCGATGGTCTCGCAGTATCGGGTGCTTATTTAGGTGAAAAATATCCTCAAGGTTTAGTGGTAGTACAAGATGGTCGAAATTTAATGCCCCACGAAGCGCAGAATTTTAAACTACTTTCTTGGCAGAAAATTAATGACATTATTTTAGCGCCAAAGACTGTCGAGCGTGACGCTATCCAGCAGCATAAAAATACAAAGGCAGTGGATAAATGACTTCATTACTGAATCAGTATTCTAGAAATAGCACAGTACGTTGGCTGTTTGTTATTTTAATCTCTATTAATATAACCGCTTGTTTTTCAGAGAAAAGAGAAGATATGTCGTTAACATATATTCAATCTTTACCTCAACATCAAGTGAATAATGTGTGGTTTCAGCAGGCACAATCCAACTTGAAAGATAAGATGAAAAACAAGGTATTAACAAATTCTGCAAGTAGCGCTAAGAATGTCATTTTGTTTGTGGGTGATGGTATGGGAGTCAGTACGGTATCGGCTGCACGTATTCTGCAGGGGCAGCTCGCAGGTAATAATGGAGAGGAGAATTTATTAAGTTTTGAGCGATTCCCTTTTTCTGGTTTTTCTAAAACGTATAACGTCGATCAGCAAACCCCTGATTCAGCGGGAACGATGACGGCCATGATGACGGGCGTTAAAACCGATGCGGGTCTTTTATCCGTTGATGAACAATCGAATCGCGGAGATTGTGCTTCAGCCAAGAATCATCGCCTCACAACAGTATTAGAGCTCGCGGAGTTAGCAGGCAAAGCGACAGGTATTGTTACGACGGCACGTATTACTCACGCGACACCTGCAGCCAGTTATGCCAAATCGGTAGAGCGTGATTGGGAGGACGATTCTGAATTGAGTATTGATGCCAAAGCCTCGGGCTGTGTCGACATAGCCCAGCAGCTTTTGGCGTTCAAAGGCGGTATCGATGTGGCGCTTGGCGGAGGTCGTAAACATTTTCTACCAGAAGCACAAAAAGGGTCTCGTCAGGATGGAAAAAATCTGATTTCACAATGGCAAACATTGTATCCTCAGGGGCAATACGTAGATTCTAAACAACAATTGTTAGCACTCGATAGCAAAATAAATGGACCTTTATTGGGCTTATTCAATGATTCTCATATGGATTATTCTGCCGAGCACTCGGTGGATAAAGTGGAAGAGCCTAGCTTGTCCGACATGACTCGTATTGCACTTTCGAGATTGAAAAAAAATGATGAAGGTTTTTTCTTAATTGTTGAAGCGGGGCGCATTGATCACGGTCATCATGCAGGTAATGCTTATAATGCATTGCATGAAACTATTGAGTTGTCAGATGCCGTTGCATTGACTTTAGAGCAAGTAGATCTAACGAATACACTTGTTGTTGTTACAGCAGATCATAGCCATGTTATGACGTTTGCTGGTTATCCTAAACGGGGTAATCCGATTCTAGGTAAGGTTGTTGCCGCAGGGGAAAATACTCCCACTTTAGCGGACGACGGTTTACCTTATACGACCTTGTCTTATATGAATGGCCGTGGCATGCATAGCTTAGGGCATGAAGGCGACGCGGATAGGGTTAATAAGTTGGAAATTAATGTAGGACGTAAAGATATTTCTAAGATCGATACCGAGCTACCTGGTTATCACCAAGAAGCGTTAATTCCGCGTCATTCTGAAACTCATGGAGGCGAAGATGTTGGCATTTATGCCGCGGGTCCTGGGGCTCAGTGGTTAACGGGAGTGAATGAGCAGAATATGATCTTTCATGTCATTGCTCAGAGCTTGTTGAGTAAAGATGAAAGCGTGGTTTTTTAGTGCAATCAACAGGCATAAAAAAAGGAGCTGCTAGTATGTCTAGTGGCTCCTTTTTTATATTGACTCGCTTTAAATTCGCTGACCCTATTAATGGCTCTTGCGCATTATTTTTTCAACTTCGGTCGCTAAGGTGCCTGCTTGTTCATCGAATGGACGATGACGAATATCATCATGCTTTAAGGCAACACTAACGCGATATAACCAACGCTCAACACGAAGCGCAATGGCTTCTGCATTATCACTATTGGCATTATTTATTTCATTTGAAAAGTCAGTAATGATATTCGCATGATCGGCCGCTCGTTGAGCATTATGGGTCGCTTGCATAATCTGTTTTTTAGCACGAGGTGTTTTACCAATTAATGCCTGTGCTTCCTTCATGCTGCGTTGTGCTACAGCCCAGCTTGTGGGTGCAATACTATCGCCGCCTTTGCCTTTGGTATTCTTCAGTTGGTCTTTAATTGACTGCAGTTGAATAAACTCAATGGTATCAACTTCGTTGCTGTGCATGCGCGGTAGTAATTCTTTTTGTCCTTTTTGTGCTTCCGCTATTTTCCCATCTTCGATTAAATCGATCAGTGTGACAATGGTCGCAGTGATGTTTTTATAATCTTCTGGGTAATATTTATCGGCTTTGATTTCCAATAATTTTTCTTTGTGCTTAAGAGTAGAACGCAAGGTAGTAATAACGGCTTTCTTAGTGGCTAAACCCGCTTCAATGGTTTTTTTAGCTGCCATGGCAACAGGTTTAACTTCGCCATCAGGGTTGCCTGATGTATGCATACCACGAGCTTCTATAAGTTTAGCTTGTGCTATTTTAAGGTGGCGAGGGGCGTAATAAGCAAGATCTTCGGTTTTGCCTAATTCAATATTCATTTGTGCCCGTTGAATGCTTTTAGCAGCAGACTCGTCGGCCATCGC
Organism: Oleispira antarctica RB-8; assembly: GCA_000967895.1. Taxonomy (GTDB): domain Bacteria; phylum Pseudomonadota; class Gammaproteobacteria; order Pseudomonadales; family Oceanobacteraceae; genus Oleispira; species Oleispira antarctica. The sequence goes on from FO203512.1 coordinate 901,433, forward strand.
AGCGTCTTTTTTAGCTTCAAGTTCTATATAGTCTAGGTTGGCAACTTTAGTTGCGCAGCCTGTCATTAAACTGACCGAAAGAATGGCGGTCAGTGGTAATAAACGCAAGGTGTGCATAAGCAGTCCTTTTCCCAAGTATTTGTTTTATTTGGCTTAATGGTATCACTTTTAATCACTAAGTGAACTTTTGACCGTTCTTGATTGTTAGAGCATAAGCTACACTTAAGACAATACGTGGGTAAAGAGACGTGTATTGATCATGATTTTTAATCGTCACTTTATGAAAAATAACGTTAAAGTCTCTTTAAAAATGAGCGATAACAAAAGTGATAGCAAAGAAAGAGTTGCTAATTATTACGCTAATTTTCTTGCGTGGGCTTTTTAGCCCTGCTAATAATAAGTTAGCGCAACTCATTGAATATGAGTGATACCGTAAAGAATGCGAAACAAGCCACAAAGGAGTGAGCGACATGAGTGCCGTATTACAACCCTTGTTTTGGCGTTTAGCCAACGAACAGAACTCTGACATGGATATGGTCAGTGTGCTTATGCCCCGCGGTGCAGAAGAAGAGAAAGTTGCGATAGAGTATGCAATAGATGTTTCTTTTAAGCCTTCAACTCAACACCAAAGCCCGATTGATTTACGCTGGTCTGAAGAAGACGGTGAGTTGTTTATGAGCTTGTTGAAGAATGTGATGAACATCGGCGATGAACATATTGAACTGGACATTGAAGATGGCATGATTCAAGGCCTTATCAATTTAGTCGCAACGGCTCGCTTTCATACGCCGTGGCCAGGGGATGATTTGGAAGGTGAAGATTTTATGACTTATCGTAAAGAAATAGAAGTAGGGGATTTTATTTCTTTAAATACTGTTTATGGTTTCTATAGTGCGGTGATTGTTGCGTTGGATTCGATTGATGCAACGGTAGTATTGCTGGATGACATTATCGCTCCAGAAACCGTGGATGCGCCTGAAGAGCTGGAGGACGTGATTATGCCAAGTCACCGCTTGTTAATGCTTAACCGGGTCTGTGTATTGCCAGCGGAATTTGCTGAAGATATGGAGGCGACGTTACTGCATTAGCGACTGGAATATAGAAGCGAAGGAATTTTACAACCTTCGCTCTATTATTTTCTAGTTAGCCATTAGTCGCTTTTAGTCATCACTAGGCTTATGAGGTGCTGGGTTTTTCTTCTTCTTGATCGGTGCGAAACCTTTAGAATCCATCAAGTTGCTTGGCTTTGGCTGAGGACGACTAGGGCGTGGGCCATTTGCTTTTTTAGCACTGACTTTCTTCGTTGCTGGAGCAGCACCTTTACCAGGACGTTTATCACGACCAGGGCCGGCTTTCTTCTTCTTAATACCTGCCGCTTTACCAGACGCTTTTAAGCGCTTAGGGCCACTGTAAGCACCTTTTAATTCTTTAATCGCGCGATGCTCAAAATCTTGCTTAATGTAGCGTTCGATAGCTGCTTTTAAGTTCCACTCAGTATGGTTGATCAGCGAGATCGCAGTTCCGGATTCACCCGCACGGCCCGTACGGCCAATACGGTGAACATAATCATCGCCTTTGCGTGCCATATCATAGTTCACAACCAGATCGATGCCTTTAACATCCAAACCACGTGAAGCAACGTCGGTAGCAACTAATACGGTGATCTTGCCTTCGCGGAATAACTGCATCGTCGCGTTACGCTGATCTTGGCTTAATTCACCGTGCAATACCGCACAACGACAGCTGTGCTGACGCAAGAACACGTTTAAACGTTCTGACTCAGTACGGGTATTTGTGAAGATGATGGCTTTTTCATAGTCATCATTCGATAATAACCAACTTAATAGACGGTCTTTATGAGCACCATCGTCGGCTAGAATGACTTGCTGTTTAATGTTGTCATGCTTGTCTTGAACCGTCGCAGTGGTAATTTCCATCGGGTTATCAAGAACTTTAGCTGCAACGCGAGCGATGCCTTTGTGGTGCAATGTCGCAGAGAACAATAACGTCTGGCGATGGCCTTCGTTACATTCGCCCGAGATGATTTCCATGTCTTCAGCGAAGCCCATGTCCAACATACGGTCGGCTTCATCTAATACCAGAATTTCTAGGCCAACCAAATCAGTTGAACGACGCTTAATGTGGTCAACTAAACGACCAGGGGTCGAAACAACAATTTCTGGATTCTTACGCAACATCGCGGCTTGGAATTTAAAGTCATCACCACCGGTCAATAGGCCAACGTTCATGCCGGTTACGTCAGTGAACTGCTTAGTCGCCTTGAATACTTGGCGCGCTAGCTCACGAGTCGGGCATAAAATTAAACCACGGGTGCCTTGGATCACAGACTTAGATTCTAAGAACTTTTGCATCATTGGCAGTATGTACGCCAATGTTTTACCACTGCCCGTTTCTGCACAAACCTGAAGGTCTTTGCCATCTAAGGCGTGAGGTATCGAAGCTTTCTGCACGTCAGTTGGAACTCTAAGCCTAAGATTATCAAGGGCCTTTTCGATACGATCGTGAATAAAAAAATCAGAGAAAGAAGTTATTTCAGCAGACAAGGGAAAGCCTCGGTGGAGTGTTCTAATAGATAAGAAACAGGGTGTGGATAAAAGTCTAGCTACATTCTACCAGACTTGTCATTTTTTGCTGCTTCTTTAAGCAATTTAGCCAATAGCAAAGCCGCAGGGCCGGTATTCGCTTTGTCGGCAAAGATGAGGTTCATATTTGAGCGAGATGGGCCACCGCCATCGATATCTAATTCTTTCAATTCTCCGGCATCAATTGCGGCTTCAGCGATGCTGCGGGCTAATACCCCGGAGCCAAAACCGAGTTTCAATAATTCCAATGCTTCAAACATATTGGGTACTGTCCAGCGCTGATCTGAGCCTAAAAATCCACGATTTTCACGACGGTAGCTGCCGGAGTCTCGGATCACGATTTGGCGATGCAGTTTCATATCGCTGTGATGAATGGCGCGGCCAATGTGGTGTAGCGGATGATCAGGGTGGGCGACACGAACAAATTCCATTTCAATAATCGGCTCACCTACCATGCCACTGGGTATCATGTGGTTAATGGCGATTTGAGCTTCGCCATGGCGTAATTTATCGTCAACCCCAGACAGAACTTCAACGTATATTTCTAGACGAGTCTGTGGGCACTGCTGGCCAAACTCGGTGAGCGCAGCATATAGAATGTGCTTAGGAAACATGTCGTTAAGCACTAAGCCTATTTGCGGCTCCCAGCCGACAGCGAAATCAGCGGCGGCTTTTTCAGCAGCACTGGCAGCATGAATCAGATCTTTTGCGCGCTGTAGCATGAGCTGGCCGGCATCAGTGAGTACCGCTTTTCGCCCTTTGTGTTCAAAAACTTTTACCCCTAAGCCTTGCTGCATTTTCTGCATGGCATAGCTAATACTGCTTTGGCTTTTCAGTAGTTTGTCGGCTGCGGCTTGAAAGCTACCTTCTTCAACGACTGTGATGAGCATCGACCATTGTTCGAGCGATACTTTGGGCATTAAAGTCTTGAATCTAGGGGATGAAGACATGAAAAATCGCCTTTTTATTCAAAAATAGGATTTATTTCTTAATAAATACATCTATTAAATCGATTGATTAGATCGGTTATTACTACTACCTGATCAGAATTGTAGATGTATACTAGCGTCATTAACTCGAAGCCGCAATGTGAAGCAGCTGCTTTGATGGAAACTAGAACGTTAGGCGTGAGAGAAGAAAATTATGAAAATTGTACATATCGATTCCAGTATCGCGGGCCATGAAGGGACTTCGTCTATTTTAGCTAAGTCAGTCGTCGATAAATTGGTCAGTGGTCAAAATACTCAGGTTCATTACCGTGATTTAAACCAAGAAAATTTTGGGCACTTAACGGATGAAATATTTTCAGGTTTTCGGCTAGAGGCTGCTGAACGTAATGACGTCCAGCAGGCTGCAGCGAAACGTTCTGAAATTTATATTGAAGAATTACGCGACGCTGATGTGTTAGTACTGGCAGCGCCAATGTATAACTTCAGCACGCCTTCTACCGTCAAAGCTTGGATCGATCATGTTGCTCGTGCGGGCATTAGTTTTGCCTATCGTGAAAACGGTCCCGTAGGATTATTGAACGTGAAAAAGGCTTATGTGGTATCAACCCGCGGCGGTCAGTATGCAGGTAGTGGGTTTGATCACATGTCTCCTTGGATTGAGCAGGTTTTAAAATTTGTTGGTATTCAAGACGTTGAGTTTATTTATGCTGAAGGCATGGCGGGTGGCAATGCTGAACAGTCGGTACAAGTAGCCAATCAGCAGATTGCCGAATTGTCTTAAGTATTAGACTAACAATTAATTGAATAAGATTTTGGAGAAAATAATGAGTGCATTAGAATTACAAAGCGCGATGAGCGATACGTTATTACATTTGGTATTAGCGCAAAGAGCACAAGTTAAGAAACAGCGTGAGCAGCTTGCTGAGCAAAAATCTGCCCATGCTGTTTCTTCATCAAGGGTTTATGCTAAAGCGGCTTAGGTGCGACCTTAGCTTTTGATAATATTTTTAATCCGATTAAACCAATAAGTGCACAGCTCGCCATCACCCAAGCCATCGGGCTTAGGGTATGCTGCTGGGTAGCTGCAAATTGAATCTCGTGTAAATACGACCAAAAGATTCCAACGATAGCCCCCAAAGTAAACTCGGTGACGCCAATGACTGCGGTTGCAGTGCCACTGATATCAGGAAAGAAATTGAGTGCTCCAGCAGTCGCGTTGGCAGCAATTAATCCAAGCGATCCGACAAATAGCATGTTTAAAGCGACGACAAAATAAAGATCAGCCTGAGTGTAACTGGCCATGATCAGTGCTATGCCACATATTAATTGAATGATTAAGCCTGCGGTTAATATATTTACCGAAGAATAATGATTAAGTGCCCAAACATTTATTCGGTTCATAAGCATCATCACCAAGACATTAGCCCCAAATAGAAAAGGGAACATCTGTACGCTGACTGAATAATATTCTAGGTAGGTAAAAGCTGATGAGGTAATGAAAACAAACATGCCACTGAAAGCAAAGCTAATTGCCATGATGTAGCCCATAGCTTGGCGATGAGTTAATACACGCTTATAAGATTGCCAAAGTTTAGTCTTGCCACTCTCGATCTCTTTTTTATCTCGTATTGATCGAGTATTCGTCTCAGGTAAACGCCAAAGTAAAAGAAGCATAACAAAGAGCGAGTAGATCGAGAGACAAAGAAAGATAGCCTGCCAATCGAAGAACTTAACAATCAGTGCACCTAACATCGGTGCGATTAACGGTGCTGACATCATAACAATGGCAACCATAGACAATACCTTGGCCATTTCATCACCGGAAAACAAATCACGAATCATGGCAGAAGAATTTACCGTCGCCATACCACCGCCAATCGCTTGAATGGCGCGCAAAAATAACAGTTGATCGATCGATTCTGTTTGGGTCAATAATAAACTGGTGGTTGAAAATAAAATAAGACCCAGAGCGATCATCGGCTTTCTACCAAAACGGTCAGAAGCTGGACCGCCGACCAATTGGCCGATGGCAAAACCAAAAAGGAAAGTACTGACACTGATTTCAACGTAGTGAATCGGTGTGGATAAGTCTATGGCCATTGCTTGCATGGCGGGCAAGTACATATCAACCGCAAACGGTGCGACTGCGGTGAGCATCGCCAGTAAGATGGCGAGAGATCGTATAGAGGGGGCAGGCATCGTATTCCCGAAGTAGATAGTTTAAATTGAAGAGATCGGTGAGAATGATGTAATTCATTCAGTTTTTGAATAATGATTAATTATACGCTGTTTTGATTAACCTTTATCTAAACATCACTCAAGCATTGAAAAGCTCAGTGCAACACACCATCTCTGTCAGATCATAAAAAGAGGTTTTATCATGTTATTTTGGCTATGGCAGTTTGTTCGCCCATATCGAATGCGATTAATTGTCGCCATTATTGCACTCATCGCAACGGCAACATTAACCTTGTCGTTAGGTCAGGGCGTAAAGCTGATGATTGATGAAGGCTTCTCATCTCAATCAACGGTTGGTTTAGCGAACGCGTTAGGTGTCGTGGGTTTTATTATTGTTGCCATGTCGATCGGTGCTTACTTTCGCTTTTATATGGTGTCTTGGCTGGGTGAGCGCGTCGTTGCTGATATACGCAAAAAACTTTATAGCCATTTGGTCAGTCTTCCTCCTAGTTTTTTTGAAGATAATTTAGCGGGTGAAATTCAAAGTCGCGTTACTACCGATACTACATTATTACAAACGGTAATCGGTTCTTCTTTTTCGTTTGCGTTGCGTAATATTTTAACATTTATCGGTGGTTTGACCTTGATGTTTATCAGTAATATTAAGCTCACCTTGATTGTATTATTAGTCGTTCCTTTTATTATATTTCCTCTCATTTATTTTGGCCGAAAAGTGAAAAAACTGTCTCGTGATAGCCAAGACAAGATTGCCTCTGTCGGCGCTTGGGCTGGAGAAAGTCTGCAACATATTAAAGTGGTGCAGGCGTTTACTCGTGAAGATATGGTTAATGAACAATTTAGTTTGGCAGCAGAAGGGGCATTTGATGTTGCCTTAAAGCGTATCAGTCAGCGAGCGATCTTGATTGCGTTAGTGATGATGTTAGTCATGGGTTCTGTTGCGGGTATGTTGTTTGTGGGGGGAAGTGATGTGATTGCCGGAGAGCTGTCAGCAGGTGATTTAGCGGCTTTTGTTTTTTACGCCATCATGGTTGCAGGCTCATTGGCCGCGGTTACAGAAGTTTATGGTGAAGTACAAAGAGCGGCGGGTGCCGCGGAGCGCATTCGAGAATTGTTAGCGACGGAAGCTGATATTAAATCGCCGATGACTAAATTGCCGCCGGTAGAATTACCTGGAATCATCGAGACAAGTGAGATATTTATAGAAGACGGGGTTGTAGAAGAAACGGTTACAAAAGAAGAGTTTGCGATAGAAAAATCTAAAAGCGAAGCGTTGATTGAATTTAATAATATGAGCTATGCATATCCTTCGCGGCCGGATCAAAATGCGCTGGAAAAATTAAACTTGGCGGTGAAAGCCGGAGAGAGTATTGCAGTGGTCGGGCCATCAGGCGCAGGCAAATCAACACTGTTCGATCTGTTATTACGCTTTCGTGATCCGCAAAGTGGCGATATTAAAATATCAGGCAAGCCATTACCGGAGTGGGATCTTCAAGAATTACGCAGTCAGTTTGCATTAGTGCCACAGCAGCCAGTTTTATTCAGTGCCAATGTTTGGGATAACTTAAAATATGGCCGCCCAAATGCAACGGAAGCAGAAGTTATCGCGGCGGTAAAAGCGGCGCATGCAGAAGAATTTATTGAGCAGCTGCCAGATGGCTATCAGTCCTTTTTAGGCGAACAAGGGGTGAAGCTTTCCGGTGGACAGAAGCAGAGACTTGCCATTGCTCGTGCCATCTTACTAGACCCTAAAATTTTATTATTAGATGAAGCTACGAGTGCGTTAGATGCACAAAGTGAGCACTATGTGCAGCAAGCACTCGATACTCTAATGAAAGGCCGAACCACTTTTATTATTGCGCACAGATTAGCAACGGTGAGACACGTCGATAGAATTGCTGTGTTTGACCATGGGCGGCTGATGGATGTGGGCAGCCATGATGAATTGATTGCTAGCTCTGAATTGTATCGTCGATTGGCTGAGTTGCAGTTTCAGGTAAAAGAAATGGTCTAAATTGACAAATAAGTAAATACCATTAGAATCGCGTCGCCAGCATGGAAGCTAGATCATTATTTCTATGCAAATATAATTATTAAAAATTTATGGACGAAACATGATTAAGCCTATTTCTGCAGTGACCTTATTTTCTCTTGCTGCACTTTCCCTCAATACTCAAGCGGACGTTGAACCTGGCGTATATCTTGGATTAGATTTAAGCACTAGCCTAACGGGTACTGCTAAAGCAGAAGCTAAAGATAATGGTTCAACATCGGAAGCAGAAGCCGATGTCGATGCCAGCAGCGTTGGCGTATATTTAGGATATCGTTTCGCTTCCAATAACCGCTTTCAAATATCTCGAACGTCTATTGATGTAGAACTTGAAAATAATGATGAAGTTACATTCTCAGGTACCGATTTTGATTGGCATTTTGTTTATGGTGATGAACAGGTTCAGCCGTACTGGGGGTTAGGTTTTGGTTTTTACACGTATGAAGATACGGCTTTTATATCGAGAGATAATGAAGACTTAACCGGAGTATCTTTTCAATTACGAGGGGGCATAAAAATCGATGTGCATGAGCATGTTGAACTTGATATGTCGTACCGTGCTAAGAGCATTGTATGGCAAACAATAGAAATTTCTGACGGCTATAATGATGCAAAAGTCGATTTGAGACACAGTTTTGGTTCTTTAAACTTTGGTGTAGCGATTAAATTTTAATTCATATTACTAGATCAGACAGTCTAAAGCGGTAATAGAAAGGGTGAGCCTACGCAAGTAAGTTCGCCCTTTTTATTGCCGCTCAATTACTCATTTCAAGCCATTCAATAATAAAAAAGGCTCATAATAATTCAATAGAACAATCAATAGAGTGCATAAAGTAAGCACTCATTAGTTAATTCTAAGTCGCTCTTGGTTCTTCTAAAACCGATATAGATCACTATTTAGAGACATTATGCGCCTTTTATTATTATGTAATCACAGCACTTTGTAGAATTCTGACGGTTTAGACAGAATTAAATCTAGCCCAAATAGACATATTTACGAATATTATTGTTTAATAAATGCTCAATACGAGGTGGTGTTTATAATTAATGATGGTGGTAACTGATTGTTTAATAAAGAAATAGTTGTATTTTGTATAAATATCAACCACTTCGAGCTTGTTGTTTATATTGAGTGCTAATCAGAAGTTTCATGTGTTTTTATTGTTGAATGTCCATTTAATCAACTTTCCTGTAAAGTTATGTCGACAATCGCTGATTGGTTGAAAATCAATCAGTGACGGCTCATGGGTGCTAGTATTCATTAGAGCCAGATAAAAATTGAAAAATTAAGGTTGTAATAATATGTATAAAAAATCACTTTTAGCCGTGGCGATAACAGCCGTTGCTTTTTCAAATGCGGTAATCGCAGCTCCTACAGCGGATATTTATGGTTTTGTTGATATCGGTTTAGAGCATATCAATGAATCAGGTTTGGGCAACGGCACTGATGTTTTTCCCGGTGGTGATACACCGAATGGCAATAGTGATGAACAAGAATTTGCGTTAACCAATAACGTTCAATCACGTATTGGTATTAAGGGTGAAGAAGAAATTGACGGTGGCTGGAAAGGCACTTATAAAATGGAATTCCGCGCTAACGTTTTAGAAAGTGGCGGTAATGCATTGCGTACGCGTTTAGGTTGGTTGGGTCTTGAGAAAGGAGAGCACAGCTTTAAAGTCGGTACTCAGTGGTCTCCGTTCATGGCTTATAGCGCATGGAATACAAACCGTGGAGAATCACAAGGCTTAGCATCATACTTCTACATTACTGATGAGCTTAAAGGCTCTATGGCTTATGGCTTCCGTAACTCAAACATGATCAGTTATACCTATGGTAGCGGTGGTTGGGGAGCCGCGTCTCCAGTAACAGCAACCGTTGCGTTACATGTGGGCGATGATGATCGTAAAACTTTTGAATATACTGCCGCGACTAGTACTGATAAAGCAGTTTTTGAAAGCACTGACGAACTTACCAACGACACAGGTATTACAGGTATCTCTATTGCCGGTGCAGCTACCTTTGGTAGCTTGACCTTGAATGCGGTTTACGTTCAAAACTTAGTCGCTGAAAGTTCTGCTGCAAAAGCTCAAATAGCAGCGGCTACTGATGCTGTTGAGCTTGCAAAAGCTAAAGATTTAGTGACTGAACCTGCTGTCTTTGGTGCTGGCGCTAAAATGCAAGTAAGCAAGGATTTAGAGCTTGGTTTTGCTTACCGCGGTGCTGATCGTGATACCGACGAAAATGATTATACTTATACTACGTCTATTTCGAGCCAGTATCAGTACAACGAAAAAACCAATATTCACTTAGGTTTTGGTCAAGGTGAAGATGACGATTCTTCTGCTCGCCAATTGAAATTAAACTTCTATGGTCAGGTTTGGTATCAAGTTACTGACAGCCGTTCTGTTCGCTTTGAGTTTGAGCATGCTGACTATGGCGATGATGGTGAGGTATTGGTAACTCTTATGAGTATGCGTCAAGCTTTTTGATCGAAGCAGATTCACTCTAGTGACAAATTTTAGCTAAACAAAAAGAGCGCATTGTCTTTCGATATTGCGCTCTTTTTTTATCTATTTTTTTAACAACTTTATTAGCTTAACCGCTGTAGTACTTCAGGTGTATCCACATCGATTAAACAAGTTTCATCGGTAATGTTGAGTAACGTTTGTTGTTTAATCATTGTCTTCGCACCATCATCCCCTGTTAACTGACTTAATTTAAATCCGTATTGCTGTGGAAAATAGACGGGATGAGAAGGAATGCGTTTTTCTTTTTCTAAAAAACTAGGCCTAACAATCTGCTGGGGATGTTTAATAATATTTTTTATCAGCGCTTCTAGTATTTCAATTGTGAGGTTAGGCATATCTGCCAGAGAAATCATCCAACCTTGCCATACTTGATTACTTTTGATGCCGTGAGCAATGCTATGTCCCATTCCTAAATAAGCATTGTGGCAAAGTGTATAAGGTATTTTTTTGGCGGTAAGGTAGTCAATTAAATTTTGGTTGTCTGCGCGAGTGATTACGCACAGTTTTAGTCGATACTTTTTTGCTATTGTTTGTAGCGGCGCCAGACTATGAGCAATAACTGGTCGCCCATCGGGCATTTTAGCGAGTAATTTATCACTGCCAAAACGGCTTGATTGCCCGGCGGCTAAGACTAATATTCCAAAGTCAGGCGTCATAAAGCAATTGATTTCATAGCGTGAAAACTTTCATTAAGTTGCTGATCTAGGAACAGCGGGCCTAGCTGCCCGTTCTGCAATTAACTGCGCCGCAATAGACACGGCAATTTCATAAGGTGTTCGGCTGTGAATATTTAACCCAATGGGGGCGTGAAGTTTTTGAATGTGTTGGGCATTCAGTTCCAGCTCAAGTAACCGTTCACGACGCTTATTAGATGTAATTAGCGATCCCATAGCTCCCACATAAAAAGCATCAGTTTTTAGCGCCTGCATCATCGCCATGTCATCGACTCGTGGATCGTGGGCGAGGGCGACAATTGCACAGCGATGATCGTGAAACGCTGCGGCGATTAAATCATCAGGCATGGCTTTAATAATTTGAACGCCTTCTACATGCCAGCCTTGTAAAAACTCATCTCTAAAATCACAAAGGGTGATTTCGAACTCAAGATTCTTACAAATTTCTGCTAAGCAACGAGAGACCTCACCTGCACCGATTAATAGCAGTTTATCATGGGGCTTCAAAGCATGGATGATTGTATCGGTTGTGCGCTGAATATCGTGTTCATTGGTTTCATTAATCGTATGTATTCTGCGTTTAACCAAATCAATATGACGACTTATCTCTTGGCGAGAGAGTAGTGCGTTTTCTAATACTCGAAAATGATTCTGATCTTGAGGTTTTATTTTTTCTAATAAAACATCCAAGTGACCGCCACAAGGAAGCGCTAGCCGCGATCGTTGCTCGACACTTTCACCGTAGCGAATTATGGTCGGACACATCACTTTGCTACTAGAGTCTTCGTTTGCAAGTTGGTTCATTAACTCTTGTTCAATACAGCCACCGGAAAGAGAACCAATGATTCCTTTTTCGGGATGATAAATCATCATAGAGCCACTAGGGCGTGGCGAAGAGCCATAGGTTTCAATTACAGTGGCTAGCCAAGGTTGAAAGCCTTGTGCTAACCAGAGATTGAGTTGTTCAATGACGAATCGATTGCTGCCGTTCATAAAATGATGTCGCTCATAACAGGATGCTATTCATTAGAATTTAATAACTACCCTAATGTAAGCGGCAATGAATAAAAGTATTGCCCTGTTTTAGCAGTAATCGCATTGGCGACGGCGGAAGCAAGTGGCGGTACGCCTGGCTCGCCCACCCCAGTCGGTTTTTCATTACTGGCAATAATATGCACATCGATTTGTGGTGCTTCGTTAATGCGTAATAGCTGATAGTCGTGGAAGTTTGTCTGCTGCGGGATGCCGTCTTTAATCGTAATCTTACCGTATAGCGCTGCGGTAAGGGCGAAGATAATACCGCCTTCCATTTGTGCAACCACAGTATCAGGATTAACAACTTGGCCACAGTCCACGGCACAAACGATACGCTTAACGTTAATTTTATTATCTTCAACCATTACATCCGCAACTTCGGCGACCCAAGTTCCAAACGATTTATGAATCGAAATACCTTGAGTACAGCCTGGTAGAGGCGTTCCCCAGTGTGCTTTATCTGCAGCCATTTTCAAAACTGCTTGGGCTCTTGGATGCTGCTTTAATAAATCATAACGAAATTGATAAGAATCTTTTTTCGCTTTCATCGCAGGTAGTTGTGCAAGTTGTTCCATAAAGGTTTCAACGATAAAACCGTTATGTGAATAACCTACACTGCGCCAGTTGCCGACTAAAATACCACTGTCGGATTTTTTATAGTCGACATTGATGTTAGCAAAGTCATAAGGAATACCATTGGCGCCTTCAAAGATGGAACCATCTGCAGGCGCAATAATCCCTTCACCTAATTTCCCTGCACTTTCTAGCATACCGAACATAAATTTCGGCATAAAAGGATATTGAGCAGGCGCTGCATCACCGACGAAATAATCGAAAACACCAGACCCTGCCATTTGGTGGTTCCAGCCTGTTATTTCACCGGATTTATTAAGACTGGCGCTGAGCTTGTGATAACTTGAAGGGCGATACCAATCACGCTGGGTATCTTCTTCTCGTGACCAAATTAACTTAATTGGCTGTTGTGAAATTTCACTAATCGCAGCGGCTTCGGCAACAAAATCTTGATTTATTCGACGTCCAAAACTGCCACCAATAAAAGTCGTATTTATTTTAATATCCGACAGGGAGTAATCCGTCACTTTGGCTGCAGCGACTTGTGCCATATCCGGCGATTGCGTCGGAGCCCAGATTTCTAAGCCTTCGGGTTTTGCCCAAGCGGTGCAGTTTTGCGGCTCTAGTGATGCATGAGCAAGAAAAGGCATTTCATATTCTGCGCTAATGGTTTGTTCTGCGTTTTCTAAGGCCGATTCTATGTCGCCTTCGCTGCGAACATTTTCACCACTATCGGCGGCAAGGTCTTTTTTATACTGGGCAAAGATACTGGCATCATCAACTTGAGTTAATTCACTTTCATGCCATTCAACACTCAAGGCTTGCTGTGCTTTACGTGCTTGCCAATAGCTTTTTGCCACAATGGCAACACCTATTGTGCTGGATTTATTGACTGCAAAAACCTGTTCAATTCCTGGCATATTTTCGATCTGGCTAGCATCAAAGCGTTTGATCTGGCTATCCCAGCGAGGTGCGCGAGTGAAGACTGCGTATTTCATTCCAGGTAATTCGGTATCGATACCGTAGTCTGCGGTGCCTGTTGCCTTTTTGAGTGCATCCAGGCGCTTATTGTATTTGCCAATGATTTTAAAATCGGCTTTGTCTTTTAGTGGAATATCGCTCGGAACGGAATAAGTAGCGGCAATGACTGCAAGTTGGCCAAAGGTTATTTTTTGACCATGGCTTTCATGGCCAGCAGCTTTGTTAATGACGGCACCATTTTCTGCCATGCAATCTGATGTGTTAATATTCCATGTATTCGCGGCGGCTTTAATTAACATAATACGCGTAGCAGCACCTGCTTCGCGGACGATCTGCCAGCTACTCGCGACACTGGTGCTGCCACCTGTGATTTGAATACCATAAATTGTATTGCGATAAACAGAATCAACACCAGCAAAGCTGACGTTAACAGTCTCTGGATCAACTTCGAGCTCTTCACAGAGCAAAGAGGTCATGCCGGTATACGTGCCTTGGCCCATTTCTACCCGATCGAGTACAAAGTGAATGCTATTGTCGCTATCGATGCGTAACCAAGCATTGGAGTCCCATTGTTCATTATCACCGACTTGGCTTATGCCGCCATTTTTTAACGTCGCACAACCCGGAAGAGCAATGGACATCATTAAGCCGCCGCTTCCCATTGCTGTGGCTTTAAGGAAAGTACGTCGAGATTGTTTAAGCTCAGCGAATGCAGAAGTTGATACATCTGATGTTGATGAAGTCATTATTTAGCCTCCATTTTATTAGCCATGATGTTAGTGAACAATTCAGAGTTGTTTGTGGCTTTTTTAGCGGCTACGGAATGAATAGCTGCTTTAATGCGAGGGTAAGTACCACAACGGCAAATATTTCCGCTCATCGCGCTATCAATATCTTGATCGCTAGGGTGAGAATTGCTTGCTAATAACGCCGTCGCTGACATTATTTGTCCTGACTGGCAATAACCGCACTGAGGTACGTTATGCTCGACCCAGGCTTGCTGAACGGAGCTTAGAGAGTCAACGTTACCTAAACCTTCAATGGTGGTGATTGCTTGTCCAGCAACACTGCTAACAGGGGTTATGCAGGTGCGAATAGGGTTGCCGTTTAAATGCATAGTACACGCTCCGCATAAACCTGCACCGCAGCCAAATTTGCTACCTTTTAGATTTAAATAGTCACGGACTACCCATAATAATGGGGTATCGGCGGCAACATCGAGGGAGTGTTCGATGCCATTCACAGTTAGCTTAATCATTGTTATTTCACTTATTATAATGCGTCTAATGCTGCGAGATTAGCAATTGCGAGAAGATGACGCAAAGTTACTTTAATTCTCTGGCAGGAGTCAGAGTGGTTTTCTGCTAAAATCTAGCAATAATTCCCCTGTTAAGGCTCTCACGGCTAAAACAGCTAAAACAAATAAGGCAATTTGATGGCAAAAAAATTCTATGTGATTTGGGTTGGGCGTGAGCCAGGTATTTATACCGATTGGCCCACGGCACAGAAGCAAATTATGAAATTTTCTGGGGCAAAATACAAATCGTTTCCGACCAAGGCCGAAGCCGATGCCGCATTCTCTGGTGGTTCAGTTTCGTCAGATGCAGGTGCAGGGTCAAAGCCCCGTGGATCAAGCAGCAAAACAAGTCGTGGTAATAATTTATCGGCACCACCGATCAAGACCGATGTGGTGATTTATTGTGATGGTGGCTGTGATCCAAATCCGGGTAAAGCAGGTTCTGGAGTCGCGGTGTATCAAGATGATCAACTGATTCAACTTTGGTATGGGGTTTATAATCCGAATGGCACGAATAATACCGCTGAATTAAGCGCGCTATTTTATTCGTTACAACTCGCTCAGCATGCGACTAAACAAGGGTTGAGTGCACAAATATTATGCGATTCGATGTATTCGATTCAGTGTATTCGTGATTGGGCGGCGGGCTGGGAAAAGAATGGTTGGAAGAAGAAAACGGGAGAGATCAAAAACCTCGACATTATTAAGCAGGCCTATGCTTTATACAATGAGATTAAAGAGACGGTTTTATTATCTCATGTGAAGGCTCATGCGGGCACTGAAGGGAATGAACTGGCCGACCGTATGACAATGGTCGCGGTTGAGCGAAAAGACCCAGCTTGGGTGCAGTATGAGCAAGATTCAAATAATGGATTTAATATCCCGGCGCTACTCAAGATGCGAGCGGGTTAACATACACGCATCTTACTCGACGAAGCTAAGAGAAATTACGCTTTTGGCGTGTGCCAATCAGCGGCTTGTTGTGAGTCGCTATTTTTTGCATCTACCCAACGTTCCCCTGAGCTGCCTTGATTATCTTGAGTGCTTTCTTTTTTCCAAAATGGCGCTTCGGTCTTCAGAATATCCATAATAAATTGCGAGGCTTCATAGGCGGCAATGCGATGAGCGCTGCTAACCCCCACTAATACGATTTGATCGGCCGCATGTAATTCGCCCACACGATGAATAATACGCACACCGTCTAAAGGCCAGCGCTGCTCGGCTTGCTGGGCAATACCGTTCAATACATTCTCCGTCATGCCAGGGTAATGCTCTAAAGTCATGCTACTGACTTGAGTATTGTCACTAAAATCTCTAACTAGACCGACGAACATAACAATAGCGCCGCTTTGCAGGCTACGTTTGCGGAGTTGCTGATATTCATTGGCAAAATCAAAGTCTTCATTTTGAACAGATATCACGATAAACCTCTGGCAGAGTCTTTAAAAAAAGTTGTAAGGGGACGGGCTAAAAATTAATAAAAACATTATGCGCTTTTAGCCAAAATTACACAAAACAAGGCCGCGACTGATAAAACTTATGCTCAAAATGGTTATGTAAGCATGTCGCATAGCCTAGCTAAGCAGCAAGTACTTGTACCAAAAATCAGCAAGTATATGAGCCTTGCAAGGTGCTGAAGACCAATATTTCTAGTGTTCGAGCTAATAGAATGTTGATCTAGGTGAATATAATTACAAGAAGGCCTAGTTAATTGATAATTAGGCCTTTTTTGTGTCTTGACACAAGGAACTGCAAGAGTAATCTGGATGAACAATAAATGCTTATAGGAAAGCAATATGCCATATCACGACAACGTTGTAGATGAACTGAATTTGCTTGTGAAATTTAACCTGCGTTCAATGCAAGAAGGCATTAAAGTGCACCATGATGCGGAGATATCTCTCGTTGAGGCTGCAGAGCGTTTACATAGCAAAGGGATGATTACCCAAATTGACGGTGGTTATTTGACCGATCGAGGCGTTGAAACCGCTGAAAAAGCCCATGCGTTAGTGGCAGCACTAGAAGTAAAAATGTATTAATTTAAACGGTAACGAAGACTTTTAGACTTTCACTCGTATAAAGATACAAATACTTAAATAGAGTATTTGTATCTTAAATACAGGTGAAAAAATGAACAAGAATATTATTGCTGCAATCATCCTTTCTAGTGCTTCAACTCTTGCCTTTGCTGGCATGGAACATCGAGGCGGCCATTCTCCTGGCATGAAAAAATTCTCCTTAATTGATACTAATGGTGATGAGTCCTTATCTAAGGAAGAAATCATTAATTTTCATACTCTGCACTTTACCGAAATGGATGCCGATAATGATGGCCTAGTGAGCAAATCTGAAATGAAGTCTTATAAAAAACAACAGCATCGTGGCAAAAAATGCTCTAAAGGTAAAAAAGGCTCTAAAGGCTCTGATACTGAATAAATATTATCTTGATGGATCACTCTATGAAAAGTCTAAAGCAACAGACCGATGAGGAGCTTATGGTATTAATTCAAGCGTTTAATCATGAGGCATTTTCAGAGCTGGTGATACGACACTCTGATCGTTTTTATGCGCTGTCATACCGTACCCTATTCCATCAGTCTGATGCTGAAGATATTGTGCAAGAATCTTTTCTTAAATTATGGCGCAAGCCAACGTTGTGGCAGCAAAAACGTGGCGTTCAATTTAAAACTTGGTTTTATCGAATTATCGTTAATGCCTGTTATGACTTAAATAAGAAAAAATCTTCGCAAGAATCTTCTCTGGTTGATAACGATTATGAAGAAGCTGCTGCTGAAGAAGATCATACTTCACAGCAGCTTTCTGATATTGATACCGCACTTAAAAATTTACCAGAAAGACAACGCACAGCACTTAACTTATGTTTTTATGAAGAGCTGAGCAATAAAGAAGCCGCCAGTATTATGGACATTCGTTTAAAGGCATTACAGTCGTTAATTATGCGTGCTAAAACGGCATTGAAAGCACAGCTTAGTATCTCTGAGGAAGATGATCATGAAAACAAGTGATGAAAAACTCAATCAGTTATTAAGGAGTGCAGCGCCAGTACCGCAAAACTTGGGTTTAGCGCAGCGAATTATTTCAAAATCGATACAAGAAGCTAGCACTAAGGCATGCAATGAATCGAAGGCGATCAATAAAGAAAGTTTGCTTAAACAAATTATTAACAGCTTTATTATCCCCAAGCCAGGTTATGCATTAGCGTGTAGCATGTTAGTAGGCATACTTTTTGGTTGGCAGAGTAATGCTATAACAGAAGCGGTTGTTACAAGTAATATTGCAAGTGAGCTTGGCATAAACTTAAGGGATGAGAGTACTTTGCAGACAACATCCGTTGAAGAGGATTTAAACAGCTTGTTTCTTGCAGAGGTTAATTATTATGAATAAAAAAATGAAAACGTTTATTTCACTGTCTGTTTTTTTGAATGTGCTGCTGGTGGGCATTATTCTCGGTGGTGTAAGTGGTGGGTTCTCGAAGCACCATTTCGATCGCGGCCACAAGTCTGAGCAAATGGAACAGCGTTTATCTCGTATACTCGCGGTATTACCCGCCGAAAAAAATGCGCTATTTAAGCAACGGCTTAACGAACTTAAAGTATTAAAACGTACAGATAAAGAACAGATGAAATTTGCACGAAGAAACATTTTGCAAGTTTTTGAACAAGAGCCTTTTGATAAAGTTGCGTATCAACACGCGGTTCAGGCATTGAATCAATTGCATCAAACGCAGATGGATAAGCGAGTGAGCTTGCTGGCCGATGTGGGGGAATACTTGTCACCTAAAGAAAGAAGACAGCTGTCGAGCTTGATTATGAAGCGTGGTGAGCGTAAATAGCAGGCACAAAAAAGGACGCTAATAGTGTTTAAACACTGCGTCCTAAATCGAGTAAAAATGGTGGGCCCGCCCCGACTTGAACGGGGGACCTGCCGATTATGAGGCGAAAGGCTTTCGACTGTAAGCCTTTGAAACTAAAGGGCTTGGTTTAAATACGGTTTACGTTTGACACCTTTTTGACACTATCAGGTTAAAAATAAGGAGGATAAAATCAATTTAAAATAAAGATTCTAATTGTATTGCAATTAGGATTTAAGAGAGTATATTAAACACATGGCCGCAACACAGCGACATCGGACTAGACCGAATCTAGTTAAGAAATGGAATTAAGATTATGAGCACTTACAACACAATCAACATCATCTCTCAAAACGAAAATGGCGTAATCTACATAGAGAACGAAAGCGGTTTGGTTTTCGGTATCGTAGATGCAGCAAAAATCACAGACGAAGACGGAATCCCTTTTCAGGAATCTACTTTAGAAATCATTGAAAAAAACTTTGACTGCGATATTGAGCAAGACTTCGAAAAAGAGACTTCAACAATTTATACAGAAGACGGAGGTGCTTTAGTATTTTCTGGCAACGATGTAACTATTGTTGAGTTTGATGAAAACGGTGAGCCGGTAGCCATTTAACCACAGCCCTTCGGGGCTTTTTTTGGAATCAATTATGACTACTAAAACACACGGCATGGCAGGCCAACGCAACGCGGCTAAACCCGAAACATTAGACGGCACATTCTCAGGCCGGTGCACTAAAGAAGAAAAAGCCGCGTGGGTTAAAGTGGCGCAGTCGCGTGAAATGAAGCTACAGCAATTCATTCGTTCACTGCTAAACGCCGAGGCCAATAGCATTTTAAACCCTGAAAAATGCCCCGATTGTAAAAGTGAAAACTTTGAACGATTCTTCCCAGGTGATGCCGTTGGTAATACGATCTGCCACGATTGCGGCAGGGATTAACTAAAAACTAGGCAATATATCAACCGCATCACGCTGGCTGGCTTCCCGTGTGTTGTAATATCTCATCGTTGTTTGAATGCTGGCATGATCGGCTAGTTGCTGCACTTTTTGTGGTGATTCGCCGGCATTCAAAAGCCACGTAATTAATGCCGCTCTCATTCCCCAATGAAACGGTTTTACGCCACTGGGCAAGCCAGCAGCATTGCATGATTTAGTCATTGATCTAGAAATTGCGCTGGTATCGGCGTACCACGGTTGGCCGTTACCATTGTCTAAATAGTATTTCTCTTTTGGCCCGCGTGTGGCCAAGTCTTGTTCTAAAAACTCATAAAACGATTTATTGATTGGTTTGTTCGGCCACTTGTAACCTTTGTTTTTCCAGTTCAATTCAGGCACGTCACGAATCTTAATAATTCGCGCATTCATATCGATGTTTTTTAGCTCTTGAGAAGCTATCGCGCCTTTTCTCATTAGGCAAGACGTGGCCATATTGAACGCACGCAAAAGGTTTACAGTGTTAACCTTTTTCCGTGGTGTGTCGGCCTGTTCAATTTGAATCAATAAATGGGCTTTTAGCTGTTCAAGATGCTGAATGCTGAAAACTTCCATTTCTTTGGTCGGAGCCTTGGCTTTTTTCAAACGAACCACTTTGTCTAGATATTCGTTATCGTATGCCCAGCGTAAATAAATGTTCAATTGGCGCATGTGCATGTTTTGAGTTGATGCGCTGATTAAATGAGCAGGGTTTTTAATCGAATGCAATTCGGTAAGGGATTTGTAAAACGTAATATTGTGATCACGGGAAAAATCTTTTAACAGATGATTACCCACCTCATTCAAATAAATGCCAATAGTCTGTTTATACAAATTCAGCGTTTTGGTTGAAACCATTATTTCTAAATGAGAAAACCAAACCTTGGCCGCGTCATTCACCGTAATATTTTTACGTTCGTGATCAGATCGCGCTTTGCTCTCATTCTTAACGAACTGTTTTTCTCTGATCTCTTTCTCTTTTAGCGAGTACTTAGAAAACGCCAACGTCATAGCGGCATCACTTCCCATACTTTCACAATCAGCAGCGCTTACTAAGCGGCGGCGCAATCCGCGCTTGTGTGCAATAAAACCAACTTCGGGATCGTGTGGAAATTCACCGCATAAGTTTCCGTGACTATCATGAAATATTCTTTGTCTCATGTTATGACACCTTAGAATTGCGAAACGATGCGCGCCAATCTTTTAAAGTTAGTACTTCACCTGTATCAAGTTTAGTCACTTCCTTATTTACAATTCTTTCGGGCAAGAAGGTTCTGATCCCATCGCGCTCAATACACCATCCCTCTAAATCACCCCTTAATCCTTTGTAAACTAAGACGGTATAGGTCTGTTTATTCCCACTGGCCGTGCGGTATTCAAATTGAATTTTGTCTATGTATTTATTACGTGGCTTGGTTTCTTCAACTTCGTCTTCTTCGTAGTCAATATCGTCATCAGAGTAATAAGAAGTTGAAATAATTGAATCTGAATTAGTTTCAGATTGTTGAAACTTATTCTTTAAAATCTCAATGAGATTTCCGATCATGCCAATAATTAGCAAAACAGCTACACCAATCGCCCATCCTTTACCGCCAAAGTAATATGCAATGCCCGAAAATATAAGAACAGCGAGGGGGCCAAGTGTTAAAAGTTCTTTGAGAGTGATCATAATTATTCCTTTAATTATTTTTATCTTCGTTTAAAACCTGAAAGGCTTTCATTTTTGTTTGTAGGGACGCAGAACGAAACAAGTTGATCATTTCGATTTCATCATCATTAAATTCAGGCGCGGGTGACTGAGTTATTTCTGGATCGCCTTTCATCATTGGGCCCTCACCGTTTAGTAACCAAAGTGGGTTTACTCCGGTTGCTTCGGCTATGTCAATAATGTTTTTACCTGTTGTTTCGCCTTTGGATTTTAAATGGTGAATTTGGGATGAGGAGATGTTTGTCTTCTCTGAGATTTGCTTTGCTCCAAAGCGCTCCACAATTAGTTTTATTCTTGAGTTGAATTGAATAGCTTCCATAGCTTCGTCCTAAATTTAGGGTTAAATCCGTTTTATTGGTTGACAGTCAGATATATAGGATATATCTTTCTATCATCCGATATATGGGATGAGTTCTTAAAAGGTTCGCAGATGTTCCTAATAGTAGACTCTTTTCCTATATGTAGGCCAGTAATTAACCATATAGGGGACGAAAAATGACACTTCTGTCACAAAAACGCTTGAATACTCATCAGACGGCCGAATTTTTGGGGGTGACTGGGAAGACTGTATCGAAATGGCGTGATGCAGGCGTAATGCCAAAGCCTATGCGCTTGGGCCTTAGCGAATACTGGTTAGAAAGCCAGCTTGAAGCATGGGTTGCCGAGCAAAACCCGCACTTAGTTGAAGCCAAGCCACAATCAGCAATCACTCAATAAACCCTCTTTAAACGGAATTAATTATGAGCATGTTACTAAAAAACCACCTTAACGCAGTTGCCCCCGCATTGGGCATGATCCCAATGAGCTTTGAAATTCACTATGACGAAAGCGAAGAAGAAAACTTCAACGAATCATGGGCAGAGGCTTTTTCTGAATTGCGCCGCCTTGAAGTTTGCATGGTCGGATATGTGCTAACCAAGTTTGAAGACGGCTTTAAAGAAAGCGTTGGCAAAACCGTTGTTCTGTATGCCGAAGATTCACAAACTGAAAAATCAATAACCGACGTTATGTTTCAAATGGAATTAGACGTGGTTCATACCGGTGAAATGGGCGTGAAGTATGCCCGTGGAATTGAGCCAAGCTTTTTTGGCGTAGATCGTTTTACCGAATTATTGATCAGTGATCTTAAAGACATAAACATTGTTAAAACCCACTCCATTGCAAGCGCACTTTAAAAAGGAATTCATCATGTTAGCTATTGATCAAAATCCGCTGAATATTCTAGAGCAAAAGAAATACAACGTTAGCCAAGCGGCAGCACTTTTGGGCATGTCGAACGCTTCATTAAATCGATTACGTAGGAAAGGTGATGCGCCCAATGAAATTAGTATTGCTGGTAATACTCGTTTTTTAGAAAAAGATTTATTGAACTGGTTGATTGATCAAAACCCAAGACTAAAAGATCAGTTTGAATTGATGGAGTCGGCTAGAACCGCATTTTCAAGAAGTGCGGCCCGTGCAAACAAAGCAAAAAACAAAGCAGCATTAAAGGCGGTGAAGTAATGGGAATGACAATGCCGATGCCTATTAAATTTATTGATGGTCAGGCGCTTATTTCGTATGACTTGCGAATTCGTGAAGGGTTGGTGAAGCCTAAAAGAATACTTGGCTTTTGTTGGCTTATTGAAAAGGACTGCCCCGAGTGGTGGGAAGGGATGGCATTTTTTCCGTTTGGTGATTGCTATAGCCAAACTCTGGGCCGTCTTTGTTATGAAAATACTCACGGAATGCAAATAACATACTTTCTATTCGAGAATGGTTTTCCATTTGGTTTTTATGAATCAGAGCGGGAGGCAATACAGTTTCAAATAAATAATCACCGTAAATGTATTTCGGGCTTGGAAAATAAAATTGAAGATCGCAAGGGCGTTTTTTGCATTCATGAATATGCGAGAAGTTTAAGCATATTTAAGAGAGAACTTAGGTTATTTAAGGGTCTTAGAACTCGTTATAAAAAGAATCAAAAGCGTTTGGCAGAACTAGAATATTTAGATGAATGGCCATTTTGAAATGAGAATATTAAAGGCGGTGAAGTGATGGGTGCTACAAAGTTAAGTTTTAAGTCAAAGGGCATGGTGAACAGTATTCGCGTTCAGGGCGGTCATGGTTTACCGCCGAATGTGCTTGCTGTTTTTTCAAATGATACGGCGGGAGTTTCGGTTGAGCCAAATGCAGTTCGTTGTTTTGTTGAACAGCGTATTTTGACCATGGGTGATATGCAAATATTTTTAGATGATTCGGCTATTAAGCAAGTTCATTATTTTTTAAGCGCGCAATTTAAAGCGCGTGATATTTATTGGGGTTGTTAGCCATAGCGCTAACTGCCTTTTTTTATTTTCGGTTTTGCTCTTTATAGAGCGTTTTTATTTTTATTTGGTTTTATTCGTTGGGGTGTTTTATGGGTTATATCTCTGTTGTTTGTACCAATCCTGATTGTGCATTAGAAACCACTCGCTTAGAAGATACCGAATGGTGCCCAAAATGCGGTGATTATACTCAGCCAGTCGCGGGTTTTAATAGCCAGGCAACCCCCGTTGCACCAATGGTCAATAATAATATATCTCCTGAGTTGCTGCGTTCAATTGCTAACTCAAAACCGATTGAGTTTGACGGCCATGATTTGACGTTCATCTATTCATTATTAGATAAAAAGCAAAGCGAGTATTTACAGGGCGTAATTAAGTTAGAGACTACTAATGAGAACGCCAGAAGTACGAAAGAATATTTTGATCTTTGTCAGGGGTTTGAGCATGCAATGAAGATTATGCAGTTGATTAATGAAGAATTTAAAAAGCAACGCGCAAAATCAGAAATTCACCGCCGCATGACGGGATTTTATTCAACGCCTGAAAATATTAAAAAATCTAACTTGGTTGGTGTTGCGTAATGGCTGTTATAGAAAATCTTGCTGAATACGCATTAGTCAGCGCACCAAAAGCAAAATATCCTGATTTCTGGCTGGGTGAGGCTAAGAAGCTTGCTAATCGTTGTAATAAATATTATTCAACAGCGCTTGTGAATGAATGGCAGCGTGTTGCTAAAAATAAAAGTCTTAAGGATGCCAATATTCGTTTAAAGAAACTTCAAGAAAGTTTTAAGTTTGGTGACTTCGTAATTACTGATACTCAAGACGAAGCCGTTTCTGATTATGCCAATACGCTTTCAATTAAGTGCATTACCATTTTAGCTAATTACATGCAATTTGGTGATGAAGAAAAAGCCGTTCAGCACATTCAAAACGTATGTGATCGCCATGAGTTATCAGAAGATTTAGAAACCGTGGTGAAGCGCGGTGAATTTCGCGGCTTTGCATTACGCTTGCAAGACGCTAAATGGTGGCGCGGTAAAATCAAACGTTTTTCGGCCCGCCGTATCGAAAAGATTTCACGCGAACTGGGTTTTATTAATAAAGCCCGTTCAATGTATTGTTCAGAAGTTGGCAAACGTGAGCACAAGCGTTCAAAGCAATTAGGTTTTGAACACATGGAAAACGTGGTTTTAGAAAACAACGTTGGTGATCAATATACCCTTGCTGATCTTGCAGAATTGAGTAATTCAAACCCTGCTATTCGTAGAGCTGAATTGATGGTGAGAATCGCAGGCTTTGAGCAGTACGCAAAAGAACGCCAATTTAATGCTTGGTTTTTCACAATTACTTGTCCATCAAAATACCACTCTCATCACTTGAGCGGTCATAGAAATAAAAAGTTTCAGGGCTCTGGTCAAAAAGAAGCACAAGATTATCTTTGCAAACTTTGGGCAAAATTTCGTTCTAAAGCTAAGCGCATTACAAAAGACAAAGACGAAGAGTGGGAGTTTTTCGGCTTTCGTGTTGCAGAGCCTCATCATGATGCTACACCGCATTGGCATCTTCTTTTATTTATAAACCCGCGTCATGAAAGTGAAGTGCGTTCTTTTTTGCGTAAATACGCAATGGAAGAAGACGGCAATGAGCGCGGCGCTTATAAAGCACGTTTTGATGAAACCAAAATCAAGCAGGGTTTGAACGAAGCCACAGGCAAGGAATATTCTGCGGCGGGTTATATCGCTAAATATGTTGCTAAAAACATTGATGGTGAGCATGTCGATGTTGATACCTATGGCGAGGATGCCAGGGCAAGCGCGCAAAGTATTGTCGGTTGGTCGTCACGTAATGGCTTGCGTCAATTTCAGCAAGTAGGCGGGCCAAAGGTTAGCCAATGGCGCGAGCTTAGAAGACTAGCGAATATTTCAGAAGAAGACGAAGCGGAAATGAGCCCTCTTTTAAAATCGGCCATCGATAAGTTAGAAAGCTTTGAACATGCAGCAGATGCTTGGTGCTGGTATTGCCGTTTTTCTGATCAACATGGTTTGTCACTTTATAAAATCGCTAAAACGGTTGATGACATTATTGAATCAGTTGATACCGAAACGGGCGAAGTGTTCCCACTAACCCTGCAAAAACCAAGTGTGAATTATTACGGCGAATTTATAGATCAAATAAAAGGCATTGATTTAAGCCTTAACTTTTTGCCCGAAGGTTTTCCGTATCCGGTTGAAGATAATCAGTCTAACCACATTCGTCAGAAAACCCGCTTCTACGATTGGACCATTATTAACGCCACGAAAGCCGAAGCGGCAGAAGTGCGCGCAACTAACGTTGCTAAGAAGCTGGCAATGAATGAAGCAAAGCTTGGAGAAGCGGTTGCGGTTGCTGATGACTTGCTAACGGCTTTGGTGGTTGCTGCTCCTGAATCTTTTGATCTTGATCTTGAGTCTCTTGATTTTAAAGCGCTTTGCGCGCCTTGGACTGGTGTCAATAACTGTACTGGGTCGGTTGAAGGCTTCGGACAGAAACCCGAAGCCCAGCAACAACAAACTCTTTTTGATTTGAATAGGCCGTAAAAATAATGAAAAACACGCAACTGAATATTCCTATTAGACGCTTAGATGCAATCGAGATTGCCGCATTAGAGCCAATGGTGAAAGCCGCGTACCTAAAACGATTAAAAATCCAGCGCCCAAATTTATTTGAAGGGGTTTTGCGCCTGGTCACAATTGAAGAAACTCGTTTATTGGTTAATAAGGCGAAAGCCAGCGGCCAAGAAGACTTTGTAATTAGATCTATAAACAACGCAATGGAGAAAGCAGAATGTTAATTTTAACTCGTAGAGTCGGTGAAGCCTTGGTGATCGGTGATGATTTAAGAATAGTGGTCGATTCGATAGGTTTAGGTGACGTCAGATTTACAGTAATTGATATTTCAAAGATTGGTAATGGTGGCGAATGGGCTGCTTATTCTGATTTTGGTGAGTGCTATATATTAAACAAAGAACTTAAAATTAATTTTCTTAGCGTGAAAGGCAGTCAAGTGAAGATCGGCATTGATGCACCTAAATCAATTTCAGTTCACCGTGAAGAAATTTATAAAAAGATTCAGGCCGAAAAACCAGAACGAATCACGCTTTCAAAGCGTGGCTTGGAAATGATGGGTTAATCACGTTTAAAAATGGAATTTAATATGACTACGTTCAAAATTAAAAATATGACTTTTTCGAAGCTGGGCTTGCTGATCGTAGCCGCTGGCCTATTTTCAGTATCGGTTTATAGCGAAGTTATGTTGTTCACTTCGGTATTTCAAGCGAATGCTGAAAAGCTGTTGGCGGGTACGTTTGCTTTTTTCGTTGTATTGGCACAAATAGTTTTTGCAGATCAAGCCGCATTTTGGCGCAGTAGAAAAAACGATTTATTAGCGGGCCTGTGTGGGTTGGCTGTACTGGTCTTAATGACTGTATCGGTTGCGGGTTCTGTTTTCTTTTTTGAAAGTGGTTATAACGAAATGAAACAAAAACAAAACACCAGCGGCATGGGTTATCAGTTGGCCGTTGAATTGATCAACAGCAAGAAAAACACCATTGCAGGTTTGAAAGCGAATGCTGAAAAATCAGAGCAGGCGGGCAACGCTTGGGACGCTGGGCAAAAACGATTGAAAGCGGTTGAAGTAGAAAACGAACTGGCCGCGTTGATCTTATCATTGCGTGATAACAAAGCCGAAGCCGTGGGCAGCGCTTCGGCCATGGTGGGCATTCTTGAATCCTATCGATTTATCGCATGGTTCATCTTTGCCGCTATTGCTGATTTTGTGCCCGTACTGGCCGTGGTGTTGTTGCGTCTTTGCCCTGTTAAAGAAAGCCCTGCCAAGGAAACAAAACAGGAAGCAAAACAAACGAACAAAACAAAACAGCCAGCAAAACAAAACGAAAACAAAACAGTAAAAACGAATGCAATAGCAAAACAAAAATTAAGGCATGTGATCGAGATGCGTCAAGCCGTACCCAGTGTACGTGAAGCCAAAAAATTGGGTTTCAGCTATGCAGCATTCAAAGCAGAAATTGAAGCCTTGGTTGAAGATAGATTTTTAACAAAACGCGAAAGCGGAAAAGGGTGGGAAGTAGCATGATCGATGTTAAAAGCTATTTTTGTGGTGCTGGTTTGATGGACGTTGGTTTGATACAAGCTGGCGTTAATATCAAACAATCTTTTGAAATCGATAAGAACGCTGTAAAAACTTACAAAGCAAATATTGGTGATCATGTTAAGCATTGTGATATTTCACAAGAATTAGTACTTACACAAGATGGCTGTGATGTGATGGTTTTTACATACCCTTGCACTAAATACAGTTCAATAGCTGATATTCATCAAACAAGAACGGGTGATGAATTGTTTCTTCATGCGTTGCGCCATGTTGCCATTGAGCGGCCAGAAGTGTATTCCATTGAAAATGTACCAGGTATGAAAGCGTTTCCAATAGTCATGGAAGCAATGACGAAAATGCCTGATTACTATGTGCAAGTATTTTGCCCTATTCAATCTGAATTGTGGTTACCGCAAAGAAGAAACCGTTTGATTATTTTTGGTAGCAAAAAACGCTTTGCCATACGTCCACCTGAAAACACACGGGCTATTTCATTGGCTGAAATATTAGAAAAAGAACCTAATGTGACATTACCAAAAGCAATTGCCGCGCGTATGGGTGGAAAATATAGAGACTTGCCAATTATTAGTGATCCGGCCAAAGGTGATATTGCTCCAACGTGTGTTGCTCATTACGCAAAAGATAAAAGCACGCGCTTAGTTGTTGATAAGCGTTTCCCGTTAGGGGTTCGGCCTTATTCAGTTAGAGAGTTCGCCCGTCTTCAAGGCTTGCCGGATTCTTTTGTTTTTCCTGTTTCTGATAGTTCAGCATATAAACAAATTGGAAACGGTGTTTCTGTTCAGGTCGGTGAATGGCTTGGAAAAGAAATAAAAAGATATTTTCATTAACCAAAATCAAGCGGGTTAATCCCCGCTTTAACCAAAAACCTAAAGTGAGTAAGTAAAATGTACCAAGCAAACCAACCAGCAGCACAACCAATGAACGCAGCACAAAACGTGGTACCAATTTTCCAAATGAATGAAAACTTGGCTGCAGAAGCGGGCATTTCTGAATTTGTAGTCAATGGCGGCGCGTATAACTGCACGATCCTAAAGGCCAAGTTCATTAAAGCTAAATCCACAGGCAGTGACGGTTTAGAAATTAGCGTGATTACTGATAGCGAATTGAAAGCCAATTACCTAAATATCTATTTCCGTAAAAATAATGGCGAATCGATTAAATCGGGTGAAGCCATGCTTTCGGGTATTATGTATTTAACCGGTATTCCTGCGTTAACTTCAACGCAGCAAAACGGCGAATTTTTCGCGCTTGAATTAGAAGGTCAGAATCTTGGTTTATTCTTGCAAAAGTCGTTTTATAAAAAAACAGGGGGCGGTGAAGGCGCCAACTTTGATATTGCCATGCCGTTTCAAACGGGCAGCTTGTTAACACCAGAAGAAGCCATGCAAGGCAAGGCTGCCGAAACAATTAAAAAAATGATCGCTGATTACCGCGATAAATAGCGAACATTAGTAAAAACAAAGCCCGCCTGGTTAACCTCTAATTAGCCAGCGCGGGCTTTTTTGTATCAGTCTGTTTTGGTCGCGGTTTTTCTACTGTGCCAGTTTTAAAGCTTGTTTTGCTAAGTTATCAAAAATATCACGTTGTTTAGCGCTGAGTGATGAGTACTCACGAATCCAAGATGCTTTAGCAGGTGACTCAATTTCTAGCATGTGCTCAATTGAAACGCCGGTTAATTGTTCAAGTTTTTTGATCTGGCTTAGGGTGTATTCATTTTTGCCGCGTTCAACACGGCTTATATGATCTTTTGAGCAGTTTAGAGCGGTTGCAAGTTGTGATTGATACATTCCGAGCCATTCAAGGCGAATGCTCGCTAAATGCTTGCCTGTGTCCTTGTGGTTCCAAGTGTCGGCATTGTCTTGATTCGTATTGTAACTACGGGTTTGTGAAATCACTTAAACAGCCTAAAGCATATATGCGTTTAGTTTAGCTAACATTTTCAATCACGCGCTTCTGTGCGCCCTAAAGTTGTTTTTTATCTGTATTATCCATACCAAGCATTAGAAGCTATTTTATCAATAGCGATTGAATGTTGTTGATTTTACGCGTGTGAATAGTGCTAATGCTGAAATGGAAACATGTAGATAATGTACAAAAGGTTCAAGGATTAACGGAATGAACATAAGTAGCCAAGAAAGTGGTCTGGTGATGGGGCGTCTGCAAGAAGCCAGTGCAATCAATAAAACGGTTTGTGCGTTTATTGCTGCCAAGGGGGCGGGTCAAGATTTGGTGATCGGTGATGATGAGGCACTGGGTTTTGTGCTCATCCTTGAGCAGTTAGGAAATAAATTAGATGAAGCGGAAAAGGCATTGAGAAGGGAGGGTATAAATTAAGAAGATTGCATCGATTGGCTGGCTGTTGCTAAAAATTGCTTTTGGGCATCGGCTGGCAAATTTTGAAAAAGGAGGTCTAGTGAAATTTGAACCGCCGCAACTTTAGGATCCACCCAATGTGTGAACGCTACTTGAGTTACAAAACTATGGCCATTTTTCTCACACGAATGGTTTGTACACTTCGCATAAACACTGCTTACTTCTTCCGTTGAAGCCGGGTGTGTGTAGATACGGGCTTTAATTTTACAAGCTGGGCATTTAAGACGCATTTTTGTGTGTGTTCTCATGTAGTGACCTTTCGACACATTATAGCCATATTTCATATCAACTTACTAATTACAAGGTTTTTTAGGGTGTCAATCTTTGGTATTGACTGAGTTTAGGTCAAAATTAAATTCAAAACGCTTACCTTCTAGCTCATCGTTTAGTTCTAAAAACGGTTGAACAAGGGCACGGACTTCATTATTTCGGTAGAAACGTTCGGCCTTTTCAATATCCCCAAATCCGCCCACGTTGTCGGGCTTCATACCTGCCAGGCTAGCTTGTACGCCGTGGCCTATCAAAATATCGTCGGCAGAGATGTTTTTAACCCGCTCGAATTCGTCTTTTTGTGAAATATCGCCCACGGGGATAATCTGAACGGCTTTTTCTTTGCCATTGGGAATATTGATATACATCGATTTAAAGTTGCCCGCGCCTTTGCCCGCCGCAATTGTTTCGCGCAAATTGTCTTCAACGTCTTTATCAAGGCTAGGATCGCTGGTGTAAAGAATGTACCCTAGGTGAGATCCATTCTTATAATAACGGCGGCGGAATAGTGTTGCTTCACTGTTCAAGAAAACATCGTGCAAGCTGCCGATCCATTCGGGTATGCCGTAAATGTCTTGGCCCGTGTCGTAATGAAAGCCGTGTAGAATTTCCCCTGGCACAAATTCAATATCAGGGTCTATACCTTGAACCAATTTAAATTTGTTATTTTTACCTTTTCGCATGTTTAACGCGGGAACGTGAACAACGCGGGTAATTTGCTTAAAGCCATTGCGTTTAACTTGAATGTAAAAATTACCAAAACTTTCAAGGTCACGGGCGCAGCGGCGAAAATCGCGCAAACTCATTAAGCCGTTTTGTACAAAAACAATCGCCATTTGATTAACTTTAAAATTAATGCAGCGGCGGTGAACGCCATTAGCCCTGGTTAATGTGTCTAGCCCTTTTGTAGAAATCGGGGGGCTGTAATATTCGCCCATCGAATCATAAAAAGTTCCAATCATATCGGCCCAGTTATTAACGGGTTCAGGTTCGCCAAAGCTAAAACTTAGCGATTGGTCGTTAATACGTTGAACACTGCTATTTGACGAGTTATCAGATTTATCTATCATGCTGCCATTTCCATAACGTAAGAGCTTTTCTTAGCGCCCGTTGATTGAAGACCTTCTTTGATGAGCGCGTGCATTAATGCCCAAGCCGCATCCGCGTGACCTATGTTGTTATCGCGTGCCGCCACGTAAGTAATGCCCGTGCCGGTACTTGCCCGACGAATAGCTAAGAATGCTTGTGGTATATCAACATGTTCTTCACTCCATTCAATCCGGCCATCGTTAATGATTTCTTGTGCTTTCAATACCAAACGTGTTTTCACTTCTTGGGTGTAGTTGATGATCATGGCGGTTGGGAAAAACTCGCTAACGCGTTCAGCAACACCACTACCAGGGCCAGTAGCATCAATACCAATATGATCCACATTGTATTTTTCGGTTAAACCACGAATAACTTCGGCTTGATGCGTCCAGTTTTGATTTTGCATCGTAATTTTTTCCAGAACTCGGAATTTGCCTTTGGCATTTTTAGGTACTGCCAATACGACCACTTCGGCACTGTCACGATGACGGGCAGGATCGTACCCAATCCAAACGAGGCCATCACCAAACGGTCGTAATTGATTCGGTTTGAAATCAGACCAGCGCACATCAGATTTAGCACAGTTTAATAATTGCTCTAGGCTGAATGCGCTGTTGGTAT
The DNA here is from genome assembly GCA_000967895.1 of Oleispira antarctica RB-8. Taxonomy (GTDB): domain Bacteria; phylum Pseudomonadota; class Gammaproteobacteria; order Pseudomonadales; family Oceanobacteraceae; genus Oleispira; species Oleispira antarctica. Next base: position 933,708 of record FO203512.1, read on the forward strand.
CATCAATGAATTTGCATTCGTAAAGCTGCGCAAACGTTTCGGGATCGTTTTCTAGCTGCAGTTGTTTTACATCAAATAAGCCACAGCCACCTGCTAACGCATCGTGAATAGTAATAATCTTTCGATATGTACCATCAACACAATCAACCCCAAGGCGTAATTGTTTACGGGTAGGTTCTTTGTATGCGGGTAATTCGGGGCGGTGCTTTTGAATCTTTTTGTATTCTTCGCCCGCCCACAGCGCATACGCTTCGTGTGACTTGGTGGAAGGAGTAGAAAAGTAAGTTTTGCGCCAGTGTTTGTGAGAGGCAATAGCGCCCGCTAAATCTTTAAGCTTTTTGAAATTGCGAACCCAAAAACATTCGTCAATATAAACGTTACCCGTTGGCCCTTGGGCGGTTGAGCTGTTGGTACTTAAAAAGAATAAGGTAGCATCGCCGTGATCGGTGCGAATCGTGATTTTATCGCCGCCCTTTAATTCAACGTCATACCATTCAAGCGCAAACGATGTGATATAACTTTTGAATAACTGGGCTTGTGCTTTAGATGCAGATAAGAACGCTTGGTTCTTGCCTGTCATAATGGCATCCGCAAAAGCTTCACGGGCGAAATAATAAGTAAGGCCGATTTGACGTGACTTTAAAATATTACGAACGCGTTTTTTTCGTGCGGTCCATAAATCCTTTTGATACTGAAAAAGACCTTTGTAAAATTTCTTTTCAACATCGTCTGGATCAATATCACGAAAATCATTCTTTCCACGGCTTCCACTTCGTGCGCGCCTTTTTCCTTCTGCAATGTTTTCTTCTTTTAATGGCGCTGTGCGCTGAACGTGGTCAGCCCCTGCCATTATGATTCCTTCACTGCCAGCGCTTCTAAGTTTAATTTCTTTTTGGCGTGCAACCATTAAACGATCGATAGCGTTTAAATCTTTGTCGTTTAAATCGTCTTTATTAATGAGCGTAACCAAACGACGATTAAACGCGTCCATTACTTCGTCTACTTGAATTAAGTCATCCCAATTAAGGGATTTAATCCAATAGTACAAAGTACGGCGGGGAACTTTGGTTTCTCGTTCAATGTCGGGTACTCGTGCGCGCTTTAAAAAAAGGCGTTTGCAGAGTTCTTTGGTTTCGTCTGAATATTTCATTCTTGCAGTTTATAGCGGCAAATCATAAAAATATTATTCAATATTTCTAACTGTTTCTATTAGGGTAAAAATAGAAAAATACCGAAATTTTGGTCTTTGAAACTGGGTAGTGAAAGGCGTTATTGTAAAAATCTTAAACGTGAACACGATTATAGAAATCAAAAAGAAGAGACTTTTTAATGCTGCTAACTGAATATTTAACCTTTGCAACGGCGGGCGCTACTGTAGACGGTCGCGCTATTGAAGAGTCTTGGCTTGTTGAAGTGGCAGAGTCTTACGATACCGATGTGTATACCGCGATGATTGATGCTGATCATGAAATGGATTGGTTCGGTTGTTATGGGCACGTTAATGATGTTCGCTTGGGTAAAAATAAAAACGGTGAAACAATTTTAGAAGGCCGTATTTCTCCAAACATTCGTTTGATTGAAATGAATCAACGTGGTCAGCGCACATTCTTTTCTATTAGCTTGGAAGAAGATTTTCAAGGCAAAGGCAAACACTATTTATTTCGCTTGGCCCTTACCGATTCCCCTGCGTCTATTGGTACATCTCAAATAAAAATGTTTAGTGCCAAAGGGAAAACTGGCATTAAAACAAACCCGCTTACATTGAGCTTCAAACTTGAAGGTTCAGAAGAAGACGATTCAAACGAAGCCAGTATGATTTCAAAGCTGTATCACAAATTCTTTCCAAACAAACCTACAGCTCTTGACGAGTTGGATTCCGAGGACGAACCCATGAACGAAAAACAATTTGCAGCAATGCAGGCACAGAACGTTGATGTTATTGCGGGTATTACTGGCATGACACAGGCTTTCACCGCGTTTACTGAAAAGCTAGCCGCAACTGATTCAGCAAAAGAAGGTGACGAAGAAAGCGCACCTGGTGAAGAATCGGATAAAGAATTCGCGGCGAAATTTGCCAAAATTTCGGAGTCGCTAGAGGCGGTAACGGAAAAGATGGGCGCTATGGAAACTAAGTTTAGTGCGCTATCACTAGAATCAGACGGAACAACAGTGCCACCCAACGGCGGTAATGCTGAAGACGAAATCGAATTTATTTAATTCGTTAGTTTTTAGTTGTAAGTGTTAAAAAAATATAAACAAAAACAGATCATCTAATTAAAAGAGATTGATATGAAAAAGAATACCCGCCAACTCTATGGCAAATTATTAGCAGGCATGGCCAAAACATACGGTATTAGTGTGGCTGATGTTAGCAAGGAATTTGCTATCGAGATTCCTCAAGAAACCGTTTTGAATGACAAGATTCAAGAATCTTCTGATTTCTTAACGCGTATCACAATGGCAACCGTTGACGATACCAAAGGCCAAGCGCTTGAAATGGGCGTTGAAGGTTTGCTGGCAAAACGCACCGAAATTACGGGCGGTGCTGTTCGTCAGCCAAATATGCTGGGCGGGCCAACGGGTTCATCTTGGGAAGTTGCGTTTACTGAATTTGATGTGGCTATTAAATACATCACGCTTGACCAGTGGGCTCGTTATAAAGATTTCTTCCAGCGCTATATGAATGCGGTTCGCCGTCAGATTGCGCTTGATAAAATCACGATTGGTTTTCATGGTGAATCACGCGCAACGACTACCGATCCTGTTGCTAATCCGCTGGGGCAAGATGTGAACGTGGGTTGGTTAAAGCTAATCGAAACTCAAGCACCAGAACGTTACATGAAGGAAGGTTTGGTGACTGATGTTATTAGCATCGGCGCGGCGGGTGATTACAAGAATTTAGATGCGTTGGTTTATGACTTGTTCGCGGCTATTCCTGTTGAGCATCGCACCGGTAATGAAGTCGTGATTGTAGGTGCTGCGTTGGTTGCGGATGACGTGAGCAAAGGCCTGACTAAAAACGCGGGCACTCCAACTGAAAAGGCCGTGGGTATCACTGAGCTTTCAAGTACTTACGGTGGCTTGCCAGCAATTCAGGTGCCTAAGTTCCCTGATATGGGTGTATTGGTGACGGATTTAGAAAACCTTCACTTGTACAACCAAGAAGGTCGTATGCGTCGTAATTCTGTTGAAGAGTCAAACGCTAACCGCGTTGTTGATTACATTAGCTCAAACGATGCTTATGCAATTGGTAATTTGAAAGCCGTGTCTGCAGTTCATGCTGCCAACATGATTTTTAAAGAAGCCTAGCTTTTAGCTAATTAGTTAGTAGCCAAATAAGCCCTGGTTAAAAGCGGGGCTTATTTAAAAAAATCCCTTTTGGAATTTGCAAACATGACAACACCATTCCAGCGACACATGAAAGAACAGTTGGCTAAAACAGAAAAAGCCCAGCAAGTAAAAGCCCTAGATGCGGGCGATATTAAAACCGTTGAAAATACGGTTGCAGATTACGGCCAGTTTGAAGTTTTAACATCATCGTTAAATAACGATGTAGCCGCGTTGGCAAATACACCAACGGGCGAACGTGACAAATTACGCAAAACATTTATAGCTCGATATTTACCGCATGTTGAAGAATATGTGAAGTCAGCCGAAGTTTATGCCAATTCAGTATTGGTGATGGTGATGATGTGGTTGTTTGATAATCGTGATATTGGAAGCGCATTAAAGTATGCAGCTGTGGCGATTGAGCAAGGCCAAAAAATGCCACAGCAATTCAATCGCAACTTGGCAACGTTTGTTGCTGATGCGGTTTTAGAGTGGGCAGATCGTGAGCTCAAAAAAGGCCATGCAATAGAGCCCTATTTTACCCAAGTGTTTAAACAGCTAGAGCATTGGCCTGTGCCAGAAGTTGTGATGATGAAGTATTACAAGTTGGCGGGATCGCTGGCTTTAGAAAGTGAGCACTATGCAGATGCGGTGATGTATTTACAAATCGCAGATGAATTTGGCACAGCTAATAATCCTGCCAAGGTGACTACCAAACTTAACAAAGCGCGGGCCGAGTTAGAAAAGTTACAAGGGCCAGTTTCTGAAACCGAAACGGTGACAGAAGAAAAAACTGATTAACCATCTTCCAACCCTAAAGAGTGCCCCTGTTCGTTTTCAGCGGTAGAGACTACTAAACCGATAAGGTAAAGCACTCTTTTTTATTTTAAATATTGTTCGTTAGGTTAGTAATTTATGAATCATGGTTTCAGTGCTAATAGCGCAACGGTAAGACCGACCGAAAAAGTCTTAAATGATGGGTTTTTTACAAGCTTGTCAGTTGAAGAGTTTTCAAGCGGTTATGGTTTGCCAGCCGAAATGACTAACCAAGTTATTGAACAATATTTGTTGTCTGCAATGGATCGCATTAATACAGCGCTGCAGGCGTTCAAAAGTGCAAGTGATGCTAACGGGTTTAATAAGCTTGAAGATGTTGTTTCAAGTCAACTAGGCGGTATTAGTGCCAAGGTTATTCAATACAAACAAGCTGTTTACAGTGCGGCCAAGGCCGATTTATTACGCGCTGATATTAGTATGGATAGAAAGCCAAATGCAGAAAATGCAGCAAATAGCGCAGATGAAATGATGAGTCATTACGAACGTCAATCAACCCGCGCAATTGCCAATATTCAAGGCCAACGCATGATTGGCATTCACAGCATTTAAGGCGAACGATTATGAAAACAATGAATGATTTTTTAGCCATGCTAGATGAGCAAAAATCTTTGATTTGTATTCGTCGCAAACAGTTTGATGTATGGATTGAAAGCAGCGTAATAGTGCCAGGTAGCAACAAAGAAACAGAAGACGGTTTTCATTACATGGATTTTGAATACCGCCTGTGTTGCATGATTGAACGACTGCCAGCAGCACAAGGTGGTTTGTTGTGTTTATTGGTTCATCAATTTGTTAACGGCCTTGATCGACATGAGTTAGAAACGGTATCGGTTGATATTAGCGATAATGACGGTAAGACCGTTGATGCAGAAATAAACTTTGGTGTTCGTGATCCGTTTTATTTAGTGCCTGTTGAAAATAGCCCGATTGTTATAGACGGGGTAAAAATGGGTTTTGGCGAAGGTGGGTTAGATGTAGCCGAGGTGGTTACGTTAAATGCTCTCAGTTAATGCAACGGGGTCGGTAAAGCTTCAACGTCAAATACAGGCGCTTATGCTGCCCGCCAATCAGCGTAAGAAAATAAATACCAGATTAGGCCGTGAAGTAATAAAGCAGTCACGGGAAAGAATAAGTAAGCAGCGAACAATAGACAGCGGCCAGTTTTCCCCGAGGGCCAACGGACGTAAGAAAAAATTATTACGCAAGATGATGACGGGTAAAAAGGTAAAGGTTTGGGCGGGGCCGAATGGGGCAAAGGTAGGCTGGCAGAATTCATTAACGGGAAAAATAGCCCGCGCTCAACAAGATGGTTATACCGAAAGTTTTAATGCTGGCAAAGTAGCACGACAAGAAAGTAAGAACGAAGATCCTGATGCTAATGCGACAAAAGCCCAGGCTAAAAAATTAGTAGAGTTGGGTTATACGCGAAGTGTAGGCACTTATAAAACGGGTGCAAAAAAAGGGAAAGCACGAAAAAAACGAGTTTCGCAGCGCTGGATTATGGATAACTTGAACACTGGTTATGCGGGCATATTAATTAGAACAATCGGTAACGAAGATTTAAAAGCAAGTTGGAATGTTGTGGTTCCAGCCAGACCGTTTTTTGGTTTAAGTAAAAGTGAAATCAAAAATATGGGCAAACAAATTATTGAAGACGTAATGAACGATGTGAAAGCACGTTGATTCGAACTGAAGGGTGGGTAATTAAATGGCTTTAGGCAAAGTAAAACTAACGCAAGAGAATACGGCCAGTGGTGGCATTAGTGCTGTTGAACGCCGCGTATTATTCATCGGCACGGGTGACGATGCAGCTGATCGTGATGTGTTGCATGTTTTAAATGCTCAATCTGATTTAGATGTGTTGTTGGGTGCTGCAGATTCGGTATTAAAAACAAACATCGAAGCGGCTATGTTGAACGCGGGTGAAGATTTTACGGGCTACGTTTTCCCATTGAAAGCCGTGGCGGGTTTGTATACGTGGGATACGGCGTTAGAGTTCGCGCTTGAAACCCCTAATGATGTTGACGTTGAAATCGTTGCGTTGGTCGATGCAATCACCACAGACGCAGAAGTTGATTTGCTAAATGCGGCAGCGGTAAGCGCGTACAACACTTACGGTAAGTTTTTAAGTATTCATGCGGCGGTGCCAGGTATCGCTAGTGAAACTTGGTCAGTATATTTGGCCGCGACTAAAGCGATTAATAATACCAAAGTGGCAACGCGTGTTGCGTTGGTGCCACAGCTTCACGGTAACAACTTGGGCGTGGTGGTTGGCCGTTTGATTAACTCTGATCAATCTATTGGTGATTCGCCAATGCGTGTTCGGTCGGGTTCTGTTGTTGGCTTGGGTATCGCCCCTGTTGATAGTGCGGGTTTGCCGTTGACCATGGCACACCTTGGCGAGTTGGCGACTAATCGTTTTTCTGTGCCACAGTCTTACACAAATTTTGATGGCATTTACTGGGCCGATCACCCAATGCTAGACGCGGAAGGTGGAGATTTTCAGGTTTATGAAAACTTACGTGTGATTGATTTTGTTAGCCGCCGCGTTCGTATTCTGATGATTCAAAAAGTTGCAGATCGTGAGCTTAACGCGACTGATAGCAGCATTGCATATCATCAAACGTATTTTATGCGACCTGTTCGATCCGCATCTAAAAGCACGACAATTCGCGGTGTGACTAAGCCGGGCTTAATTAAGCCGCCCTCGTCTGATGACATCGTGATTACGTGGAAAAGTAAAACAGAAGTAGAGATTCACATGGTTGTTACGCCATACGAATCACCTAAACAGATTAGCGCAAAAATAGCGCTTGATTTAACCAGTCTGTAAAACAGTTTAATAATTACTAATACAAATTAGGTGACTAATGAAAAATCGTATTAATGGCAAAAGTTTTGATGTTCGCATCATGGGTTTCAAAATTCACTTTGAATCGTTCAATATTTCTATTGAAGATAATTCAACGGTGGCAACAAACAACGGTCGCCCAAATGGGGTGCTGTTGGGTGATATTTCAGCTTCGGGTGAACTTGTAGTAGATACCGCTAATTTTATGTTAATTACGGCAGCGGCAAAGGCGGCGGGTTCTTTTCAAGAATTACCAACGTTCCCAATCGATGCCTATGCGGGCGGTGGTAATGCCCGTGGTGTTGAGCTAATGCACGTTCACGCGCATGAATGCAATATGAAAGTATCTGACCTGCTGAGTATTGATCCTAGCAGCAGCGATAAGACTACGCACAAGATTGATTTTGATGTGACGGGTCAAGACTTCGTTTATATCAATGGTGTGCCGTATGCCAAAACAACTGAACTAGATTTGGCGTAGGGGCTTAGCATTATGAAAAAATTAGCACTTACAGTACGCACCGCTATTGAACGTTCATTAGAGAAGTTTGGTTTGCCAAATGATGAAGCCATTGTGCGTTTGCTATTAATGATTTGCGCACATGAAAGCCGTGGTTTTGTTTGCTGCAAGCAATTAAACGGCGGGCCCGCGTTGGGGTTGTTTCAAATGGAGCCAAACACGTTTGATTTCGTTCAGGGGTATTTAACCAGGACTAATAAGTTTCCGTTAATCAGTCGGTCAATGATTGTTGAACGCTTGCTGATTGATGTTGAATTTGCGGCGGCCATGGCGCGGGTTTATTTATGGACCGAACCAACGCCGTTACCTGATGCAGATGATTTGCAAGGTTTGGCAGAGTACGCAAGTAAATTTTGGAATCGTGGTGGTGAAGGTGAGCCGCACGAATACTTAAATGATTTTAAAATCCATGTTTGGGGAGAAGTTTAGATGAGTGAATTTGTAAAAGGTTTGTTTTCTTTAATTACGGGTGGCGCGGGTATTACTTGGACGCTGGTTTGGGAAACGCTAAAGGCAATCATTGGCCGCATTACATGGCGCGTTGTTTTAGAACGTTTCTTAACGCGTGTTCTGGTTGAAGCGTTAAAGCGATTAAAAACTCTAAGTTCTAATCGCATTGTCGATGAAACGGTTGATTCTATTTTATTGCAGTTGCGGGGCGATGGTTTGCTAATGGCAAAAATTGAAAGCAGCAAAAAAAAATAAAATGGGGAGGGCAAACATGAAGGATTTAACCATTGCTGATTTGAAAGAAATGATTAAGCAGGCCGTTGAAGAAGGCAATAAATCTTCACTTATGAAAGTAGGTATTGATTTGGATGATCCTATCAACGTTCAGCGTGATCTTGCATTTTCTCGTAAGCAGCGTGAAATTAGTGAAAAAATAACAATGCACGGACGCATGGTTTTAATGGGTCTGTTTTTAACGGGTCTAGGTACTGTTGTATTAATCGGAATTAAAGAAGCGATTAATAAATAATCATTTATTTTTAGAGAGTAACGATCATGGCTAAAGCGAATAAAAAAGCAGTTGTTTTAAGTGTGGGTGAAGATGAACTACGTTTTGAAGTTGGAATTAACGAATTCAACGGTTTGCAAAACGAAATGTTACCCAACAACAAAGTTGCACCGTCTGAAAACTTTTTAGTGAAGTGTGTTCATCCTGATGATAAAGACAAAATGATTGATTATTGTGATCAAGGTTTTGCCATTGAATTAGCGCAAGCCGTGGCCGAGCAGTTCAAACCAGAGTTGGTAATTTCTGTAAAAAAATTGAACGGGTCGTAGAGTCATTAAAAAGCAATCAACTTAGCCAGGCTAAAGTCTTGGCCAAGTGGTTGCTGAATGATGATGATCCGGATGAAGAAACAATGGGTGAAGCGGTTTGGCTTTATTCTGATTTAGTAGAAACATTGGCGGGCGTAGTAACAAAAGGAATTGGTAAGGCGTTTAGCAAAAGTTAAATGAAGTTTGGAAAAGGTGATTAGTTGTAATGAGCATGTCTGCACTCGAAAAATTGACCTTTACCGTTGGACTAAAAGATTTAGTTAGCCCCACGGCCAAATCAATTAATAATACTATTTCAGGAATGAAAAAAAACGCAACACAGGGTTTTGATGCAATCCGTGGCGGCGCTGTTGGTTTAGCGGGTGCTGGCTTTGCCATTAAAACCTTCATGCAACCCGTTTACGATATGCAAAAAGCATTGGGCGAAGTTAAATCGCTTGATGTTGCTCAAAAAGAATTAGATACGCTAACGGCTAAGTCTTTAAAGTTTAGTATTGCCTATGGTGAAAGCGCTACAGATTTCGTGCGTTCAAGCTATGACATTCAAAGCGCAATTACGGGTTTAGTCGATGGTGAATTGGCTAAGTTTACTAACGCTTCAAACATTCTGGCCAAGGGTACAAAAGCCGACGCGGACACGATCACCAACTACATGGGCACCATGTATGGCATTTTTAAAGATCAAGCCAATAAAATGGGTAAGGCTGAATGGGTTGAACAGTTAACAGGACAAACCGCGCAAGCTGTTCAAATGTTCAAAACCACGGGCGCAGAAATGAGCGGCGCGTTTACCAGCGTTGGCGCAAGTGCTACTTCAAGCGGTATTTCTTTACACGAACAAATGGCAATTCTTGGCACGCTGCAATCAACCATGAGCGGAAGCGAAGCGGGCACAAAATACAAAGCGTTTTTATCCGGTGTTGCTGGGGCACAAGAAAAGCTCGGTTTACAGTTTACGGATAGCGCGGGCCGTATGCTGCCAATGACTAAAATTCTAAACACGTTAAAAGGTCAGTTTGGCGATACGTTCAGCGAAGCCGAATCATTGGACCTTAAAAAAGCGTTTGGCTCTGATGAGGCAGTGGGCCTGATTAAATTGTTGATGGGTCAAACCGATGGCCTAAGCAATAGCATTACAAAACTGGGCAAAATTCGCGGCATGGATAACGCCGTGAAAATGGCTAAAGCCATGGTCGATCCTTGGGAACAATTTCACGCAGCAACCGAGGCCGTGCGTATCGGTTTCGGTAATGCTTTATTGCCCGCAATAAATGATTTTCTTCAAACATTAAGTGGTGGCATGACAACACTTTATGGCTGGACGCAAGAATTCCCGAACTTAACAAAATGGGTTGGGTATTTAACATTAGGAATTTTAGGTTTGGCGGCGGGTGTGGGTGCTTTTTATATCGTGATGGGTTTAACCAAAATGGCAATGGCGGCTTTTGGTGCTGGGGTTCTTATTTTTAAGGGGATCATGATGGCATTGAATTTTGTTATGGGACTAATCAGTTTAAAAACAATTTTATTAAATGCTTTGTTCGCGGTTGGTACGGTAATTTATTACACGATGGCGGCGGGCGTTTGGGTTTTGACAGCGGCAAAGGCGGCTTTAGTGGTTGGCCTTAATTTATTGTCAGGCGCATTGACGAAGGTGTGGGTTTTGTTGATGGCTAATCCAATAATATTAAT